>NZ_JAVDYB010000001.1:1385000-1691363 GCF_031458235.1 Catenuloplanes atrovinosus | reverse complement strand
GGCCGACTGCATCAGCGCCACCGTGTACGCCCCGGTGGCCATCAGCGCGCCGTGGCCCAGCGAGAGCTGCCCGCACTGTCCGGTGAGGACGGTCAGCCCCGCGGTCGCGCACAGGTAGGCCGCCACGGTGGCGAGCTGGTAGTTCTGGAACGCGGGCAGCAGGTAGGTGAGCCCGAGCAGCGCGCCGGCCGCGCCCAGCGTCGCGGCGTAGCGCCTCATATCCGCCTCGCCGCGGGCGTGGCGAACAGGCCGTCCGTGCGGATCAGCAGCACGGCCAGTAGCAGCACGATGATCGCCAGCGGGGTGACCTGGTCGCCGAGGTAGCCGCCGACGAACGACAGCACCAGCCCGACCGCCAGCCCGCCGATCACCGCGCCGGCCGGGCTGTCCAGCCCGCCGACCACGGCCGCGGTGAACGCCACCACGAACGAGCGGTCCATCGCGTTCGGATGCAGGCCGAACTCGGTCGGGATGATCAGCATCCCGGCGAGCGCGCCGACGCCGGCCGCGAGCACCCAGCCGAGCAGCAGCATGCCGCTCACGTTCACGCCGAGCAGCCGGGACACCTCCGGCGCGAACGCGGACGCGCGCAGCCGCAGCCCGACCCGGCTGCGCGTGAACAGCAGCGCCAGCGCGCCGACCGTGACCGCGACCGTGCCGAACACGAACACGTCGTACGGCGACAGCAGCGGCACGCCGCCGAGCTGGAGCGCGGTCCGGTCGAACGCGGCCGGCGCCGGGCGGAACTCGTTGCCGTACACGATGCCGAGCACCGCGGTGATCAGCAGCACCAGGCCGAGCGCGACGATCACCGCGTTGAGCGGCCGGTCGTGCCCCACGTGCCGCATGACCAGGCGTTCCACCAGCCAGCCGAGCGCCGGCCCGGCGGCGATCGCGGCGGCGAAGCCGAGCCAGAACGAGCCGGTCGCGGCCGTGACGCTGTGCGCGACGTACGCGGCCGCCACCGCCATCGCGCCCTGTGCGAAGTTGACGATCCGGGCGCCGCGCCAGATGAGCACCAGCGCCAGCGCCATCGTGGCGTAGACCGCGCCCCGGGACAGCCCGTCCACGGTCAGGAAAACGAGTCGATCCATCAGAACCCCAGGTAGGCGTGCCGGAGTGCGTCGTCGTCCCGCAGCAGCGCCGCGTCCGCGTCCCGCACCACCCGGCCCAGCGACATGACCACGCCCCGGTCCGCGACCGACAGCGCGCTGCGCACGTTCTGTTCGACCAGCAGCACCGCCAGTCCGGTGTCGTCCCGCAGCCGGGCGAGCAGGCCCATCAGCTGCGCGGTCACCCGCGGTGCGAGGCCGAGCGACGGCTCGTCCAGCAGCAGCAGGCGCGGGCGGCCGACCAGCGCGCGCCCGATCGCCAGCATCTGCCGCTCGCCGCCGGACAGCTGGTGCCCGGCGTGCCCGCGCCGCCGCGCCAGCGGGTCGAACAGCGCGTACACCTCGTCCAGCGCGCGCCGCGCGTCCCGCCGGTCGGCGCGCCACAGGCCGCCGAGCCGCAGGTTCTCGTCCACGGTCAGCTCCGCGACCACGCCGCGGCCCTCCGGCACGTGCGCCATGCCGCGCCGCACCCGGTGCTCGACCGGGACCCGGGCCAGATCCTCGCCGGCCAGCCGCACCGCGCCGGCGGCGGGGCGGAGCAGGCCGGAGACGGTACGCAGCAGCGTGGTCTTGCCGGCGCCGTTCGCGCCCAGCACGGCCACGATCGCGCCGGGCGGGACGGTCAGGCTCACGTCGCGCAGCACCGGGGCGGCGCCGTAGCCGGCGGTGACCGCCTCGATCCGCAGCAGCGGCTCCTCGGGCGCGGCGTGCCGGGCGCCCGGCCGCTGCCGGGTCTGCGCCGTCACCGCGTCACCGTCCCGGTCTCCTCCGGCGCGACCGCGCCGGGGGTGCCGTCCGGTGTGATCGCCTCGGTGCCGAGGTAGGCCGCCGCCACCGCGGGGTCGCCGCGCACCTGGTCCGGCGTGCCGGTGGCGACCACGCGCCCGAAGTCGAGCACCACGATCTCGTCGCAGACCGACATCACCAGGTCCATGTGGTGCTCGACCAGCAGCACGGCCGTGCCCGCCGCGGCCGGCAGCCCGCGGATCAGCGCGGCCAGCTCGTCGATCTCCTCCGCGCCGAGCCCGCCGGCCGGCTCGTCCAGCAAAAGCAACCGCGGCCGGGCCGCCAGCGCGCGGGCCAGCCCGGCCTTCTTCTGGATCGCGTACGGCAGCGTGGCCGGCAGCGCGTCCGCGTGCCCCCCGATGCCCAGCCGCTCCAGGATCTCGACCGCGCCGGTTCGCAGCCGCCGCTCTTCCCGGGCCGCCCACGGCGTCGCGAGCAGCGAGGACAGGAACCCGGCCCGCGCCGACCCGGTCGCGCCGGCCATCACGTTCTCCGCCAGCGTCAGGCCCGCGAACAGCCCCACGCCCTGCAGCGTGCGCGCGATGCCGAGCCGGGTCAGCCGGTGCGGCCTCGGCCGCAGCCGCCGGCCGTCCAGTGTGATCGTCCCGGCGTGCGGCACCACGAACCCGCACACCACGTTGAACACCGTGGTCTTCCCGGCGCCGTTGGGCCCGATCACGCCGACGATCCGCCCGGGCGGCACCCGCAGCGACACGTCCTCCAGCGCGGTAAGCCCGCCGAACCGCACCCCGACGCCGGCCAGTTCGAGGCCCCGCGCCGGGTCGTGCGGTGATGATCCGTCCTCGTGCGGTGGTGCTCCCATGGTCACCTCGCCCATCACCCCGCCGCGCTGCCGTCGCCCCTGCGACGGCCCGGCCGAGGTAATTACACTGGGAGTGTATATTCAGGAAACGCGACGTCAATACCCCCGACACGGCATCGACGCATCGACGCGCGGCGTCAGCGGAGAACGGGCGCCAGGATGGACGTGATCAGCTCGGCCACCTCGGCCTCGGCGGGCGGTGCGTCCCGGCGGCCGGCGAAGAGCAGGTGGCTGGAGCCGATCAGCGTGTGGGCCAGCAGGGTCGGGTCGGCGTCGGCGGCCACGCGGCCGGCCGCGCGCTCGAGCTCCAGATAGGCGGCGATCATCTCGACGATGTCCGCGAGCAGCGGCACGCCGGTGGGATAGTCCGCGCGCAGCCGCGCCCGCAGGTCGTCACGGAAGATCAGCAGACCGACCAGCCCGACCGCCACGGAGCCGAACAGGCCGGTCAGCGTCGCGGCGAGGCGCCCGGCCACGGAGCCCGTACCGGCACCGGCGTGCAGCGCCTCGGCATCCACCGCGAGCCGCGCGACGCGGTCCCGGATCAGCTCGGCGAGGAAACCGTCGAAGTCCGGGAAGTGGCGGTGCAGCACGCCCTTCGCGACGCCGGCCTCCGTGGTGACGGCGCGGCTGGTCAGCGCCGCCGCGCCGTCCCGGACCAGGACCCGCTCGGCCGCGGCGAACAGGTGCTCGCGCACGTCACGGATGGCCACGCCAGTCGGCACGGAACTGCACCTCTTCCCTCGCCCGCGAGAACACTACCGGCTCGACTAGTGGGCGCCCGCCCACTAGAGTGGGCACATGCCCACTAACGACGCGCCACACCACCACCATCAGGTCGCGCGGTCCTTCGGCGGCGACGCGGAACGCTACGACCGGGCCCGCCCGGGCTACCCCGACGAGATGGTGCGGGAGATCATCGCGGCGACGCCGCACCGCGACGGCCCGCTCGACGTGCTGGACGTCGGCTGCGGCACCGGCCTCTCGGCGCGCCCGTTCGCCGACGCCGGCGCTCGCGTGCTCGGCGTCGACCCGGACCCGCGGATGGCCGCGGTCGCGCGGCGGCACGGCATCGAGGTGGAGGAGGCCACGTTCGAGGCGTGGCCGGCCCGCGGCCGGGTCTTCGACCTGGTCGTCGCGGGCCAGACGTGGCACTGGGTCGACCCGGCGGCCGGCGCGCGGCGCGCGGCCGAGGTGCTGCGCCCGGGCGGGCGGCTCGCCGTGTTCTGGAACGCGATGCAGCCGGAGCCGGCGGTCGCCAGCACGTTCGGAGAGATAAACGCTCGGCTGCTGCCGCAGGCACCCACGGTCGCGGACGCGGTCGCGGCCTACCGGACGATGGGGGCCACCGCGGCGGACGGCATGCGCGCGGCCGGCGGCCTCACCGAGCCGGAGCAGTGGCGGTACGACCGGACCCGCCGCTACACCCGCGACGAGTGGCTCGACCAGGTGCCGACGCAGGGCTTCTTCACCCGCCTGCCCGCCGAGCGCCTCGGCCCGCTGCTGGACGAGATCGGTGCCGCGATCGACCGGGCCGGCGGCGCGTTCACCATGCACGTCACGACCCTGGTGATCACCGCGACCCGGGCGCGATAGGCAGGTCCAGCAGCCCGGCCAGCTCCGCCCGGTGCGCCGCGGCCGTGCCCAGGGCGATCGACGTGGTCTTCGCCCGCTTCAGGTAGCGGTGCGCCGGGTGCTCCCAGGTGAACCCGATGCCGCCGTGCAGCTGCACGCACTCCTCCGCCGCCCGCACCGCGACCGGGCCGCAGTGCGCCTGCGCCAGCGCCGCCGCCAGCCGCGGCTCCGGGCCGGCGAGGTCCACGCCGGACACCGCGCCCGCGGCGTACCGCGCCACCGCGCGCGCCTGCGCCACGGACACCCACACGTCGGCCAGCCGGTGCTTGATCGCCTGGAACGATCCGATCGGGCGGCCGAACTGGAAGCGCGTCTTCGCGTACGCCACCGTGGTGTCCAGGCACCACTCCGCCACGCCGAGCTGCTCGGACGCCAGCAGCGCGGCGCCCGCGGTGCGCGCCGCGGCCAGCGCGCCCGGTGCCGGGCCGATCCGCCGCCCCGGTGCCGCGGACAGCGCCAGATCCACCAGTGGCCGCGTCTCGTCCAGCGACACCACGGCGGTACGCACCACGCCCGGCCCCTCCGCGGCCACCTCGTAGAGGTCGCCCCCGGCCGGTACGAGCAGCACGTCGGCCGCGACGGCGTCCGCCACCGACCCCACCCGGCCGGTCAGCACGCCGTCCGCGACCTCGATCGTGGCGGGCGTCCCGGCGAACGGCACCGCCAGCGCCACGCAGGCGGACCCGTCCGCGATCCGGGCCAGCAGCGCGGTGTCGCCGGCCACCCGCAACGCGGTCGCCGCCATCACGGCACAGCCGAGGTACGGCACCGGTGCGAGGAAGCGGCCCAGTTCCTCCATCACCAGCGCGGCCTCGCGCAGGCTCGCGCCCGCGCCGCCCAGTTCCTCCGGCACGACCAGCCCGGCCACGCCCAGCTCCACCGCCAGCAGCCGCCACGTCTCCGCGTCGAAACCGCCGTCGCCGCCCGGGGCGCCGGCGGTGGCCCGGGCGCGCAGCAGGTCGCGCAGCGAGTCGCGCAGGGACTCCTCGACGTGGCTGTACAGCAGGTTCATCGGGGCAGCTCCCGCCACGGGACGGTGGTGTCGGTGCGCGGCTCGGCCGGCAGGCCCAGCACCCGCTCCGCGATGATGGTGCGCAGGATCTCGGAGGTGCCGCCCTCGATCGACGTGCCCTTCGCCCGCAGCCACCGGTACGTCGGCGACCGCCCCTCGAAGTCGACCACCTCGCCGCGCCGCATGGTCCAGTCGTCGTGCCGGAGCCCGTCCGCGCCGCGCAGCTCCAGCTCCAGCCCGGTGATCCGCTGCGCCAGCTCCGCGAACGCGAGCTTGACCGCGGAGCCCTCCGGCCCGGGCTCACCGGCCGCGAGCTGCTGCCGGGCGCGCACGCCGGTCAGCCGTGCCGCCTCGGCCGCCACCCAGAGCCGCAGCATCTCGTCGTGGGCCGCGGCCGTGCGCACGTCCGGCCGGTCCCGCCACAGCGCCGCGAGCACGCCGATCAGGCCGCCCTCGCGCGGCAGCGGGGTCCCGCCGATGGAGACGCGCTCGTTCATCAGCGTGGTCCGCGCCACCGCCCAGCCGTCGCCGACCGCGCCGAGCCGCAGGCCGTCCGGCAGGTGCACGTCGGTGAGGAAGACCTCGTTGAACTCGGCCTCGCCGGTGAGCTGCCGCAGCGGGCGCACCTCGACGCCGGGCGCGGTCATGTCGCAGACGAAGTACGTCAGGCCCTGATGCTTCGGCAGGTCCGGGTCGGTGCGGGCGAGCAGGATCGCCCAGCGCGCCAGGTGCGCCATCGAGGTCCAGACCTTCTGCCCGGTGATTCGCCAGCCGTCGCCGTCGCGGACCGCGCGGGTGGCCAGCCCGGCCAGGTCGGAGCCGGCGCCGGGCTCGCTGAAGAGCTGGCACCACACCTCCTCGCCGGTCCAGAGCGGACGGAGGAAGCGGCGTCGCTGCTCGTCGGTGCCGTGCCGCAGGATGGTGGGCGCGGCCATGCCGAGCCCGATCGCGATCCGCCGCGGGTCGTTGGCCGGCGTGCCGGCCAGTTCCTCGTCCACGATCGCCTGCTGCTCGCGGGGCAGCCCGAGCCCGCCGAGCCCGGCCGGGTAGTGCACCCAGGCGAGCCCGGCGTCGAAGCGCGCGCGCAGGAACGCGAGCGGGTCGTCCACCGGCGGCGCCGACGCGAGGAACTCCCGGGTCAGCGCCCGGACGTCAGTCACGCGGCCCACCGGCCACGTAGACGACCTGCCCGGAGACGAACCCGGCGCCCTCGGAGGCCAGGAACGAGATGGTGTGCGCGACGTCCTCCGGGCGGCCGACCCGCCGTACCGGGATCTGCTCCGCGGCCTTCTCCTGGTAGACGTCGAACGGGACCTTGACGCGCGCCGCGGTCGCCGCGGTCATGTCCGTGACGATGAAGCCGGGCGCGACCGCGTTGACCGTCACGCCGAACGGGCCCAGCTCCAGTGCGAGCGTCTTGGTGAAGCCCTGCATGCCGGCCTTCGCGGCCGCGTAGTTGGCCTGGCCCCGGTTGCCGAGCGCGGACGTGCTGGACAGGTTGACGATCCGGCCCCACTTCGCGGCCGTCATGTGCGCCTGCGCGGCCCGGCTCATCAGGAACGCACCGCGCAGGTGCACGCCGAGCACCGTGTCCCAGTCCGCGTCGGTCATCTTGAACAGCAGGTTGTCCCGGATCACCCCGGCGTTGTTGACCAGCACCAGCGGCGGTCCCAGCTCGGCCGCGACGCGGTCGACGGCCGCGGTGACCTGCGCGGTGTCGGACACGTCCGCGCCGACCGCGAGCGCGCGGCCACCGGCGGCGACGATCGCGTCCGCGGTGCCCTTCGCGTCCGCCTCGGCCAGGTCGAGAACCGCGACGGCGAGCCCGTCCGCGGCGAGGCGGACGGCCGTGGCCGCCCCGATCCCCCGCGCCGCCCCGGTCACGATCGCCACCCGCTGCTGCTCCGCCATCGGTGCCTCTCCTCCGCGCCAGTTTGTGCACTGTCAGTGCAATATAAACCGTCGGTCAGGAGACACGCTAGTACGCTCAGCGCGGGCGTCCAGGCGTGAGCGTTAACGACCTCGCGACCGTCTCGCGCGCGGTGCTCACTCCGTCCCGTCCCCACCGGACGCCGCGGTCCAGGAAGTTGCGGGCCATGATGACCAGGCAGGTGGCCCCGTTGAGCACCGAGCCGATCAGGTCACTCGGGTGGTGCATGCCGCGGTACATCCGGGCCAGCGCCACCCCGATCGGGACCGCGACCAGCATCGACAGCCACGTCCACCGCCCGCGCCGGGACGCCGCGCGGGACGCCAGCACCAGCCCCAGCCCGACGTAGAGCGCGATCGCGGCCGAGGTGTGCCCGCTGGGGAAGCTGGAGGTCGGCGGCGAGGCGTCCATGTGCTCCACGGCCGGGCGCCCGCGGTCGATCACCAGCGTGGTCAGCACGAACACGGTGGACTGGGCGGCGACCGCGCCGATCAGGAACGCCGGCTCCCGCCAGTCGCGCCGGGTCAGCGCCAGCACCAGCGCGACGATCGCGGTGACCAGGATGATCACCTGGGTGCTGGCGACGGTGCTGAACACCAGCGAGATCGCGTCCGCGGCACCGCCGCGCTCGTCCTCCAACCGGCGGTTGACGTCGTCCTCCAGCGTGAGCGGCCAGACGTCGTCGAGCACCCGGGTGATCAGCAGACCCAGACCGACCATGATCGCGTACAGGAGGGCGAGCGGCAGCACCAGCCGTACGGCGGCCTGCCGGACCACGGCCCAGGTTCCGGCGAGAGACATGGCCGAGTCCATACCCGGACGTTACGCGCGATCAAACCCCACGTGTCACGCGTCCCTCCAGACCACCACGGCCCGGTCCGCGGCGGCCCGGACCGCACCGGCGTCGATCTCCGTACGGAACTCGTCGATGCCCCGGGCCGGCCAGGAGAACACCACCGTGAGCGGGCCCGGCGGCGGCAGCGGCCACGCCCAGTAGGTCACGGTCTGCCGTCGCTGCGTGCCCGTGCCGCTGTGGTGGATCAGCAGCGGGCCGGCCGGCTCCGCGTCCAGCGCGCCGGGGAAGGTCAGGTTCGTGGCGACGCCGCCGTCCGCGTACCGCAGGCCGAACCGCAGGAACTCCGGGCCGGGCGGCTCGTCCGGCGGATAGGCGCGGCGGAACCCGTCGCGCAGCACGCGGCCACGGCGATCGTCCACCCGGGCCACCGCGGAGACCGTGACCTCGAACCCGTTCGCGAACGCGGTCAGCGCGGTGACGCCCACGGCCACGCCGTCGCCGAACGCGAGCGCGATGTCGAGCGGCACCGCCACGCCGATCGCGTCCTCCGGCATCGCCCACGCCGGTCTCGGCCGTTCCGGCGGGCTCGGCGCGACCGGCGGCGGCGGAAGGTCGTCGAAGAAACCCACGACCCGCAGCCTGCCACCCCGCGTCGATGATCGCGAGCGCTCAGCGGGTGACCGGGCGTGCCTCGCGGAGGCCCTCGGTGACCGGGCGGTGCGCGGCGCCGCGCCAGGTCTCGAACGCGGCGGTGGTGGCCGCGACCACGGCGATGCCCACGGTCCAGCCGCCGAGCACGTCGCTCATCCAGTGCACGCCGAGCGCGACGCGGCTGAGCCCGGTGCCGATCGCGACCGCGAGCGCGGCGGCCCACATCGCGGCGCGGACCAGCCCGCGGTACGGCAGCCGGTCGGTGAGCGGCAGCAGCATGAGCAGCAGCACGGCGGACGCCAGCGCGGCGGTCATCGAGTGCCCGGACGGGAACGAGTAGCCGGGCGCGGACGACACCGGCTCCAGGAACTCCGGGCGGGCGCGGCCGAACAGCAGCTTGAGCAGCAGGCCCAGCGCGCCGCCGGCGGCGATCGTGGTGACCGCCCAGAGCGCGACCCGCCGGGACCCGCGCCACCACAGCCACGCCGCGAGCAGCACCACGAGCAGCCGCAGCGGCGTGGGCGCGAACACGTCGGTCCAGGTCTGCACCGCGCCGACCCAGTCCGGGCGGCTGCGGGCGAACGCGTGCAGCGCGTGCGCCACCCGCTCGTCCAGCGCGCGCAGCGGCGACCAGCGGGAGACCACCAGCATGGCGATCACGGAGAACGGGATCAGGACCACCGCGGCCGCCGCGGCGGCGAGCGTCAGGCGCGGGCCGAGCGAGCTGTGCGGGTCGAGCCGGCGCGCCCACCAGGTCCGGGAGTCTTCGGTCGGAACGTGCATCCGCCGTTCATACCCGCCTCGCCTGTGAAGAATCCGGGCCGACCGGGATCAGTCGGCCCCGACCGCGGTCGCGGACCGAACGCCGGGGTGAACGGCGGGATGAGCAGCGGTGGACATCGGGTGGGCTGTCCGCCGGGCCGTGCGCGTCCGTAGCCTCGGGCGGCCCGCCGTGCGGCGGGAGCGTTCCCACCCGAACAACCCTCGGAGGCACGACGACGTGGCCGGCACACCTGCGGAGCACGGGACGACACCGGACGACGACGCGGACCGGGCGGGGTACGCGGCGGACCGGGCGCACGCGTTGCGCACGATGTTCCCGCGCCGGGTGGCGGACGTCCCGGACGGGCCGGACACCGCACCGCCGGCGCCCGGTCCCGCCTCGGCGCCGGGCGACGCCGGGGAGTCGTCCACCGTACCGGCTGATGATCCGGAACGACGTGGCCGGAAGCCGCTGCTGATCGGCGGGGCTCTGGCGCTGGTGCTGGTCGTCGCCGCGTCGGCGGCGGTGTTCCTCGCGTCGAGGGCCGCGCCGCGCGACGACCGCACGGGCGTGGTGGTGCCGGTGACGACCGTGGAGGTGTGGGTCCCGCCGACCGCGTCCGCCACGCCGGGCGCGTCCACCGCGCCGGGCGCGTCCGCCACCCCGGCCGTCTCCGCGTCGCCGGACGCGTCCGCGAGCCCGGCCGCCTCGCCGGCGAGCCCGGCCACGAGCCCCACCGCGGCCGTGATCCCGCCGAAGAAGCCGAGGCCGCGGCCGAACGCGGGCGGCACCAACCTGGCGCTGAACCGCCCCGTCGAGGTCTCCGGCGTCGAGGGCGACCCGTGGAAGGCGTCGAACGCGGTCGACGGGGACCTGGCCACCCGGTGGAGCAGCGCGTTCACCGACCCGGGCTGGCTGACCGTGGACCTGGGCGAGGAGTGGTCGGTCAGCCGGGTGCAGGTCGCCTGGGAGCACGCGTACGCGACCGCCTACCGGGTGGAGGCGTCGACCGACGGCGGCACCTGGACCGTGCTCTACCAGACGGCCAGCGGCAGCGGCGGCACGGTGACCGTGGACGAGCGGGCGACCGCGCGCTACGTCCGGCTCTACTGCACCGCGCGCAACGGCCAGTACGGCTACTCCGTGCTGGAGCTGCGGGTGAGCTGACCGGCGTCGATCAGCTCGCGCGCGATGTCCAGGTGCCCGGCGTGCCGCGCGTACTCCTGGAGCACGTGGAACAGCACCGCCACCACGCTCGGCGGCGGCTGCGTGCCCTTCGGGAACCGCCCGCCGGTCGCGGAGGACGCGGAGAGCGCGCGGCTGCCGATGATCCGGCGGGTGCTGGCGCCGGCCGCGCGCAGCTCCGCCAGCAGGTCGCCGATCGACTCGTCCGGCCGGACGGTCCACCGCTCGTCCACGCTGTCCGCCCACGGCTCCTTCACCGCCGCGCCGGCCACGCCCCAGACGAGCCAGCGGCGTTCCATGTGGATCAGGTGCTTGACCAGCTCGATCGGCGACCAGCCGGTCGGCAGGCGAGACTCGCGCAGCTGTTCCTCGCTCAGCCCGGCGACCGCGTCCGCGATCGCCGACCGGTAGTAGTCGAGGTAGCTGAGGAACAGCTCACGCACGTCGGTGGTGGGCCCGGGTTCCGGCTGGGGCGTCGTCACCCGCATCCCCTTACCCACCGGGCGGCGCCGCTACCAACCCGGTACGGCGTTCAGGCCAGCCGCTGCGCGGTGAGCGGGTCGGGCTCGCCGCCGAAGTAGCGGGCGAGCACCTCGGTGAAGACCGGTTCGTCCGGCGCGGCCAGCGCGAACAGCGTCATCGAGGAGCGCAGCTTGGTGGCGTCGACGGTGCCGAAGATCTCCTCGGCCGAGCGGTCGCGCACGGCCAGCACGGTCCGCGCGCACTCGCGCAGCCGCGGGCCGAGCACCGGATGGGCCAGGTAGTCCCGGGCCTCGGGAAGCGAGGCCAGCGCGTACCGCCGGGCCATGTCGCTGCGGCCCAGGCCGGCCAGTTGCGGGAAGACGAACCACATCCAGTGGGTACGCTTCTCGCCCGCGGCCAGCTCCGCCAGGACGCGCTCGTGCACGCCGTGCTGGGCGTCCACGAACCGCTGCAGGTCCGTCACGCTCAGAAGCCCGGGAAGACGCGGCGCAGGTCGTCCAGGCTCAGCGGCCCGGTCACCGCCACGCCGTCCGTGCGGTACGGCTCCTTGAGCCGGCCGTAGGCGAGCCGCAGCAGTCGCTCCGCGGGCAGCGTGAGCGTGCCGTCCGGCTCCGCCGGCGTCTCCGTCACCTCGACCGACCCGCCCAGGCGCAGCCCGAACGACCGGTCCGGGTCGCTCACCCGCACTGCCAGCAGGTGCTCCGCGCCGCCCAGCGACTCCGTCTTCGCCGCCCAGCTCAGCAGGCCGCCGAGCGCGTGGTCGACCAGCGGCGGCACCGCGTCCGGGCTGACCGTCGCGCCCTCGTCCAGCCCGGCCTCGACGTCCCAGCGGTGCATGGCGAACTCGCTCAGCCGCATGCGGGCCGAGACGTCCACGCCGACCGGTGCGGGCAGCCAGCCGTACGTCACCCGCAGCTCCCGGCGCGCGGTCTCGTCCAGCGCCTCGAACGCCGCGACCAGCCGCTCGTTCGACGTCGGGAACGCGTCCGCCTGCTCCTGCGGCGTCATCGCGTCCCACCGCGACCACACGCCCAGGTTGAAGTCACGGTCCGGTGCCGGTCCGCCGTCCCGCGCCGCGACCAGCGTGGCCAGCCCGATCTCCGCGCCGCTGCCCAGGTGGCTCAGCGTCTGCGCGATCGTCCACTCGTCCGCGGCGGACCGCGCGGTCAGGTCCTGCGGCGTCAGCGTCGCCACGCGGGCGGCGAGCGCGTCGTGCCCGTCCCGCAGCACGGTGATCACGCTGTCGGCGGCTGTGCTCATCTGTGGTTTCCTGCCCATCGGTGATCGAGGTCGGGGTGCAGCGACCTCCACATCATGCCTCGCCCGGGATCACGGCGTGAGCGCGAGCCCGGTCTCCGGGTCGAAGAAGCGCAGCGAGCCGGCCGGCAGCCGCAGCCGGACGGTGTCGCCGGGCCCGGCCCGGAAACCGGGTCCGGTGCTGACCTTCAGCTCGTGGCCGGCCCAGCGGGTGGTGAGCAGCACGGTCGCGCCGGTCGGCTCGGCCACCTCCACGGTGGCCTTGAGCCCGTCGTCACCGTCGTCGCCGGACGCGACCGCGATGTTCTCCGCGCGCACCCCGACCAGGATCTCCCGGCCGTCCCAGGAGGCGAGCCCGGCCGGCCCGGGGACCGTCGCCTCGCCGGTGGTCAGCGCGGTGCCGGAGACCCGGGCGGGGAAGAAGTTCATCGGCGGCGCGCCGAGGAAGCCGCCGACGAAGCGCTCGGACGGGCGGTCGTAGACCTCCAGCGGCGGGCCGAGCTGGGCGATCCGGCCGTCGCGCATGACCGCCACCCGGTCGCCGAGCGACATCGCCTCGGCCTGGTCGTGCGTGACGTAGAGCGTGGTGGTGCCGAGCCGGCCGACGATCTTCTTGAGCTCCGCGCGGAACTGCAGGCGCAGCAGCGCGTCCAGGTTGGACAGCGGCTCGTCCATCAGCAGCACGGCCGCGTCGACCACGATGGCGCGCGCGACCGCGACGCGCTGCCGCTGGCCGCCGGAGAGCTGCGCGGGGTAGCGGTCCAGCACGTCGGTGAGGTCGAGCAGTTCGGCCGCCTCGCGTACCCGCCGCTGCCATTCGGCCTTCTCGACCTTCCGCATGGTGAGGCCGAAGCCGATGTTGTCGCGCACGCGCATGTGCGGGAACACCGCGTACGACTGGAAGACCATGGACAGGCCGCGCTCGCGGGCCGGCGTGCGGGTCACGTCCCGGCCGCCGATGGAGATCGTGCCGGAGTCCGGGGTCTCCAGGCCGGCCACCATGCGCAGCAGCGTGGTCTTGCCGCAGCCGCTGGGCCCGACCAGCACCAGGAACTCGCCCTCCTCGACGGTCAGCGAGACGTCGTCGGTGGCGCGGCGCGCGGGGTAGCTCTTCACCAGGTTGGTGATGGTGACGTTCATCGAAGCGTCGTCCCCCACATGTTGAGCAGGTATCGGCGTACCAGGGCGATGAAGACGAGCGCGGGCACGACCAGCACCAGGCCGCCGGCGAACCGGAAGGCCAGCGGGGAGTCGGCCAGCGTGGCGAGCAGGTGGGCGGGCAGCGTGCGCCGGTTGAGCGTGAGGATGCTGGCGCCGAGCACCTCGTTCCACGAGGTGACGAACGTGAACACCGCGGCGGCCGCGATGCCGGGCAGCGCCTGCGGCGCGACCACCCGCAGGAACGCGGTCCACCGGCGTGCGCCGAAGACCATCGCGGCCTCCTCCTGCTCGACCGAGACGCCGGCGAACACCGCGGAGGTGATCAGGATGGTGCTGGGCAGCGCCAGCGCCGTGTGCAGCAGCGTGACCGCGTACGTCGTGTCGTACAGCCCGGCGTCGATGAAGATCGTCGCGAGCGGTACGGAGAGCACGACGATCGGCAGCGCCCGAGTCAGCAGCATGACGATCTGGTACGCGTCCCGGCCCCGGAACGCGAACCGGGCCAGCGCGTACCCGCCCGGCACGCCGAGCAGCGTGGCCAGCGCGACCGTGCTCAGCCCCACCGTCAGCGAGTTGATCATGCCGCCGACGATGCCCGTGGTCTGCAGGAACGTGTTCATGGTCTCGCCGGAGACCGCGGTCGGCAGCATCGGCAGCGGGAAGCGGTTGAGCGCCTCCCGCGACGTGAACGAGGCCAGCGCGATCAGGTAGAGCGGCACGCCCATGAAGAGCGTGACCAGCACGCAGCCGGCCTGCACCAGCACCCGCTGCCGGGTCATCGCGCCGCTCCCCGCATCAGCCGCAGGTAACCGAACGCGGCGGTCAGCGACAGCAGCAGCACCACCAGCGCGATCGCGGTGGCGACGTTCGGATTCTGCAGGAAGTAGTACCACTGGTACGTCTCGCCGACGAGCAGCGGGAAGCTGCGCGCGGTGAGCGCCTGCGCGACCGCGAACGTCTCCAGCGCCAGGATGGTCCGCAGGATCAGCGCGACCTGGAGGCTGGGCCGCAGCTGAGGCAGGATCACGTACCGCAGCCGCTTCCAGTAACCGGCGCCGAGCACCTCGGCCGCCTCCTCGTAGTCGCGCGGGATGCCCTGCATGCCGGCCACCAGGATCACGAAGACCAGCGCGGTGGCCCGCCACAGCTCGGCCAGCAGGATCGCCAGGAACATGGTGGCCGGGTTCTCGTAGGACAGCCACGCGTACGGCGCGATGCCGAGCAGCTCCAGCACCGAGTTCAGGTAGCCGCGGTCGGTGAAGATGGACAGCCAGATCAGCCCGGCCGCCAGGTCGCTGATCGCGAGCGGCACCACCCAGACGTAGAAGTACAGGCCGGCGAAGCGCGGGTTCTGCCGCAGCAGCAGCGCCATGGTGATCGCGAGCGCGAACTGCAGCGGGATCAGCACCACGATCAGCAGCGCGGTGTTGCGCATCGCCTCCCAGAAGTAGGAGTCCTCGATCATGCGCTGGACGTGCGCGGTGGTGGGCCCGTCCGCGCCGCTGAACGCCTGCGCCAGGCCGGTGAGCAGCGGCCAGAGGAACAGCAGCGTCATGAAGACCAGTGACGGCAGGATCAGCCAGATCGCCGGGCTCCGGGTGGGCTCACGCGACACGGCACGGTGCTCCGGCCGGGTCCGGCTGCCAGCACGGCACGTTCGCCTCCGCCACGATCCCGTCCAGCCTGGCCCCCTGCGCGCCGACCACCTGCTGCGCGTCCCGGCCGTCGATCAGGACCTCCTTGAACGTGTCCTTGAAGACCTGCGCCACCTCGCCGTCGCGCGCGCCGAGCCCGACCGGCGGCAGCGAGAGGATCGCGTCCGGCGCCTCGCGCTGGGCCCGGATCGCCGCGTCCGCCAGCGCCACCGCGCCCGGCAGGTCCGCCGGCACCTGCGCGTTCGTCACCGGGAAGAACGCGTTCTGGCGGAGCACGTCGAGCTGGGTCTCCGGCGCGGTGAGCGCCTTGATGACCTCCTTGGCCCGGTCGGTCTCCGGCGCGCCGTTCGGGATGCCGAGGCCGACCACGACCGCCATGTAACCGAGCCCCTTCGGCCCGGTGGGCGCCGGCACCATCAGCCAGTCGCCGGGCTTGTCCGCGGGCGCGCCGACCAGCCGGGCCGAGTGGTCGAAGCCGACCAGCACCTCGCCGCGCTGCAGCGGGTCCTGCATGTTGTCCCAGCCGGTGGAGGCCGGCGCGGTCTGCGCCCACAGCTCCTTGAGGTACCGCCAGCCGGCCACCGCGTCCGCGGACCGGAACGTGGTGATCTGCCCGCCGGAGAAGCTCGGCACCAGGTATCCCTGAAGGAACCGGTGGTAGAGGCCCTTGGCGCCGGCCGGCAGCCCGAAGATCGGCTTGCCGCCGTTGCCCTGCCGGCCGGCCGTGGCCCAGTCGAGCAGCTGGTCGTAGGTCAGCTTCCACACGTCCGCGCCGGACGGCAGCCACTCCAGCGCCCGCTTGTTCACCGCGAGCACGTAGCTGGCCTGCATCCACGGGATGTACTTCGTGGTGGCGCCGCCCAGCTTGGCCAGGCCGCTCAGCTCCGCGGAGAAGCCGCGGTCGGCGAGCCCGATGAGCACGTCGTCCAGGTCGATCAGCCGGCTCGCGTGCGGCGCCAGGTCGCCGTGCTGCGCGCCGACCAGGCTGATCTGCGGCTTGCCGGAATCCACCTGACTCTGCACCGTCGACGCGAAGACCCGGTCTCCACCTGGTTGAACGCGACCGGCGCCGCCGTCACCCGCGCCTTCAGGATCGCCTCGAACCGCTGCCGCTCCTCCACCGGGCTGAACTGGTTGGACAGCAGCGTGACCGTGCCCTCCCCGCCCGCGCCGGTGGTCGAGGCGCCCGCGCAGGCGGTGAGCAACGGCGCGGCCGCCGCCCCCGCCCCGAGCGCCAGCAGACTCCGCCGGCCGATCCGCGTCCGATCCATGCCGATCCCCCTCCGCGCGCACCAGTGCCCATCAATCTAAGGCACGTCTGCGCAGCGCGCAGGCTCGCGCGGGAATCGCCTACAGTGGAACATCCGCCGCTAGGCGGGCCGCGGCCCCAGCAGATCCCATCGATTCCCGGCGAGGTCCCGGAACACCACGACCGTCCCGTACTCCTCGTGCCGCGGCTCGCCCAGGATCTCCGCGCCGTACGCCCGCAGCCGCGCCAGCGTCGCGTCGAAGTCGTCCACCCGCAGGAAGAACCCGACCCGCCCACCGGTCTGGTTCCCCACCGCCGCCTGCTGCGCCGCCCCGTCCGCCTTGGCCAGCAGCAGCCCGGTTCCGCCCGACGGCGGCCGCACCACCACCCACCGCTTCGCCCGCCCGTCGTTCGTCACCGACGGCGAGTCCTCCACCAGGGCGAACCCCAGCACCTCCACGAAGAACCGGATCGCCTCGTCATAGTCCGACACCACTACCGCAACAAGATCAAGATTCACGGTGACGATCCTACGGCGCGTCCCCGCGCGATCCTCGGAACCGGCATGACGGCGCGATGATCGAGGCAGTCGGGCCGACCACGTGGTACGGGAGTACCACCGCCGTGGACGGGGCGAGCTTCACGGCCGCGGGCCGGCGGCACACTGCCGGTTCCTCGCTCGGCATGCGGCAGCGGCTGTCGGTCGCGACCGCGCCGCTCACCGAGCCACCGGTGCCGATCCTGGACGAGCCCGCGAACGGCCTCGACCAGGAGGGCATCGCCTGGATGCGCGGGCTGCCGCGCGGGCACGCGGACGCGGGCGGCACCGTGCTGATCTCCAGCCACCTGCTCGCCGAGCTGTCCCAGTTGGTCGACGACGTGGTGGTGATCTCGCGCGGCCGGGTGGTCGGCGCCGGGGCCGGCGCGCTGCTCGGCTCCGTGCTGCTCGCCCGGCGGGACGTGAGCGACTGACATTTGTCATCGCCCGGCCGTGACGGCGCCGTGAATACCGATGATCCGGCGTACTGATCCCGGGCCGCCGCGCCGACCAGACTCATCGGCATGACACAGGCGATCGAGGTGCGGGGCCTCAGCCGCCGGTACGGCGGACCCCGCGGGTTCGAGGCGGTGAAGGGCATCTCCTTCGACGTCGCGCGCGGCGAGCTGTTCGCGCTGCTGGGCACGAACGGCGCCGGCAAGACGTCCACGATGGAGCTGGTGGAGGGGCTGGACCGGCCGAGCGGCGGCACGGTCCGGCTCCTCGGCCACGACCCGTTCGCGGAGCGTGCCGCGGTGCGCGCCAGGATCGGCGTGATGCTCCAGGACGCGGGCTTCCCGGCCGACCTGACCGTGGCCGAGACCGCGCGGATGTGGGCCGGCACGCTGCCCGACGCGCGGCCGGTGCCGGAGGCGCTGGAGCTCGCCGGGATCGGGCACCGCGCCCGGGTCCGGGTCAAGCAGCTCTCCGGCGGCGAGCGCCGCCGGCTGGACCTGGCGCTGGCGGTGCTGGGCCGGCCGGACGTGCTGTTCCTGGACGAGCCGACCACCGGGCTCGACCCGGAGAGCCGGCAGAACACCTGGCGGGTGATCCGCGACCTGCTGGTGGCCGGGACCACGGTGCTGCTCACCACGCACTACCTGGACGAGGCGCAGGCGCTGGCGGACCGGCTGGCCATCATGGACGCCGGATCGATCGTCACGTCCGGCACGGTGGCGCAGGTGGTCGGCGCGTACCCGGCGCGGATCATCTTCCGGCTCGGCGACCCTACCGACATCCCGGACCTGCCGGGCGCGCCGACGATCGACCGCGACGGCCCGGACGTGGTGATCAAGACGGACGAGTTGCAGGCCACGCTGAGTGCGCTGCTCCGCTGGGCCGACGACCACGACGTCACGCTGCGCGACCTCGACGCCCGCTCCGCCTCGCTCGAAGAGGCGTTCCTGACCATCGCCGGAGGACACCGATGAACCGCGTCGTCTCGATCGGCGGCGCCGAGCTGCTGCTGCTCTGGCGCAACCGCCTCGCCCTGTTCAACGCGCTGCTGCTGCCGCCGGTCTTCGGCCTGCTGTTCGTCCCGAGGATGTCCGGGACCGGAATCTCGCCCGCGGCCGCCGCGACGCTGATCGGCGGCATGATCGGCGTCATCCTGGCGATCGTCGTCTACCACAACCTGGTCGGCGCGTACGTGGCCCGCCGCGAGGAGCTGACGCTCAAGCGGCTGCGTGCCGGCACGCCGAACGCGGCGGAGATCCTGGCCGGCACCGCCAGCCCCGCGGTCTCGATCGCGCTGGCCCAGTCGCTGCTCACGGTGGTGGTCGCGGCCGTGTACCTGGAGCTGCCCGTACCGGCGAACCCGCTGCTGCTGGCCGTGGGCCTGTTCGGCGGCGTCGCGGTGTTCGTGGTGCTGGCCGCCGCGTCCGCGATCGTCACCAGCACGATCGAGCTCGCGCAGATCACCACCACGCCGATGCTGCTCGCCTGCTTCCTCGGTGCCGGCCTGTGGTTCCCGCTGGACGACCTGCCCGCCCCGGTGCGGACCGTCTTCGAACTGCTACCGCTCGGACCGGTGATCGAGTTGATCACTCTAGGCTGGGCCGGTACGGAGACGCTGTCGGACGCGTTCCGCCCGCTGCTGCTGCTCGCGGCCTGGACCGCGGCCGGCATCACGATCATCCAGCGGTGGTTCCGCTGGGAACCGCGACGCTAGAGAGGCCCGCCGATGAACCCGCTGGCGTGGTGGCACGCACGCAGCCAGGCGGAACGGTTCGACATCTCGTTCCGCACCTCGTTCTACGTGGCGCTGCTGGCGTTGCCGCTGCTGTTCAGCGGCGCCGTGTCGGCCGACGGCGACGCGCGGGCCGCGGTCACCTTCGTGCTGGTCGCCATCGGCTACACCGCGCTCGTCTCGCTGCTGATGCACGCGGGCATCGAGCACTACCTCGGCCGACGTGGCCGCCCGGTCCGGCTGCTCGTGGCCGCCGGTGCGGCCACGGTGCTCTGCGCGGCGGCCTCGATCGTCTGGTTCCCGGGCGGCATGGACGCCGGCCCGGTCATCGCGGGGCTGACCTGCTCGTACCTCGTCGGGGCCGCCGCCCTGCGCAGCCTGTGGCCGTCGCTGGTGGTGACCGTCATCGGCTTCCTGACCCTGCTCGTGCTCGGCATCGTGGACGACCCCGCGGACACGGTGCCGCACGCGCTGTCGCTGCTGTTCGGGGCGAGCATGCTGTTCGTGGGCTACCGGTCGTCGCTCTGGATGCTCGCGGTGGTGTGGGAGCTCGACCGCTCCCGGACCGTACAGGCGAGCCTCGCGGTCACCGAGGAGCGGCTGCGCATCGCCCGGGACATGCACGACGTGATCGGCCGCAACCTGTCCGTGATCGCGCTCAAGGCGGAGCTGGCCGCGCAGCTCGCCCGGCGCGGCCGTGACCAGGCCGTGGACGAGATGCTGGAGGTACGCCGGATCGCCCAGGACGCGCTCACCGACGTCCGCGCCGTGGTCGGCGGCTACCGCAGCGCCGGCCTCGGCGACGAACTGGCCGGTGCCCGCGCGCTCCTCGCCTCCGCCGGCATCGAGTGCCGCGTGATCGGCGAGGGCCGCGACCTGCCGGAGAGCAACCAGGCCACGCTCGGCTGGGTGGTGCGCGAGGGGGTGACGAACGTGCTGCGGCACAGCGACGCCCGCTGCTGCACCATCACGCTGCGCGCGGACGCACCCGATACCGTTACCCTCACCATGGACAACGACGGCACCCGCACCACCGGCCGCGTCCGCTTCGGCGGCGGCCTGCTCGGCCTGACCGAGCGCGTCGGCGCGCTCGGCGGCGCGCTCACCGCGGACGGCGAGACCCCCGGCCGGTTCCGGCTCACCGCGACGGTGCCGCGCGGATGATCAGCGTCCTGCTCGCCGACGACGAACACCTGATCCGCGGCGCGATGGCCGCGCTGCTCTCGCTCGAGGACGACCTGACCGTCGCCGGCCAGGCGGCCACCGGCGCGGAGGCGATCCGGATGGCGCGCGCGCTCAAGCCGGACGTCGCGCTGCTGGACCTCCAGTTGCCGGACACCGACGGCGTCGCCGTGGCCGAACAGATCCACCCCATCTGCCGTACGGTGATCGTCACCAGCCACGGACTGCCCGGCCACCTCAAGCGCGCGCTCTCCGCCGGCGTGCGCGGCTTCCTCTCCAAGACCGTCTCCGCCGACATCCTGGCCACCGTGGTCCGCACCGTCCACGACGGCGGCCGCTACGTCGATCCGCAACTGGCCGCCGAGGCGATCAGCGTCGGCGACAGCCCGCTCACCGCCCGCGAGTCCGAGGTGCTGTCCCTGGCCGCCGCCGGCGCCCCGATCGACGAGATCGCCCGCCGCGCCTCCCTCTCCCCCGGCACGGTCCGCAACTACCTCTCCTCCGCCGCCGGCAAGCTCAACGCCGCCAACCGCCACGAGGCCGCCCGCATCGCCCAGGGCTTCGGCTGGATCTGACGCTCCCCCGCGCGCGGTCAGTCGGTGAGGGCCAGGCGGAGGCCGAAGGCGGCGATGACCGTGCCGGTGATCCGGTCCAGGACGCGGGTCGCCGACGGCGCGCGGAGCAGCACGCGAATGCGCGCCGCGAACGCGATCAGCAGCGCGGACCACACCGTGCCCAGTGCGATGTGGATGCCCGCCAGCAGCACGCCCCAGGCGAAGTGCGGCGCCGACTCCGGGATGAACTGCGGCAGCAGCGCCACGTAGAACACGCCCACCTTGGGGTTGAGCAGGTTGGTCAGCGCTCCCTGCCGTACCCCGGAGAGAAGACCGCCGCCCGCGGCGGGACCGGTGGTGTCGAGACCGTGCCCGCGCCGCGCGGCCCAGATCATGCGCAGGCCCATCCACAGCAGGTACGCCGCACCGGCCCAGCGCAGCACGTCGTACGCCAGCCGGGACGCGGTCAGCAGCGCGGTCACGCCCGCGGACGTGAGCACGCCCCAGGTCAGCGTGCCCAGCTGAATGCCCGCGGCGGTGCCCCAGGCGCGGCGGACGTGGCCGACCGCGGCGGTGCGCAGGATGAGCGCGGTATCCAGCCCCGGCGTGATCGTCAACAGCCCCACGACCAGCACGAACGACCACAGCATCGGTTCCACGGGCGGCAGCCTAGCAGGACAGCCGCGCCACGATCGGGGTGAAGGACTCCAGCGCGGGGGCGCGGATCACGTACCGGTCGATGCCCCAGCGCTCCCGGTGGCGCGCGATCGCGGCGGCGATCTCGTCCTCCGTTCCCACCAGGACGAACGGCGTCCGCAGCAACTGCGGCACGGACAGGCCGAGCTCCGCGGCGCTCTCCGCCAGCACCGAGTCCGCGTCGTCGGTCACCACCGCGATCTGGACCAGCGCCTCCAGCACCGCGCCGGGCGCCAGCGCCACCTGCGCGTCGATCTCGTCGAGCGACCAGCGCGCGGTGTGCCGGTGGCCGTCCGGCAGCGTGCGGCCGAGCCCGCTCAGCCCGACCACGTCCGCGTGCCGGCCGGCCCAGCGCAACAGTTCGGTGTTGCCGCCGCCGAACGTCATCGGGATCCGGTCCTGCACCGGCCGCGGGTCGTCCAGCCGGGCGCCGGTCATGGTCAGCTCCGGCGAGTCGACCGTGACCTCCTCGCCGTCGAGCAGGCGCCGCACGGCCTCGGCGACCGCGATGCAGCGCCGCACCCGGCCCGCGACGCCGGGCCGCGACCGGCCGACCGCGGCCCACTCCGCGGGCGTGTGCCCCGCGCCGATGCCGAACCGGGCCCGCCCGCCGGAGAGCAGGTCCAGCGTGGCGACCGCGGAGGCGAGCGGCATCGGCTCGCGGATGCCGGCGTTGGAGACGTAGACGCCGAGCCGGATCCGGGACGTGACCGCGGCGGCCGCGGCGAGCACCGGGTACGGGTCCGGGCACACGCCCGGGTGGTCCGCGGTGAGCAGCGTGTCGAACCCGGCCTCCTCGGCGCGGCGGGCCAGGTCGAGCCAGGCCTTCGCGCCGTCGCGCGGCACGGCCTGCAGCGAGAACGTCGTCACCGGCCCAGCGTGGCCCATCCGTACCCGGCGGGCCACGGTTTCTGCGGATGGCAGAGGATGGAGGGCGTGAACGAGGACGAGATTCTGGACATCGTCGACGAGAACGACGTGGTGGTCGGCCAGGCGCCGCGCGCGGAGGCGTACGCGCGGCGGCTGCGGCACCGCGCCGTCTTCATCCTGGCCCGGGACGCCGAGGACCGGATCTTCGTGCACCGGCGCACCGCGCAGAAGCTGGTCTTCCCGTCGCACTACGACATGTTCGTCGGCGGCGTGGTCGGGGCGGGCGAGTCCTACGACCTCGCCGCGCACCGCGAGGCGTCGGAGGACCTGGGCGTGACCGATCTGCCGCAGCCGGAGCCGCTGTTCAGGTTCCTCTACGAGACGCCCGAGCACACCTGGTGGTCCGCCGTCTACCAGGTGCGCTGCACCTCCCCGGTCGCGCCGCAGCCGGAGGAGGTGGCCTGGCACGCGTTTCTCACGCAGTCCGAGTTGGACGCTCGCCTGCCGGAGTGGGAGTGGGTACCGGACGGGCTCGCGGCCTACCAGCGCCTGCGGAAGTTGGCATAGCGTTCACGTTCCGTCCAATAGAGAACGATCTCCGCGCCCGGGTAGCGTGTCCCCACCAGACCAGCCGCTGCAACCGCCGCACAGTCCGCCGGCGCTCCGGGCGACCCGACCGGGGCGCCGGCGGTGCGGCGGTTCCGTCCTTTCAGGACGAAGACCGTCATCTTCCCGCTTCCGGCGTGGTGCGGCCCGCATGCTCGGAGCGGGCACCGGTCCCGCGGATGGTCGCGCCACAACCCACGCGACGTCCGCCGTGGGCCACGCTCCCCGCCGCGACCCCGGAACCGCCGCTCGCCGGCCGGCACGTCCGGACCATCGGCGGCGGGCGGTGCCGCCCGGTCGCCGGCCTCCGCGGCCCGGCGGCGCGCTACGCCGGCGGGGCGTAGAAGCCGGTCGTGCGCGCCGCCGCCTCGGTCGCCTCGGCGGCCGGCGTGCCCGCCTCCGTGCTCGCCCGGCCCCAGTCCTCGCTGGCCAGCGTGATGAACCGCCGCCCCTCCGGTGACTGCGACCACGCCTCCATCTCGGCCGGGTCGTTGATCGAGTCCGGCGCCGCCAGGTGCAGGCCGAGGCCCATCAGGCTGAGGTCCCAGCCGACGCCGACCGCGCCCGGGCCGAACTGCGTCCACCGCTCGTCGTCCACGTGCGCGATGTGGTCGAGCGTGAAACGGGTGCGCTGCGCCGACTCCGGCGTCAGCCGCAGCTCGATCCAGGACACCTCGCCGCCGAACTCCCAGGTGGCGTCGAAGCCCTTGGGCGGGTCGCACGCGGTGACCGTGCCGGACGCGTTGCCCCGCAACTCGTACCGCCCGTGCAGCGTCAGGTCGCCGCTGACCGGCAGGAACCAGCGCGCGAGCCGCTCGGCCGAGGTGCACGCCTCCCACACGTCGTCCAGGGGCGCCTCGTAGACCCGGCTGGCGCTGACCACGCGCGCCTCCCCCGCCTCCAGCGTGCGCCCGCCGACCCGCCGCCGCACCGCGCTGACCTCGGCCGTTACGTCGATCATGTGCCGTTTCCCCTCGCTAGAACATGCGTACCATCGCATTTCTAGCGTTGCGGCTTATATAAGTCAAGGCTGAAATTGACGGGCCAGCGTGCTCAGCGTGCTGCCCAGCGGCGCGTCCAGGCGCAGCTGCGCGTACGCGTCCCCTCTGGTCACCCCGCGGTTCACGATCGCCACCGGGATGCCCCGCTTGGCCGCGCGCAGCACGAATCGGCGGCCGGACATGACCGTCAACGACGAGCCGAGGACCAGCAGCGACCGGGCCGACTCGACCAGCGCGAAGCACTCCTGCACGCGCTCGCGCGGCACGGTCTCGCCGAAGAACACCACGTCCGGCTTGAGCAGCCCGTCGCCGCACGACTCGCACGGCGGCACGCGGAAGCCCGCCTCCAACTCCTCGTCGATCTCGACGTCGCCGTCCGGTTTGATCTCGATCGCCTCGGCCGTGAACGCCGGGTTCGCCGCGGCCAGCCGGGCGTCGAGCGCCTCGCGCGGGCCGACCTCGCCGCAGTCCAGGCAGATCACCCGGTCCAGCCCGCCGTGCAGCTCGACCACCCGCTTCGCGCCGGCGGCCTGGTGCAGCCCGTCCACGTTCTGCGTGATGATGCCGGTCAGCAGCCCGGCCTGCTCCAGCGCCGCCACCGCGGCATGCCCCGCGTTCGGCGCGGCGCGCGCGATGGTGCGCCAGCCGACGTGGCTGCGCGCCCAGTAGCGGCGGCGCGCGTCCGGCTCGCGGGTGAACGCCTGGTACGTCATCGGCGCCCGCGCCCGGGCCACCCCGCTGGGCCCCCGGTAGTCCGGGATGCCCGACTCGGTGGAGAGCCCCGCGCCGCTCAGCACCACCACGTCACCGTCCGCGACCAGCGCGGACAGCCGAGATATGCCGTCTTCCACACGATCCAGGCTATGTCACGTTCGTGATCTCGCGCTCGAACCGCTCCTTCAGCTCGCGCGGCGGATCCGCCGTGGTGAAGCCCTTCTTCGCCTGCGCCCGGTACGGCTCCGGCATGATCTCGGTCAACTGGGCGTCGAAGTCCTGCGCGAACGCCACGGTCCGCACCCGGTCCTCCGGCCGCTCCGCGTCCAGGTGCAGCGTGACCGGCCCCGCGTTCATCAGCGCGGCCAGGAACGGCGTGCCGGGCTTGCCCGCCGCGCAGAGGTAGTAGCCGTACGCCGTGCGCAGGTGCCGCTCCCGCCCGGGCCCGGCCGGGTCGACGCCGAAGACCTCGACCTCGCAGAGCATGCGGTCCTGCGCGGAGAGCTGGTGGCCGTGCTTGGCGTGCTCCTCCACGGTCGCCTGCTCCAGCTCGACCGCGAGCCGCTCGGTGGCCGCCGCCCGCAGCTCCGGCTCGGTCAGCCGCGGCGCGACCGCGTTGTAGTAGACACCACCGGCGACCAGGCCGACCGCGAGCACCACCTCGGGGACGATCCACCACCCATTACCACGAAGAACATCGATGAATGACCGCACGACCGACATTCTGGCAGGTGGCAGCGGACACACGGAAGGGCTTGGGTAACCTCCAGCGGTGCACATCCTGCTCCCCCCGTCCGAGGGCAAGGCCCGTCCGGCCCGCGGCGCCGCGCTCGACCCGTCGTCGCTGGCCTTCCCGGAGCTGACGCCGGCCCGCGAGGCGGTGCTGGACGCGCTGGTCACGCTGTGCGCGGGCGACGAGGACGCGGCGCTCGCGGCGCTGGGGCTGTCGGACGGGCAGCGGGACGAGGTGCGCCGCAACGCGCTGCTGCGGACCGCGCCGGCCACCCCGGCCGCGAGGCTCTACACCGGCGTGCTCTACGACGCGCTCGACCTGGCCACGCTCCCGCCGGCGGCGAAGCGCCGGGCGTCGGGCCAGATCCTGATCTTCTCGGGGCTGTTCGGCGTCTCCCGGCTCGGCGACCGCCTCCCGGCGTACCGGTGCGGCATGGATGTGCGGCTCCCGGCGCTCGGTGCGGTGAGCGCGCACTGGCGCCGCGCGCTCCCGGCCGCGCTGGCCGGCCTGGGCGGCCCGATCCTGGACCTGCGCTCCTCGTCCTACGCGGCGGCCTGGCGACCGGCCGCCGACCGGAGCAAGACCGTCGCCACGGTACGGGTGCTGCACGAGCGGATCGTCGGCGGCGCGCCGAAACGGTCCGTGGTCAGCCACTTCAACAAGGCCACCAAGGGCCGGCTGGTCCGCGATCTGCTGCTGGCCGGCGCCGCGCCGCGGTCGGTGCCCGCGCTGGTCACGGCGCTGCGCGACCTGAAGTACACGGTGGAGGAGCCCTCCCCCGGCGCGCTCGACGTCGTGGTCCGCGAGCTCTGAGCCGACCGTCCACAGCCGGACGCGGAGACTCCCGCGGCGCCGCGGTGAGCGCTACCCTGTGTCGATCGTCGATGACGCACAGGAGGACCAGCCGTGTCCGCGGAGAACAGCGAGCATGCGCCACCCGGGGTGGACACCAGCACGCCGCACTCGGCGCGGATCTATGACTGGTGGCTGGGCGGCAAGGACAACTTCGCGGTCGACCGCGCGGTCGGCCAGGCGTTCCTGAACACCATCCCGACCATCCGCGCGATGGCGAAGGAGAACCGCGACTTCATCCACCGCGTGGTGGAATACCTGGTTCGCGACGTCGGCGTCACCCAGTTCCTGGACGTCGGCACCGGCATCCCGACCAGCCCGAACCTGCACGAGGTGGCGCAGGCCATCGACCCGCGCTGCCGGGTGGTCTACGTGGACAACGACCCCATCGTGCTGGTGCACGCGCGGGCGCTGCTGGTGAGCAGCGCCGAGGGCGCCACGGAGTACATCCACGCGGACATGCGCGACGCCGCCGGGCTGCTCGGCGACCCGGCGCTGACCCGCACGCTCGACCTGACCCGGCCGGTCGCGCTGACGCTGATCGCGGTGCTGATGCTGATCGCGGACGCGGACGAGCCGGTCCGCGCGGTGCGGGAGCTGATGGACGCGCTGCCGCCCGGCAGCTTCGTGGTGATCACCCACCCGGCGTACGACTTCGATCCGCCCGCGGTGGAGAAGCTGGTCGCGATCACCGAGGGCCAGATGACGTTCGTGCCGCGCTGGCGGGCGGACGTGGAGGCGTTCTTCGCGGTGCCGGGCTGGGAGATGGTCGAGCCGGGCCTGGTCCCGGTGATGGCGTGGCACCCGCCGGTTCCGCCGGAGGACCCGAACGCGGCGTACTACTGGGCGGGCGTGGCCCGCAAGCGCTGAGCGTGCGCGGTGGTGGCCGAGGACCGGCCACCACCGCTTCTTTCTATGTCCCCGCGGCCTCGCGTGCGCCGCGGGCTGATCAGGCCGTTCGGGTCTCCGGCAGCACGATCTTCTTGTCCAGCATCGGGTCGATCTCGGAGCGCGGCTGCATGAACCGCGCGGTCAGCGTGTCCACCCCGGTCCCCCGGGAACTGCTCGGGCGGTACGTCACGGTCGCCGCGTCGCGCGAGGCGACCTCGACGATCCCGGCGCGCCAGGCGCCGCCCCGGTACACCCACACGCGGTCGGACGGGTGGTAGGTGTCGGTCGGGGCCACCGAGGCCGGGTCTCGCCGATCGGGATCGATGGTGGGGGCGGACATGTTCATGACCCTCCTGCCTTGGAACGCGCCAGTTCGGCCGGCTGCCTGGGAAGTCCCGGACTCGCGGTGTCCGGTGGTCGGTGAGCCGGCGCGGCCTGGGGCTCGCGGCAGCGGACGCCCCTCGCGTCGCACCTCTCCCGGTCCGCCCGGGCCAGCGCCTCGGCGAGGCTCGCGCCGGGTGGCACCGGGGCGAGGCCGATCGAGGCGGTGACCGTGACGAAGGCGCCGTCCGCCGTCCCGGGCGCGGGGATCGGGCCCCCGAGCGGGATCGGCGTGGACAGCACGGTGGAGAGGCGGGTGGCGGGGCATCCGCGGGCGACGTCGATCGCGGCTCCGGTCAGCAGCGCGGCGAACTCGTCGCCGTCCAGCCGGGCCACCAGGTCGTCACCGGCGTAGTCGGCCAGCCGCCGGGCCACGGTGCGCAGCACCGCGTCTCCGGCCGCGTGGCCGTACTCGTCGTTGATCCGAGGGAAGTCGTCGAGGTCCACCACGACCGCGGCCATCGCCGGGCGGTGGCGGTCGGCGACGAGATCGGCACCGAGCCGCTGAAAGGCCCGCCGATTCGGCAGGCCGGTGAGGGGGTCGCGGTGGGCGGCGCGGCGCTCGGCGTCGAGGGCGAGGCGAAGACCGGCCGCCTCGGCTTCAGCACGTCGTGCCCGGCGGTGCGCCCGCCGGGCGAGCCCGGCCGTGCCCGCGAGGAGCAGGCCGCCGAGCAGGAGCGTCACGTCCACGGGCCCGACCCCCGACGCTGAGCCGGGTTGGTGGCGAAGCAGCCCCGTGCACGTCCGCCCGACCCGCACGCGGGCGGCCGGCGCCGGGCGAAGCCGCTGACTGACCGATCACTCAGTGTGTCAGTTGCGGCTACGCCACCGGGAGAAAATGTCTGATTCGCCACCAGAAATCCGATTTCCGATCACAGAGAGTGAACGAGTATGTGCTTATGCACATGAGCTATCATCCTCGGTATGCGGTGCAGACGCAAGAGCCGATGCACGTGCATCCACGGCGTGCAACGGCACGGCGGGGAGGTTTGGTTGAGCCGCGTCGCCGGCCCACTTGGGGGCGGTCGGCACCAGCGGTCACGTCCCCCAACCCAACCAGTAGAGAGAACAATCGATGCAGCCGACGACATACAACGGCGTACCCGCCGGACAGCTGCCGGTCACCTGGCAGAAGAGCAGCTTCAGCAACCCCAGTGGCAACTGTGTGGAACTGGCCCAGTTGCCGGGTGGCGGCGTGGCCATGCGAAACAGCCGGGACCCCGAGGGCCCCGCGCTGATCTACACCCCGGCGGAGATCGAGGCGTTCATCCTCGGCGCCCGCGACGGCGAGTTCGACCACCTCGCGCTGTAGTTCTCGACGGACCGGTGCGCGCCGCCCTCCCGCGGGCGCGCACCGGTTTCCAGCCGAAAGTCCGACCCCCGGGACTGGAAGAGAACCCTGCCCGAGGCGCTAGGCTGAGCGGCGGCTCATGGCATGCCGTGGAACTTCCGCATGCCCTGGACCATGGCGGCGGGGGACTCGGTTCAGCAGGCGGAGGCTGACGACGGTGAGCACGGCAGACAAAGACGGTGGCACGGCGGGCAGCCCGACCGTCCTCCGGATGCTGCTGGGTTCCCAGCTTCGCAAGCTCCGTGAGGCCAAGGGCGTCACCCGGGAGAAGGCCGGCTGGGAGATCCGCTCCTCGGAGTCGAAGATCAGCCGGATGGAGCTCGGCCGCGTCGGCTTCAAGGAGCGCGACGTCGCGGATCTGCTGACCCTCTACGGCGTCGACGACGAGCAGGAGCGGGCCAGCCTGCTGGCCCTGGCACGGGAGGCCAACACGCCTGGCTGGTGGCACAAGCACAGTGACGTCCTGCCGAACTGGTTCCAGGCGTACCTGGGCCTGGAGGCGACCGCCACGATCATCCGCAATTACGAGGTGCAGTACGTTCCCGGTCTGCTCCAGTCCGCGGACTACGCGCGCGGCGTGATCCTGCTCGGCCACAATCTCGCCCCCACCGACGAGATCGAGAGCCGCGTCAAGCTGCGGATGGCCCGCCAGCAGGTGCTCAGCCGCGCGGACGCGCCCCGCTTCTGGGGCCTGCTCGACGAGGCCGCGCTGCGCCGCCCGATCGGCGGCACCGACGTGATGCGCGCGCAGATCCTCCACCTGCTGGAGCTGGCCAAGCTGCCCAACATCACGCTCCAGGTCATCCCGTTCGAGGCGGGCGGCCACGCCGCGGCCGGCGGCGCCTTCAGCATCCTCCGCTTCCACGACCAGGAACTGCCGGACGTGGTCTACATGGAGCAGCTGACCAGCGCGCTCTACCTGGACAAGCGCGAGGACGTGGACCACTACGCGGCGGCGATGGAGCGCCTCTGCGTGGAGGCGCTCCAGCCGAACGACACGATCCGCTTCCTCGAGCGTTTCGTCGACGAGTTCTACCCCGTCACTTCTCGTTGACGTCCTTCAACCTCACCGGGTCCAGCTTGTTGACCTCGGCGTTCCACTTCTGGAGCGTGGAACCGTCGCACGGGCCGACGAAGATCTTCATGACCTTGTTGGTCGCGTTGAAGTAGTCGGGGTTCGCCGCGTTCTGGTCCTGCGGCTGCAGGCAGTACCCCCAGCCGTCCTTGATCTGGTAGCTGGTGCTGTAGGAGTCGGTCTTGCCGTACACCGTCCACTGCTGGTTCCTCGGGATGGGCCCGACCGGGCAGGCGATGTTGAACCGCACGTAGGCACCGGTGGTCGTGGAACCCGGGCTGCTCATGCAGTAGTTGTTGTTGGAACCACTGCGGATCACCCCGACCTGCGAGTGGTTGGTCGACATCTCGGAGTGCGGCCCGTTCGGCACGGTCGGCAGCGTGAACCTCTGGTTCCACTTGACGTCCGCCTGGTTCGGGCGCGTCTTGCACGGCCAGGCGATCAGGTAGGGCGCGTTGTCGACCGCGTTCGTGACGTCCAGGCACCGGCCGAACTGGCGGTAGTTGATGAGCTGCCCGGTCGTGGCGCCGGCCGCGCCCGCGCCGACGCCGGAGTCCTGGCGGAACACGATCTGCGTCGCGTCGCCCGAGCAGGGCTTGATGCTCACCTGGCTGCCCACCGACCTCGCCGTCAGCACGTAGATGCACAGGGAGGTGTTCATGGTGCCGTTGCTGTTGGTCGGGCGGAACTGCGAGTTGTCGTCGAAGCTCCACCGCTGCGACTGCCGGGTCGGCGACGCGCAGCTTCGGAAGACGACCGGCTTGCCGTCGGTGACCGAGTCGACGTCGAGACACATGCCGAGCGGCTCGCTGCCGCTGCGCGACGACACCAGGCTGATCGTCAGGTTGTCGTTGTAGGCGAACATCTGCGAGACCTTGCCCGGCTCGCAGCGCTGCATCTCCAGCACGCGGTCCTGCGGCGGCGTGCCCGAGCCCGCGTCCATGCACAGGTCGGCACCGCCGTTGTTGCTCACGTGGATCAGACCGCCGACCACGTTGGTATTGTCGATCTTGAAGGTGTAGGTGCCGTTCAGCACGCGCGTCGGCACGTCGGTGAACGTGGTGGTGGGCTGGTCCGCGCCGGTCGAGACCAGGTACGCGTACGCCGGCACCACGCCCAGGCCGCTGCTGGCGTTGCACCGCACCTTGTTGGTGGTCAGCCAGTCCTCCGCCCGGTTCTGCGGGTCGCTGAGGTAGTAGCGCACGGTCACCCGGTAGACCGCGGTGCTGCCGCCGCCGAGCGAGCCGGTGAGCGGGCCGCACGGCAGCTTGGTCCGGTCCGAGCCGGACGCGCTGGCGATCGCGCGGATGTGCGCCGACGCCACGTCCAGCCCGGCCTGCGCCGCGTGCAGCGCGTGCACCCGGCGCAGGTCCACCCGGGTGGCGGCGAACTGGCTGAGCACCAGCGTGCCGACCAGCGCGCCGATCATCGAGCCGACCACCACGACCATCATCGCGAGCGGGATCGACCCGCGGTCGCCGCTGGGCGACGGGAGGCGCCACATCCTGGTCACAGCCCGTTCCTTCCCTCTTTGCACAGGTCGTCGGTGATGGCCGAGGCCGTGGTGTTCAGCGCCGTGAACGTCACGTCGGTGAGCCGCTCGGTGGAGGCCGCCCCACCGCCGCCCGTGGTGATGAAGTACAGCCGCAGCCGCTGGAAGTCCTGGGTGGAGGTGCCCGCCGGCCGGGACACCGGCGGCGCCGCGGTCGCGCCGCCGGCCAGGCTCGGCGTCGCCTGCGCGGCCGGGACCAGGCGTACGCCGCTGAGCAGCGTGGTCCAGGTGGCCGGCGGGGCGGCGTCGGTGGCCCACTCCCGCCGCTGGAGCAGGCCGGTGTCGGACCGGACCCGCAGCTGCACGCAGCTCTTCACGTTGTTCAGGTAGACCTGGTACTCGATCACGCTGGTCGCCCCGCTCCGGAGGCCGGCGGTGATGCCGGTGGAGTACCGGATCTCCCGGTCCAGGCGCAGGAACACGGTGTTCACCTGCGACTGTGCCTGCGTGGTGGCGTCCACCTTGTTGAAGGTGCGGTAGACCTGCGTGATGGCGGTGGTGAACAGCACCATCAGCACCGACATGATCGCCATGCCGACGATCACCTCGATCAGCGTGATGCCGGCGTCCCGCTGCTCGCCGGCGCGCAGCCGTGCCACCGCCGCTCTCATTGCACCCTCCAGGTGAACTCGTTCGTGCTGGCGGTGTTCTGCGGGAGCTGCGAGTCGCGGACGGTCACGACGATCCGGTACGTGCCGGCGGTCGACGGCCGGCCGCTGATCACACCGGTGGTGGCGTTGAGCGTGACGCCGAGCGGCAGCCCGGTCGCCGTCCAGGCGTACTGCCTGCTGCTGTTCTGCACGCCGCCGCTCGCGGTCACGGTCACCGGGGTCATGGTCTGACCGCGGACCAGCACCAGGGCGCCCGGCGTGACGACGGTCAGCGGCGGCACCGTCCAGACGAACGTGTCCGTGGCCGTGTTGCCGTTCTTGTCCGTGACGGTGGTGACCACGGTGTACACGCCGACCCGGTTCGGCGTGCCGGAGATGACGCCGGTCGAGGCGCTGAGCGAGAGTCCGGGCGGGAGCCCGGTGGCCGCCCACGAGTACGCCGCGGTGCCGTTGTTCACCCGCAGCGTCAGCGGCGTGATCGCCACGCCGCCCTGGCTGTTCAGGTCGGCCTGCGGCTGCACGGTGGGCAGCGGGTTCACGGTCCAGGTGAACGTGCCGGTGTTGATCAGGTCGTAGTCGTCCTGCACGGTCACGGTGATCGTGTGGGTGCCGGGCGTGGCCGGCGTCGTGCCGGTTATCAAGCCGGACGAGTTCATGCTCATCGTCGGCGGCAACCCCTCCGCGGACACCCAGTTCAGCGGCGCGGTACCGCCGTTGGCCTGCAACTGGAGGCTGACCGCGGTGTTCACGTCGTCGGCCTGGCCGCCCGGCGCCACGATCTGCGGCGGGATCGCCTGGTCGTTGGTGTCGAAGTTGGGTTCCAGCTCGCTGTTGCTGATCAGCGTCGTGGTGACGTACGAGCAGGTCCCGTTCGCGCAGCCGTGATCCGGCCAGGTGACGCCCACGACCACGCGGAAGAACTCGACGGGGTCGGCCGGCTTGGTCGTCGTGCAGGCGCCGCCGGTCCGGGCGACCTGCCAGCACCGGCCCAGGTAGAAGTTCTGCCGGTACTGGACGCCGGCCAGCGTGACCGTGAGCGGCGACGTCGGCATCGGCGCGGACGCGCCGTCGCCCGCGGCGGCGGTGGCGTCGTAGGCCATCTCCATGCCGGCCAGCCAGGGCGCGACGCCCGCGACCGGGCTCGCCCACTGCTGGGTGGAGCTCTGCTGGTCCCGGTTGTTCGCCAGCTTCGTGGGCATCAGCGAGCGCACCCGCTCCATCGCGTCGCTGGCCACCTGGACCGCGGCCTGCGTGCCGGCCTGGTTCGAGGTGGTGCGCATGGAGCTGACGAAGAACGTGCCCAGCGCCGTCATCACCACGCCGACGATGCCGATCGCGACGATCGTCTCGACGAGCGTGAAGCCCGCGTCGGCCGCGGGTGCGGGCGGCCTGGTGCGTCGGTGCGTGACGGCGCGCATCGCGCACCTCCTCTCGTACCCGGGGATGGTCCTGATCTGGATCGGCGAACCGGCGGGATCCCTGAGAATCCCGCCGGTGGTGATTCAGCTGACGGCCTGCTGGCCCTCGACGGCCGGCGGGCCGTCGCCGGAGACGAACACGTGCAGCGCGAGCGAGGCGGTCGCGTCGCCGGCGCCGAGCGAGCCGCCGTCGTCGGAGACGGTGACCGAGTCGATCAGCACCGCGCGGGCCTGCTCCTGCTGGAGCGCGTTCAGGAAGCCCTGAACGTCGTCGATGTCGCCGACCACGGTCATCGTGAGCGGCATGTCGTAGATGCTCGGCGTGGTGCCTTCGATCTTGGTCGAGCCGGCCACGGCGAGCGCGCTGACCTCGACGTGATGGTCCGCGGCGAGCTCGCGCAGCGACCGGAGCAGGTCCGGGAACTCGTTCGTGGCGGGCAGCGCGTTCTGGTACTTCTCCAGCTCGGCCTTGTAGGCCGGCAGGTTCACGTTGTCCGCTTCCAGCTCCTTCAGCGCCTGGCGCTGCTGGTCGGCCTTGCCGTCCGCCTCGGCCACGGCCATCCGGATGGTCTCCGCCTCGTCGTTCTTCGGCATCACCAGCAGCGTCCAGGTGAGCAGGAACAGCAGGACCGCGACCAGCGCGCCGCCGGCGATCCAGAGCTTGTCCGCGTGGGCGCGCATCAGTTGCCTCCCGTGGTGGAGCCGGGCACCGGCGTCTCCGTCGCCTCGGGCGTGAACCGGCCGCCGAGCGCGGCCTGGGTGATGTCGATCTCGATGGTGAAGTTCTCCGAGCCGTCCGACGTGGTGATGGTGACCGGCAGCGGATTGGCCAGGCCGGTCACCTCACGGAGGTTGTCGACGAAGTCCGCGACCTGGTCCTTGTCCTTGGCCGTCCCGCCCAGCGTGATGGTGCCCACCAGCTTGTCCGTGACCTCGGACGGCAGCCCGGTCTCCCCGGTCTGCCCGGTCAGGTCCTGGTTGCTGATCCCGGCGCCGAGCTGCACGATCGACACGTCGCGCGGCGCGGCGGCGCGGATGTCGGCGATCAGCTGCTGCCACTGCGAGTCGTTCGCCATCAGCGCGCCGAGCCGCTCCTTGGCCGTGTTCAGCTCCGACTTCACGCCGGTCAGCTCGCTGTACTCGCGCTGGTCCTGCTGGACGGCCGCGGCCTGCGCCTCCGCGCGGACCAGCTCGTCCTGCGCGTCCTGGGCCTTCACGACCGTGGTGGCGTACCAGCCGGCCAGCGCCAGCACCACCGCGCCCACGCCGGTGACGGCCACGGCCCGGGTACGCCGGGCGCGCCGACCGCTCTGGACCTCGTCCGGCAGCAGGTTCGCCGCGATCCGCAGCGGGCGCAGCGGGTCCTGCTGCGGGACCGGCAGCTGCGCGGTGAAGCCGGACTCGGCGGGGTACATGTCGATGCTCATCAGGCCGCTCCGAGAGTGAGGCCGATGGAGACGGCCGCGGAGGAGCGGAACCGCTCCAGGTTGTCGTGCTGGCCGCGGTCGGCGGCGCGCAGCCGGCTCATCGGGTCCGCGATCACCACGGGCACGCCCAGATCGCGGGCCAGCGACTCGGCCAGCCCGGGCAGCAGCGAGCCGCCGCCGGACAGCGCCAGCCGCTGCACCTGCGTGGGCCGCTCGCTGGAGCTGAGGTAGGTGAACGAGCTGCGGATCTCGGCGACCAGCGGGCGGAGCGCGTCGCGCAGGATGTCGGCCACCTCGGGGCCCTCCTCGCGCCGCAGGCCGACCCAGCACTTGACGGCCTCGGCCTCGGTGACTCCGATGCCGAGCCGGCCGGCCAGCACCTCGGTGAGCTCCTGGCCGCCGCGCGGGACGGTACGCACGATCAGCGGCTCGCCGTCCGCGTGCACCACCACGCTGGTCGCCTGCGCGCCGATGTCGACGATCGCCTCCACCGCGGTGTCCAGCCACGACGCGGAGCGCAGCAGCGCGAACGACGCCAGGTCCACGCGGTCGACGTGCAGCCCGGCCCGCTCGACCGCCTGCACCGCGGTCAGCACCGCGTCCTTCGGCGCCGCGATGAGCAGGCCGCGGACGGTGTCGCCGGACGGCTCCTCCAGCGGGTAGAAGTCGAGCAGCGCGCGCTCCACGGCCAGCGGGAGCATGTCCCGGACCTGGAACGGCAGCGACTTCTTCAGCTGGTTCCTCGGCAGCTTCGCCACCGACATCTCGCGCACGACCGCCTGCGGGTTGGTGACGCCGAGCGTGACGTGCCGGCTGCGGAACTTCGTGGTGGTCCACAGCTCCTTGAGCGCGGCGGTGACCGCGAGGTCGTCCCGGACCACGCCGCTGACCACCGCACCCGCCGGCAGCGGGGCCTGCGCGTAGTTCAGGATGCCCAGGCCCTCCTTGGTGCGCGTCGTCTCGACGGCGCGCACGGACATCGATCCGATGTCGAGGCCGATGAGGTTGGTGGCAGCCATCGAGCGTCCTTTCGTGCGGTCGTAACTCGGGGTCAGGCGGACGGGAGAAGCGAGAGATACCAGCCGGCGACCGGGCCGGCCGCGAAGATCGCGAGCAGCGCGCCGAGCAGCATGAACGGGCCGAACGGGACCGCGGTCTTGCCGGTGGCGCGGCGGGCGGTCAGCAGCGCGGCGCCGGCCAGGCCACCGATGAGGAACCCGGCGAACGCGCCGACCAGCAGCGCGTCCCAGCCGAGCCAGCCGAGGTAGAGGCCGAGCAGGCCGGCGAGTTTCACGTCGCCCAGGCCCATGCCGCCCGGGCGGACGACGGTGAGCAGCCTGTAGAAGAGCCAGAGCGCGGCCATCGCGGCCAGCGCGCGTACCGCCTGTCCCCAGTCGCCGCTCGCGATCACCGCGGGCGCCAGGAGGATCAGGCCGACCAGGTACGACGGGAGCACGATCACGTTCGGCAGGCGCCGCACGTCCAGGTCGATCATCGCCAGCGCCACCGCGATCGAGGCCAGGTAGAGGTAGGCGGGCAGGTCCGGCGAGAGCCCGAACCGGGCGGTGATCGCCACGAACAGCAGCGCGGTGCCGGCCTCGACCAGCGGGTAGCGGACGCTGATCCGGGCCTGGCAGGTCGCGCACCGGCCGCGCAGCGCCAGCCAGCCGAGCACCGGCACGTTGTGCCGGGGCCGGATCGCGTCGCCGCAGCCGGGGCAGTGGGAGCCGGGGCGGATCAGCGACTCGCCGCGCGGCACCCGGTAGATCACGACGTTGAGGAAGGAGCCGATCGCGAGGCCGAGGACGGCGGCGAGTACGAGCAGCGGGGTCATCACGGGCCGGTCCTTTCGGCTCGCAGGGATTCGGGCGGGGTGGGGATGCGGGTGCGGGGCAGCGGCTCGCGCCACTGCCCCGCCTCCGGCGGAGGTGTCAGCCGGCCGTGATGCAGGCGGCCAGGTCGGCGGCGCTGGACTCACGGACGGAGCCACCGGTCGCGTTGTTGTAGACGTAGATCTGACCGCCGTCCACGTTCCGCGCGCAGATCACGTAGTTGGTCGCGCTGAGCAGGTCGTACTGCATCTCGTTGCCGCTGGACAGGTTCGCCTTCTGGTCGCGCGGGCCGGCGGTGCCCGCGGTCGCCTGGAGGGCGAGTGCGGTCGGGGCCGTGGCGGAGGCGTCGACCGGGTACTTGTTGCCGTTCTCGGTGTAGAACTGCTCGACCGCGCTGATCGCGGCGCGCACGTCGGACTGGGCCGACTTGTTCGACGCGCCCTTGCGGTAGTTCAGGTACACCGGAACCGCGATGGCGACCAGGATGCCGATGATCACGACGACCACCAGCAGCTCGATCAGGGTGAAACCCTTGTCGCTTTCCGCCCGCTTCTGCTGGGACTTGGCGATGAGGTGCTGCATTGAGTGCCTCCTGTGGCGCTCGGGGTGAGGGGGAGAGAGTCGGTCGTCCTTGACCTGGGTGATGCGGGTTTCGTGTTTCTCAGGAGGTCCCGCCGATGTTCTGGTAGACCGAGAACATCGGCAGGTAGAGGCAGACGACCATCGAGCCGACCGCGACGCCCATGAAGACGACCATGAGCGGCTCGATCGAGGCCGTGAGCGCCTCCGCGGCGTCGTCGACCTCACGGTCATAAAAGTCGGCAATCTTGCCGAGCATCTGACTGATTTGGCCGCTCTCTTCGCCGACCTCGATCATCTGCGTGACCATCTGCGGGAAGATCGAGTGCTTGCGCAGCGGCGCGGACATGGGCTGCCCGTCCCGGATCGCGGCCTGGAGGTCCTTCATCGCCTCGGTGACCACGGTGTTGCCCGTGGTGGCGCCCACGACGTCGAGCGCCTGGAGCACGGGCACGCCGGCGGAGAGCAGCGTGCTGAGGTTGCGGGAGAACCGGCTGATGGCCATCTTCCGCAGCAGGCCGCCGAAGACGGGCATGCGCAGCTTGGCCCGGTCGAACCAGAGCCGGACCTCGGGTTTGCTGCGCAGCGCGTACCGGAAGCCGAACACCACCGCGAGGACCACGCCGATGGTCAGCGGCCCGGACCAGACCAGGCTGTGACTGGCATCAACGATGATCTTCGTCGGCAGCGGCAACTCGCCGCCGAGCTGCGTGAACATGTTCTCGAAGACCGGCACGATGAAGATCAGGACGCCGGCGATCAGCACGAAGCTGAAGAGCAGCACGATCACCGGGTACGTCAGCGCACTCTTGATCTTGCCGCGGAGCGCCGCGTCCTTCTCGAAGTTGACCGCGATCCGTTCCAGCGCCTCGTCGATGAAACCGCCGGCCTCACCGGCGCGGATCATCGCGATCATGAGCGTCGGGAAGATCCGGTCGTGCTTGCCCATCGCCGCGGACAGCGCGACACCGGCGGCGACGTCCGTGCGGATGTCCGCGATCGCCTTGCGCAGCGGCGGCTTGACCGTCTGCTCCTCGAGCACGGCCAGCGTCCGCAGCAGCGACATGCCGGAACCGGTCAGCGTCGCGAACTGCCGGGAGAACACCGACAGGTCCTTGAGCGTGACCCGGCCGCTCAGGCCCGGGATGCTCAGCTCCCGGTTGAGGCCCTGCCCGGCCTGCTCGATGGAGAGCGGCACGATGCCGCGCTGGCGCAGCAGTTGGGCGGCCGCCGCCTCGTTCGAGGCATCGATCTTGCCCTTGCTGCGCTTGCCGGTCGCGTCGACGCTGCTGTAGTCGTACGTCTTGGTGGCTGCCACGGTGTCACATCCGTCCTGTCAGGCGGCGCAGTTCCTCGACCGAGTGACAGAGGTCCGCGGCCTGCTCGAACGTGATGATCTGGTGCCGTACCCGCTCGGCCAGGTGCTGGTCGAACGACAACATGCCGTCCGCGCTGCCGGCCTGCATGAACGACGGGATCTGGTGCGTCTTGCCCTCGCGGATCAGCGACCGGATGGCCGGCGTCGCCGTCATGATCTCGGTGATGATGGTCCGGCCGGTGCCGTCCGCCCGCGCGCACAGCGCCTGCGTGACCACGCCCTGCAGCGCCATCGAGAGCTGCGCGCGGATCTGCTGCTGCTGGTGCGGCGGGAAGATGTCGATGATGCGGTCGATCGTCTGGGTGGCGCTCTGCGTGTGCAGCGTGGCCAGCACCAGGTGACCGGTCTCGGCCGCGGTCAGCGCGGTCTGCGTGGTCTCCAGGTCGCGAAGCTCACCGACCAGGATGATGTCCGGGTCCTGGCGCAGCGCGTGCTTCAGCGCGGTCGAGAAGTCCTTGGTGTCCGCGCCCACCTCGCGCTGGTTGACCAGGCTCTTCTTGTGCGGGTGCAGGAACTCGATCGGGTCCTCGATCGTCACGATGTGCGACGCGCGGGTCCGGTTGGCCAGGTCCAGCAGCGCCGCCAGCGTGGTGGTCTTGCCGGACCCGGTCGGCCCGGTGACCAGCACCAGCCCGCGGTGCAGCGACGCGAACCGGCCGACCGCCTCCGGCACACCCAGTTCGTCCAGCGGCTTGATCCGCTGCGCGATCGCCCGGAACGCCGCGCCCACGGAGCCACGCTGCTGGTACAGGTTGACCCGGAACCGCCCCACGTGCGGCACGCTGTACGCGAAGTCCAGTTCGCTGTGGTCCCGGAAGATCGCCCACTGCTCGTCCGTGGTCGCGGCCCGGGCCAGCATGGCGACGTCGATCTGACTCATCCGCTCGTAGTCGGGCAGGTAATTGAGCGCACCGTGCACCCGGATCGTCGGCGGCGCGCCGACCGTCAGGTGCAGATCCGAGCCCTGCGCCTGGATCAGCGACTGCAGCATGGCGTCCAGGGAATCCCGGTTGTCGTTCCGGTCACCGCCCGCCACCAGGTCGTCGAGCGTCTGCTCTACGATCACCGCGGCTCCTTCGAGGTCGAACGGGGGGACCCCGCCGTCGAGCGGGACACCGTTGACTTCGGCAGAAACGCAGCGGACCTTAGCCGCGCCGGCGTAGTCTTCCGCCCTCCCACGCCCCGGCCCCTCCCGCTTCCGGCGTGGCCACGTCCCGCCGGCCGCTTCGTGCGCGACCGGCTCGGCGCGACGGCGGAGCGGCGGCGGAGCGGCGGCGGAGCCGGCGCGAGGTGTGCCCGCGGGAGCATGCGGACCCCGAACCCCGGTTTTCCCGGGTCGTCCCGGTGAACAGCGCCCGCGCACCGGGCCGGCGCCGGGAGACGCGACGCCGGGGAACGGCGGGGTCAGATGGCGACGCGGAGGACTTCGGCGATGGAGGTCTGGCCGTTGGCGGCCTTGAGGAGGCCGTCGATGCGCAGGTCGAACATGCCCTGGGCCTGGGCCACGGCGTGGATGTCGCTGGCGGGGGCGCGGGCCACGGCCAGCTTCTCGATCTCCTCGGTGACGGGCATGACCTCGTGCACGGCGAGGCGGCCCTTGTAGCCCGTGCCGGCGCAGCTGCGGCAGCCGACCGGTTTCCAGAGCTGGGCGGGCGGGTCCCACTGGTCGAAGGGCCAGCGGGCGGCCTCGAGTTCGTCGTCGGGCGGGTAGTACTCGGTCTTGCACCAGTCGCAGAGGCGGCGGGCGAGGCGCTGGGCGAGTACGCAGTCGACGGAGGAGCCGACCAGGAACGGCTCGATGCCCATCTCGGTGAGGCGGACGATGGCGCTGGGGGCGTCGTTGGTGTGCAGCGTGGAGAGCACGAGGTGGCCGGTGAGCGCGGCCTCGACGGCGAACTGGGCGGTGGTGCCGTCGCGGATCTCGCCGATCAGCACCACGTCGGGGTCGGAGCGCAGGATCGCGGGGAGGACGGCGGCGAACGTCAGGCCGGCCTTCACGTTGACCTGGACCTGGTTGATGCCGGGCAGGCGGTACTCGACCGGGTCCTCGACCGTGATGATGTTGACGGTGGGCTTGCTGATCTTCGCGAGCGTGGCGTACAGCGTGGTGGATTTTCCGGAGCCGGTGGGGCCGGTGACCAGCAGCATGCCGTGCGGCTTGGCGAACGACGCGGAGAACCGCTCGTAGTTGTCCTCGGTGAAGCCGAAGCCGGCTAGGTCGAGGTTGATGCCGCCGGTGTCGAGCACGCGGAGGACGATCTTCTCGCCCCAGACCGTGGGGAGCGTGGCGGCACGCAGGTCGACCTTGCGGTTGTTGAGCTGCATCGTGATCCGGCCGTTCTGCGGGATGCGGCGCTCGGTGATGTCGACGTTCGACATGATCTTCAGGCGGGAGATCAGCGCGCTCTGCACGGCCTGCGGCACGGTGTCGACCTCGTGCAGCACGCCGTCGATCCGGTAACGGACCCGCAGGTCGGTCTCGGTGGGTTCGAGGTGCAGGTCGGACGCGCGGTTCATGATCGCCTGTTCGAGCAGCGAGTTCACGTACCGGACGATGGGCGCGTCGTCGTCGCCCTGGGTGACCGCGGTCATCGCGGACGGCTGCTCGACGCGCAGGCTCTCGGCCATGTCGCCGAGGTCGCTTCCCTCGCGCTGGAGCTTCTCGATGACCTTCCGGACCTCGGTGCGCGCGACCACGACCGGACGGATGATCATGCCGGTGGCGGCGCGCACGTCGTCCAGCGCCACCACGTCGGCCGGGTCGGTGATGCCGACGGTCAGCTCGTTGCCGTCGAGCGAGATGCCGATGACGCGGTGCCGGGTGACCAGCGCCAGCGGGATCTTGGTGAGCGCGGCCTGCTCGATCGGGTAGCCGACGAGGTCGACGGTCTGTACACCGTACGCGTCCGCGGCCGCGGCGGTCAGCTCCTGCTCGGTGACGATCTGGTCGTTGATCAGCACCGCGCGGATCGAGCGCCCGCTGCGCTCGGCCTCCTCGGCGGCGTAGTCGACCATCTGCGGGTCGACGCCTCGCCGCTTCAGCGCGTCCATCAGCGGACGGAAGGTCTGGTCCATCGGTGCCCTCATCGGCCGGACACGGCCCGACCTGAGGCGTTTATTCCCCTATGGGGTGGGCGGGGCTGGCGGGGCGGGCGCGGATCAGCGGCACGATCTCCTCCGCCGTGACCGGCCGCGCGAAGAGGAAGCCCTGACCGTACTCGCAGCCCAGCTCGCGCAGCGTGGACCACTGGTCGGCGGTCTCGATGCCCTCGGCCACGGTCTGCAGCCGCAGCGTGCGGCCGAGCTGCACGACCGCCTCGGCCAGCGTGGCGTCCCCGGAGTCCGCGGTGATCCCGTCCACGAACGAACGGTCGATCTTGAGGATGTCGACCGGGAACCGCTTCAGGTAGCTCAGCGAGGAGTAACCGGTGCCGAAGTCGTCGACCGCCAGGCGCACGCCCAGGGCCTTCAGTGCCTCGAGGGTACGGACGGTGACCTCGGTGTCCTTCATCAGCAGCGACTCGGTGATCTCCAGGACCAGCCGGTCGGCCGGCACGCCGGTGCGCTCCAGGATGCCCGCGACCTCGCCGACCAGCCCGGAGTGCTGGAACTGCCGCGGCGAGAGGTTCACGCTCATCCGCAGCGTCGCCGCCTCCGGGTGCTCCGCGATCCACGCGGCCAGCTGGCGGCAGGCCTGGTCGAGCACCCAGCGGCCGAGCGGCACGATCAGCCCGGTGGCCTCCGCGAGCGGGATGAACCCGACCGGGCCGACCAGGCCGTCCTCCGGGTGGTTCCACCGGACCAGCGCCTCGAAGCCGATCAGCTCGCGCGCGGGCAGCTCCACGATCGGCTGGTAGTGGACCACGAACTGCTCCTCCAGCAGCGCGCGCTCCAGCGCGGCGCGCTGCTCCGCCTCGGCCAGCACGTCCGCGTGCCGGGACGGGTCGAAGACCGCGTAGCCGTCCCGGCCGGCCGCCTTCGCCGCGTACATCGCCAGGTCGGCGTCACGCAGCAACTCGTCGGCCTCACCCAGGTCGTGCACGCCCGCCTTGATCACCGAGATGCCGATGCTGGCGGTGCAGATCACGTCGCGGACGCCGAGCGTGACCGGCTCGCGGACCGCGCGGACCAGCCGGTCGGCCAGCTCCGCGGCCTCCAGCTCGGTCAGGTCCTCGACCAGCACCGCGAACTCGTCGCCGCCGAGCCGGGCCAGCGTGTCCGCCGGGCGCAGCTGCGCGGAGAGCCGCTGGGCGATGACGCGCAGCAGTTGGTCGCCGGCGGTGTGCCCGAGACCGTCGTTGACCAGCTTGAAGTCATCCAGGTCGATCAGCATGAGGGTGATCCGGCCGGCGTCGCGGCGGTTGCGCGCGGCGGCGTGCGTCACCCGGTCGTGGAACAGCGCGCGGTTCGGCAGTCCGGTCAGCGAGTCGGTGAACGCCTGGCGGGTCAGCTCCGCCTCCATGTACTTGCGCGCGCCCACGTCCCGGATGCTGAGCACGGCCGCGCGCAGGTTCGGGTCGGCGAGCCGGTTCACCCCGATCGCCTCCGCGTAGACCCAGGTCCCGTCGCCGTGCCGCAGCCGGACCTCGATCCGCCCGGCGTGGTCCGGCGCGGCCGCGAACAGCGTGGCCATGAACTCCCGCGCCAGCGGCAGGTCCTCCGGGTGCAGCATCTGGCCGATCCGCTCGCGGGTGAGCCAGGACGGGTCGCGGCCCAGCAGGTCCCGCGCGGACGGGCTGGCGTACGTGACCTCGCCGTCCGGGCACACGGCCAGCACCAGATCGGACGCGTTCTCCAGCAGCGCCTCGACGCGGTCCTCCGCGGCCCGCCGGCGCGCGTCCTGGGCCAGCCGGCTCTGCGCGGTCAGTGCGCAGGTGGCGACCACCGCGCCGAGCACGGCCAGCAGCCCGGCGATCATGGTCGGCTGCGCGTCCGGCTGCCCCTGGACCAGCAGCAGGAATCCGCCGATGGAGAGCGCACCGAGCGTGCCGATCGCGCTCGGCGGGTAGAGCACGGCGGCGGTGACCATGATGACGATCGCGCCGGCCGGGAAGATCGCGAGCGCGGCCTGGTCCCCGCGGGCGAACAGGTAGAGCAGCGGCAGTTCGAGCAGCCACCACGCGAACAGCAGCTCGCGGGCGTACCGGCGGCGGATGATCCGGGCCCAGGGCAGGACGAGCAGGCCGGCCTGCGCGACCACCGCCGCGCCGAGAACGAAGACCAGCCAGCGCGACGACTGCGGCCAGTCCAGGAAGACCCGCACGGCGCCCACCGTCGAGATCACGATGGCGATCCAGCAGCCCATCCGGATCTGCCGGGTCCAGTGCTCGACCTGGTAGCCGTCGTCGATGGACTCGAACCTCATGGCGCCTCGTTCGGCGTACCGTCCCGCGAACTGAGCAGAAACCCAGCGGCAACTCACGGCTCTGAGCTGGGAAAACAGCCCAACATGATCAGGCTCACACCCGTTCTTGCGGGGACTGCTACTAAGGCTGGCCTAACCTGGGCGGTCAGACTTACGCGCGATCGAGCGAGGGAAAACTCACCATGGAGGAGCAGCGCCCACTGCGGGTCGCCGTCATCGGCGCCGGTCCGGCCGGGATCTACGCGGCCGACATCCTGTCGAAGAACCACCCGACAGCGACCGTCGACGTCTTCGACCGGCTCCCCACCCCGTACGGCCTGATCCGGTACGGTGTCGCCCCCGACCACCCGCGGATCAAGGAGATCATCAACGCCCTGCACAAGGTGCTGGACAACCCGCGGATCCGGTTCATCGGAAACGTCGACTACGGCGTCGACGTCAAGTTGGAGGAGCTGCGGCCGTTCTACGACGCCGCGATCTTCGCGACCGGCGCGGACAAGGACCGGGTGCTCAACATCCCGGGCGTCGACCTGCCGGGCAGCTTCGGCGCCGCGGACTTCGTGAGCTGGTACGACGGACACCCGGACGTGCCGCGCGAGTGGCCGCTGACCGCCACCAAGGTCGCCGTGATCGGTGCCGGGAACGTGGCCGTCGACGTCGCCCGGGTGCTCGCCAAGACCGCGGACGAGCTGCTGGAGACGGAGATCCCGGACAACGTCTACCGCGGCCTGCTGGCCAGCCCGGTGACCGACGTGCACGTGTTCTCCCGGCGCGGCCCGGCGCAGGTCAAGTTCACGCCGATGGAGCTGCGCGAGCTGGACCACTCCCCCAACGTCGACGTGATCGTGCACCCCGAGGGCATCGAGTTCGACGAGGGCAGCCTCGAGGAGATGCGCAAGACCCGGCACGTCAAGATGTGCGTCGACATCCTGCAGAACTGGGCGATGCGCGACCCGCGCGAGGACCGCAAGCGCCGCCTGCACCTGCACTTCCTGCAGGCGCCGGCCGAAATCCTCGGCACCCCGGAGGAGGGCGTGACCGGCCTGCGCACCGAGACGCAGGAGCTGACCGGCGACGGCAACGTGCGCGGCACCGGCGAGTTCACCGACTGGGACGTGCAGGCGGTCTACCGGGCGATCGGCTACCTCAGCAAGCCGCTGGCGGACCTGCCGTTCGACACCCGCACCGGCACGGTGCCGCACGAGGCCGGCCGCGTGCTGGACATGGACGGCAACCACATCCCGGGCGTGTACGTCACCGGCTGGATCAAGCGTGGCCCGGTCGGCCTGATCGGCCACACCAAGGGCGACGCGAACGAGACCGTCACCAGCCTGCTCGCGGACGTCGAGGCGATGCCGGAGGCGACGCAGCGGGAGCCGGAGGCGGTCGTCTCGTACCTGCGGCGCAAGGGCGTCACGTACACCACCTGGGCCGGCTGGCAGCTGCTCGACGCGCACGAGATCAAGCTGGGCGAGCCGCACGGCCGCAAGCGGATCAAGGTCGTGCCGCGCGAGGACATGATCACCCTCAGCAACGGCTGAGCGAACGGGAGGGGCCGGGGTTCTCCCCGGCCCCTCCCGCGTTCTAGCGCGGCTGTTCGGCCATGATGAAGTCGAACTCGCCGTCCTCCGTCATGGTCGCGTCCAACGCCTTGTCGTCCAGCGCCCGCAGCGCCACCGGGCAGAGGAACAGGTAGGCGCCGCCCGCCTGCAACACCGTGTCGCCCTGGCTGGGCCGCGGTGACAGGCCGACGGTCAGCTCGCCGGCCCGTGGGTCCGCCGCGATCCGCAGCCCCGCTCCGGCCGGCGCCCGCTCCCGCTCCGCGAGCCGGCGGATCACCTCCGCCGCGTTCCCGGTCACCATGAACATCGCTGCACTCCCACTCCTCGGTTGGCGAATCCGAGGAGCACAACGCGCGGAACCACGCGGTGGTCACCCGCCCGGGGGTCTCGTCGCCGGGACGGGGCCGCTACGGCCGGACGTACGCGTTCACGAACGCCGGGCTGCCGAAGACCCCGTCGACGAACACGCCGCCCAGCCGCGGGCCCTGGGCCGTGCAGGTCAGCTCCACGTACAGCGGCACGACCGGCGCGTACTCCCGCATGATCCGTTCGTCGAGCGCGGCCCACTCCGGGCCCTGCCGGTCGGCCGGCAGCGCCAAGATCCGGTCGAACTCCGCGTCCAGCGGGCGGGCGTCCAGGTAGGACGTGCCGTTGTTGCTGCCGGACGGCTTGATCGCGCGGCCGTCGTAGAGCGCGGGCAACACGGCCGCACCGCTCGGCCAGTCCGGCGCCCAGGTGTCCGGGTAGAGGTCCCACGGGTTGTCCGCGCGCTTGATCTCGGCCAGGAAGTCACCGGCCGGTACCGGCTTGGTCAGGATGCGGAAGCCGGCCTCGCGCAGGCCGCTGGCCAGCGCGGTGCCCTCGATCTGTCCCTCCGCGTCGTCCGGGTGGGCCAGCACCAGCTCGGGCACGCCGGACGGGATCGGCAGCGGTGAGGGGTACGCGTCGTAGTCCCGCCAGCCGATGGTCGACGGCGGCAGCAGCGTGGTGACCGGCCGCGCCACGGCCGCGCCGCCGACCGCCTTGACCAGGTCGTCCCGGTCGATGGCCGCGTTCAGCGCGCGGCGGACGGCCAGGTCGGTGACGCGCCGGGTGTTGATGCTGAGCACGGTGAGCCGCGACGTCGGCGAGCGCAGCAGCGCGTCGCCGGTGACCCGCGCGATCAGGGCCGGGGGCACGCCGTCGAACGAGATCGCCGCCGCGTCCGCGCCCTGGGCGGCGAGGATGCGGTTGGTCTGGGTGACCGGCTCCGCGCCGAACGCCAGCTCGAACGCGTCCGGGTACGCGTGCCGGGTCGCGTCCGTGGCCGGGTCCCACTGCGGGTTGCGGACCAGGCGCAGCGCGGTGTCGCCGGTGCGGCCCTCGATCCGGTACGGCCCGGTCGCGACCGGCTTCCTGTCGTAGTCCAGCCCGGTGTCCGCCGCGGCCGGCACCGGCGCGGTCGCCGGCAGCGCGGCCGCGAACGGCAGGTCGCAGTGCGGCTTCGGGAAGCGCAACCGCAGCGTGCGGTCGTCCGGCACCTCGACGCCGGGCGGCAGCGCGGTCCGGTCCGCCGCGAAGTCGAACACCGTGTCGTAGGCCGGCGTGCCCGCCAGCCACTCCTGGATGTAGGTGGGACCGCCGCCGAGCGACAGGTCGAACGAGCGGGCGATGCCGTACGCCACGTCCCGCGCGGTGACGGTCGCGCCGGTCTCGAACCGGATGTTCTCCTTGATCCGGAACTCCCAGGTGCGGCAGTCGCCGTCCACGTCCGTGCCGGGCGTCTCCGCGATGTCCCCGACCAGCGTGAGCGCGCCCTTGCCGTCGTCCGCGTAGGTGGTCAGCCGCCGCGCGTACAGCTGGGAGACGCTCAGGCTCAGGAACGTGTAGATCCGCTGCGGGTCGAGCCGGGCCAGCGGCGTCTCCCGGAACACGGTGACGGTCCCGCCCGCGGTCGCGCCGGGCACCTCGGGCGCCGGGCCGCGGGAGGCCGCCGGGTCGGTGGCGATCACGCCGCTGCGCTGGCGGACCTCCTCCCGCTCCGGCGTGCCGTCGTCGCGGGGGTTGTCGGTGCAGGCCGTGCCGGCCGCCAGCACCACCGCCAGGGCCAGGGACACCGCTCTCCTCATCGAGCTCCTATCTGCGCATGCGGGGGTCGATCGCGGCCTGGAGGCCGTCGACGATGGTGTTGGCGCCGATCACGAACACGGCGCCGAGCAGCACGGCGCCGAGCACGACCGGCAGGTCGTCCGCGCGTACCGCCTCGATCACGGTGCGGCCCAGCCCGTGCAGGCCGAACGTGACCTCGGTGATCACGGTGCCGCCGAGTGCGGCGCCGACGTCCAGCGCGGCCAGCGTGGCCAGCGGGCCGGCGGCGGCGCGCAGCGCGTGCCGGCCGACCACCGCGCGCCCGGGCAGGCCCTTCGCGGCCGCGGTGCGCACGAAGTCGGCGGAGAGCGCGTCGCCGACCTGCGCGCGGGCCAGCCGGGTGTAGCCGGGGGCGAGCATCGCGCCGAGCGTCACCCAGGGCAGCAGCAGGCCGGCCGCCCACCGCGCCGGGCTCTCGCTCGGCGGCGTCCAGCCGGGCGGGCCGAGCGTGCCGGTGCCGTACACCAGGACCAGCAGCAGCACGGCACCGACCAGGTAGAGCGGCAGCGCCAGCCCGGTCAGCGAGAGCACGCCGACCAGCCGGTCGGCCGCCGAGCCGGGGCGGGCCGCCGCGACCGTGCCGAGCAGCACGCCGGAGGTCACCCACAGCACCGCGGCCGGCAGCACCAGGCTCACGGTCACCGGCAGCGCGCGGGCCAGCATCGCGGTGACCGGCTCGCCGCTGGCGTAGGACCGGCCCAGGCACGGCGCCGGGCAGCCGTCCGCGCCGGACACCAGTCGCGTGGCGAAGGACCAGTACTGCACCGGCACCGGGTCGGTGAGGCCCCACTCGGCGCGAATCCGCTCCAGGCGCGCGGCGTCGCAGTTCTTCGGGCACATCGCCGCCGCCGGGTCCCGAGGGACCGCGAACAGCAGCAGGAACGCGAGCACGCTCACTCCGGCCAGGGTCAGCAGCCCGAGCAGGCACCGGCGCAGCAGCCGCCGGATCACCGGCCCGGCCCCGGGTCGCACGCCCGCCGCACCGACTCGCCCAGCGCGGTGAACACGAACACCATGCAGACCAGGGCCAGGCCGGGGAACAGCACGTACGCCGGATCGGTCTGCAGGTAGCCGAGGCTGCGCTGGATCGTGCGCCCGAGGTCCGGCGTGGGCTCCAGCACTCCCAGCCCCAGGAAGCTGAGCGCGGCGCCGGCGGAGGTGAACATGGGCAGCAGCAGCGACGCGCCGGCCACGATCGGCGGCCCGAGATGCGGCAGCACCTCGCGGCCGAGGATGCGGCCGGGGCGGGCGCCGAGCGCGACCGCGGCGGTGACGAAGTCCCGCTCGCGCAGCGCCCGCACCTGCGTGCGGACCAGCCGCGCCACGCCGGTCCAGCCGAGCACCGTGAACAGGCCGATCAGCGTGACCATCCGGAACCAGCCGGGGACCGCGTCGCGCGGGCCGTAGAACGCCAGCTCCAGCGGGCGGATCACGGCGATCGCGCAGAGCAGCATCGGCAGCGCGATCGCCACGTCGGTGACCCAGGTGAGCAGCGCGTCGACCCAGCCGCCGAGTATCCCGGCGAGCCCGCCGATCACGGTGCCGAGCAGCGTGGCCAGCAGCACGGCCGGCCCGGCCACGGCCAGTGACGTCCGCATGCCGTAGACGATCTGGATCAGCAGGTCGCGGCCGAGGCCCGGCTCCAGGCCCAGCCAGTGCACGGTGGACACGCCACCGGCGACGCCGTAGGGCATGCCGTACGCGTCGAGGTCGTCCGCGAACGTCTGCTGCGGCCCGGTGCCGTAGACCGCGGCGATCAGCGGGGCCGCCGCCGCGACGGCGGTCAGCAGCAGGGCACCGGCACCGGCGACCAGGACGGACCGGAAGCGCCGGAGCCGAGACGACATGGCAGCCATCAAATCGATCCCGATCGGCCAAAGCAAGTCCGATTTTCGACGGTCGTCGAAGGTCCATGGCCGGGAAGTCCGGCGGGCATCACTCTAGGTGCGTGGACGGCGGCAGACGGGGGGTCGCCGTCCTCCCTATCATCGCGGCCTGCCGTGCGATCGATTGCGTCCCGGATCACCCGTGTGGACACTCAGACGATGGGCACCCTGTCGATCCACTTCACGGCCGAGGACGTGGGCCGCACCCGGCTGGCGCGGCGTCCCGATCCACTGTGGGAGATAGTGTGCAGCCTGCACCGGCTGCAGACCCGGCGGGGCTACGCGACGTACGAGAACTGGCATCGCCAGGTGCGCCAGGACCTGGGCCGGCACAACATGTCCGGGCTGCTGCGCGGCAAGCTGCTGCCGATCTCGCCGCTCGGCCGGTACTTCCCGGACTTCCTCACGCCCGGTGACATCACCGCGCTGGACCAGGGCATCGACGCGGTGCAGAACACCGATGCCGCGCGCGTGAAGGAGGAGATCCGGATGATCCCGGATCCGTCCGGCGCGAACGTCTGGCTGGACGACCTCGCCTCCGGCCGCACGGGCGCCATGCACGAGCTCGGCGACGGCCTGCGCCGGTACTTCGAGGTCGCGGTCGCGCCGTACTGGACGGAGATCTCCGGCGTGGTCGCGGACGACCGCGCGCTGCGCGGCACGCTGATGCTCGACCACGGCGCCGGCCACCTCCTCGACGACCTCGGCCCGCGCTGCGAGTGGAACGCGCCGGTGCTGTCCATCCACGGCTACCCGATGGATCGGGACATGTACCTGGACGGTCGCGGGCTGCTGCTGGTGCCGTCGTACTTCTGCTGGCAGGACCCGATAGCGCTGGCCAACCCGGAGCTGCCGCCGATGCTGGTCTACCCGGCGCACCGGCAGCGCCCGGCCCCGGCCGTCGGCGCGCCGGACGGCGGCCGACGGCTCGGCCCGCTGATCGGCACCACCCGGCTCGCGGTGCTCCGCGCGGTCGCGGACGCGGCCACCACCGGCGAGATCTCCCGCCGGGTCGGCATCTCCCCCGCCACCGCCAGCCACCACGCCACCGTGCTGCGCGAGGCCGGTCTGATCACCAGCCGCCGGCACGCGAATCTGGTGCTGCACCAGGTCACCGCGATCGGTCGCGCGCTGCTCGACGGGTCTTCCTGACGTCGCGTAGTGTCCCGGCCATGCACAAGGATCTCGCCGTCGCGGCCGAGACCGTCGAGGCGCACGCGTTCCGGGCCGTCTACGCCGCCGCGCCGCCGGACGTCACCGCGCGGCTGGGCCTGGCCGGCGCCACCATCGGCGGCGCGACCGTGATCGGCGCGCCCCGGGCCAGGCCGACGTTCTGGACGCGCACGGTCGGCCTGGGCGCCACCGCACCGGCCACGCCGGACGTCGTCGGCGAGGTGCTGGACTGGTACCGCGCGCACGACGTGCCGGCCGCCTCGCTGCACCTCGCGCCGCCGCTGATGCCACCGGACTGGGCGGACGTGGCCGCGGCGCACCGGCTCACCCCCGGGCCCGCGCTGGTCAAGCTGGTCCGGGCCGCGGAGGAGCTGCCGACGCCCGGCACGTCGCTGTCGATCTCGCCGATCGGCGCGGAGGAGGCCGCGGAGTCGATGGCGGTGCTGGCGCGCGGCTTCGGCTGGGACGAGCGGGACGTCGCCGACCTGATGCGCGGCGCGATGGCCGAGGGCCTCTTCACCGGGTACGCGGCCCGGGACGGCGACACGATCGTGTCCGCGGCGCTGCTGGCGGTCTCCGGCTCGTGGGCGTTCATGAACGGCGCCGGGACGCTGCCGGAGCACCGCGGACGCGGCGGGCAGACCGCGCTGCTCGCCGCGCGCGTCTCCGAGGCGGCCCGGCGCGGCTGCACGCACGTCTGCGCGACCACCTGGATCCCGGCGGAGGGACAGAAGAACCCGTCGCTGGACAACATGCTGGCGACCGGGTTCCGGCCGGTCTACGAGCAGTCGTCGTGGCGCTGGACGGCCTGACCGCGACGGGGCCCGGCTCCACCGTGGAACCGGGCCCCCGGCGTCGTCAGGGCGAGTACTCCCAGACCAGCGCGAGGTACGAGCCGTACCAGGCGGACAGTGCGGTCAGCGCCGCGATCACCACGCCGGCCTGCGGCAGCCGCGCCCGGGCCAGCGCGTACGCCACCGGCAGCAGCAGCGGGAACGCGGGCACCAGCAGCCGCGACTTGGAGTGGTAGTAGCCCTCGCCGCCCAGCGCCAGCGCCAGGACCAGCGCCGCGTAGACCAGCAGCGGCCACGGCAGCCGCTCGGTGACGGCCAGCACCAGCAGCAGCACGGCGACCGCGAGCACGGCCGTGGCCATGTAGAGCGCCAGCGGCTGCGCGCCGGTCAGGATGGCCTTCAGCGTCTTCAGCGTGTAGACGCCGCCGTCGAAGGCCATGCCCCAGGCGTCGCCCTGCACGCGGAAGTAGCCGTCCGCCTCGCCGAGCCGGAATCCGACCCAGGCGATGAAGCTCAGCATGCCCAGCGGCGACAGCGCGCCGGCCAGCCAGGGCCGCCAGCCGCCGCCGGTTAACCGGCCCCGGTTGCCGATCACCGCGACCAGCGCGGCCAGCCCGACGGCCGCGGCGAGCGCGCCGCCGGTCGGCCGGGTGAGGCCGGCCAGCACGCAGAGCAGCGCCGCGGTCAGCCAGTGCCGGCGCAGCAGCGCCCACAGCGACCAGGCCGCGAGCGCGGTGAACAGCGTCTCGCTGTAGCCCATGGACTGGACCAGCGCGTGCGGCAGGACGGCCCAGACCGCGGCCAGCGCGATGCCGGTGCGGCGGTCGCGCAGGTGCGACCCGATCGCGCCCAGCCCGGCGGCCGCGAACAGGCCGGCCAGCCAGGAGACGACCACGCCGGCGATCGCGGCGCGGCCCGGGATCAGCGGGTCGAACAGCGCGATCAGCGATGGGAAGAGCGGGAAGAACGCGAGGTTCGTGGTGGCGAACGAGCCGTCCGGCTTGAGCGGGATCGCCGTGTCGTAGCCGCCGGTGGCGATGCCCGCGTACCAGCCGGCGTCGAAGTCGGTCAGCAGCGGGCTCAGCGGCGAGCCGGCCAGCCGCGCGAAGACGGCCAGCACGGCCAGGCAGACCAGGCGCAGCACCAGGTACGCCAGCACGGCCGGGCCCAGGTCGGCCAGCCACCGGCGCGCCCACGACGCGGACGGCGGCGTGGCCGGCGCCTCTGCCTCGGACGCGGGCGGCGACACCGGCGCGGGAGCGGTCATCGCGCGCCCGCCGTCCCGGCGAGGACCCGCCGGTACACGTCGACCAGCGTGGCGGTGACCGCGTCCGGCGCGAGCCGGCGCAGTCGCTCGCGGCCGTTCGCCCGCACGCCGGCCGCGTCCAGGATCGGCGCGAGCGCGTCCGCCAGGCGGGTGACCAACTCGTCCGTGGCCGCGGCCGTGCCCCACGGGTCCGGGAACGGCACCACGGCGGACGGGCTGACGCCGTCCAGGATCTCCGAGGTGTCGCCGACGTCCACGGTCACGACCGGCACGCCCATCACCGCGGCCTCCTTGACCACCAGCGGGCCGCTCTCGGTGCCGCGCCGCGACGTGAGCAGCAGCGCGTCCGACGCGGCGAACTTGCGGACCACGGCGTCGCGCTCCTGGCCGGCCTCGGCCAGCACCAACTCGCGGACCGGGCGGCCGGTGGCGGAGAGCTTGTCGAGGACGGCGCGGAACACGTCGTACCCCTTGACCTGGTTCTCCGGGAGCGCGCCGAAGAGCACGACCTGGTCGCCGGGGGCGATGCCGAACCCGGCCCGGATCTTCTCCCGCTCCTGGGTGGTGGCCGGCGGCGTGAACAGGCCGAAGTCCACCGCGTTCGGCACCACGAAGCCGTCCGGGTCGCCGGCCGCGGCCGCGAGCCGCTTCGACGGGTAGATCGTGGCCGCGACCGTGCCGGTGGTGGCCCGGGTGATGCGGCGCTGCCACGGCTCGTTGACGTCGCTGCCGTACAGCGACAGGACCCTCGGCACGCCCTTGACCAGCCGCGACGCGAGCGCGGTGAGGCCGTAGTGGACGTGCACCAGGTGGTAGCCGCCGGCCGCGGCGCGGGCGCGCACGCGGGGCGCGGCGGTCAGGTAGTCGGACTTGCCGCGCTGCTGCGCGACGACCTCGACGTCCACGTGGTGGCCGGCCGCGCGCAGCGACTCGACCTGGTCACGGACGAAGACGCCCCGGAACCCGCCGGGGGACGGCCACAGGTTGGTGACCGCCAGGATGCGCAGCGACGGCGGGGGGTCCGCAGACCCGCCCGCCGCCGCGAAGGACTCGGACATCAGTTCCCGTCGAAGTACGAGCGGACCGCTGCGATGATCTCGTCGCGCTGCGCGTCCGTCAGCTCCGGGTAGATCGGGAGCGACAGGCAGGTCGACTCGAACTTCTCGGTGTTCGGCAGGTCGCCGCGCTTGCCACCGAGGTACGCGAACGCGGGCTGCAGGTGCAGCGGCAGCGGGAAGTGGATGCCCGCGCCGATGCCGGCCTGCTTCAGGTGCGCCAGCAGCGCGTCCCGGTTCGCCGTGTGGATCACGAAGTGGTGGTACACGCTGCGCCGGTTCGGCGCCTCGGTCACGAACGTCAGGTCGCCGACGCCCTCCAGACCGGCCAGGAACCCGGCGGCGATCTCGCGGCGGCGGTCGTTGTCCGCGTCCAGCGTGGTCAGCTTGACGCTCAGGATCGCGGCCTGCAGCGTGTCCAGCCGGTGCGCGTAGCCGACGATGTCGTGCTCGTACTTGCTGAGGCGGCCGTGGTCGCGCAGCTTCTTCAGCTTCTGGGCCAACTCCGGGTCGTTCGTGGTGAGCGCACCCGCGTCACCGAACGCGCCCAGGTTCTTGCCCGGGTAGAACGAGAAGCAGGAGATCGCACCGTACGAACCGGCGCGCACCACGTCGCCGTTCGGCAGCGTGAACGACGAGCCGTGCGCCTGCGCGGCGTCCTCGATGATCGGCACGCCCGCGTCCTCGCAGATCGCGCCGATCGCGGCCAGGTCGACCGGCTGGCCGTGGATGTGCACCGGCACGACGGCCTTGACGTCGCCGGGGGCGAGCGCGGCCTTCAGCGCGGCCGGGTCCATGCAGCCGGTCTCCGGCTCGATGTCCACGAACCGCGGCGTGGCGCCCAGCCAGGCGACCGGCTCCGCGGTGGCGATGAACGTGTGCCCCGGCACGGCGACGACGTCGCCCGGGCCCACCTCGAGCGCGGTCATCGCGAGGTGCAGCGCGGCGGTGCCGGAGCCGACACCGATCGCGAAGCGGGCGCCGCAGAACGCCGCGAACGCCTCCTCGAACTCGACGAGCTCCTTGCCCCCGATGAACCGGGTGTTCGTGATGACCTCGGCCATAGCGGCGTCGATGCCCGCCTTGTGGCGCTCGTAGGAGGCCTTGAGATCAACCAGGGGAATCGTCATGCGCTCGCTCCGATGGACTCGAGGGGTGGGTAGGGACGGTGATCGAGACCGGCCGGACAGGTCAGCTCGTCCGTGGTCTTGGTCTGGCGGCCGGGGTTGCCGACCACCACGGCACCGGGCGCGACGTCACGCGTGACGACCGTGCCGGAGCCGATGATCGCGCCTGCCCCGATCCGCACGCCCGGCAGGATGGTGGCATTCGCGCCGATCTTGGCGCCGCGCTCGATGTGTACGCCCTTCATGCAGGTGGAGACGGAAGGGCAGCGCGGGAACGGCGCGTTGGTGAGCGTGACGCGCGGGCCGATCCACGCGTCCTCCTCGATCACCGAGAACTCCGGGATGAAGCACTGCGAGTGGATCCGCACCCGGTCGCCGAGCGTCACGTGGTGCTCGACGACCGAGAGCGAGCCGATCGACACGTTCTCACCGATCGTGTTCGACTCGCGGACCAGCGCGTGGTGGCCGGTCGCGAACCTCGGCCCGATCGTGTTGCCCGCGTAGAGCACGGTGTGCGTGCGCAGCGTCGCGCCGTCACCGATGACCGTCTTCTGGTCCGCCGGGCCGGAGCGGCCGATGACGCAGAACTCCTCGACGACGCTCCCCTCCCCCAGCTGGACGCCGTCGGCGACGACGGAGAGCGGGCTGATGACGGCCGTCATCACTTGCCCGGCCGGTGGGTGTCGACCCCGACCTGCTCGCCGTTCTTGCGCAGCGACTCCTCGACCGCCTCCAGCACGGCGACGACCTCCACGCCGTTCCACCCGTCGGTGCGCGGGCGGGCGCCGGTGTCGACGCACTCCAGGAAGTGCCTGAGCTCCGCGCCGAGCGGCTCGGCCATCGGCAGGCTGGGCACCCGCATGGCGCCGTCACGCAGCTTGTACTGCCAGGCGCCGTAGGAGTCGGGGTCGAGCCGGTCCGCGCCCTTGTCGTACACCCGGAGCTTGGTCTCGGAGTCGACGTCGTCGAAGACCATCATCTTCTGCGAGCCGACCACCGTGGTCTTGCGGGTCTTGGACGGGTCGAGCCAGCTGACGTGCATGTGGGCCAGCACGCCGCCCGGGTAGCCGACCGTCACGAAGACGACGTCCTCGACGTTCTCGTTGAGGTAGCGGGCCCCGCGCGCGGACACCCACTCCGCACCCTTGCCGACCAGGAAGTTCGCGATCGACACGTCGTGCGGGCCGATCGAGGTGAACGCGTTCACGTCGCTCTGGATGCGGCCCAGGTTGAGGCGCTGCGAGTGCAGGTAGAGCAGGTCGCCGATCTCGCCGGCCTCGATGATCTTCTTCATCTCGAGGACCGCGGGCACGTACTCGAAGACGTGGCCGACCATCAGCACGCGGTTCGCCGCGTCCGCCTGGGTGGCCAGCGCGGTGGCGTCCTCGGTGCTGAGCGCCAGCGGCTTCTCCACCATCACGTGCTTGCCGGCCTCCAGCAGACGCCGGGTCAGCGGCGTGTGCGTGGCGGCCGGCGTGGCGACGATCGCGGAGGTCACGTCGGGGTCGTTCAGCACCACGTCGAGGTCGCTGACCACCTGCACCTGCGGGTACAGCTCCCGGGCGCGCGCGGCGCGCTCGGGCGACAGCTCCACCAGGTAACGCCAGCGCTGGCCGGCGTGGTTCTGCAGGTTACGTGCCAGGTTCGGTCCCCAGTAACCGAACCCGATCAGCGCGACTCCACTCATGGTCGCCCCCTAGCTTTCCTCGTCGGTACGGCGAGCGGTCGGCTCGTCGGCGGGTGCGGCGGTCTCGGTGACGGCGGCCGGGGTCCGGGCGCCGGCGCGGGACAGCATCACCCAGGAGATGCCCAGCACGGAGAAGAGCAGTGCCGGGAAGACCGGGTCCTCCAGGGACGGTGCGAGCGCGGCGACCAGGCCCGCGAAGACCAGTGCCGCGATGCCCCAGAGCGTGGTCGGGCCGGCCCGGTGCTCCTTCCACCGCTCGCGGCGGTCCGCCCAGGAACTGCGCAGCAGCGGCCAGGCCAGGAAGAAGATCCAGGTGAGGTACGCCAGGACGCCGAGCAGACCGGTCTCCACCAGCAGGTGCAGCCAGAACGAGTCGACCTGCTTCTCGTTGGAGCCGTACAGCTCGAAGCCCTCCGGGCCGAAGCGGGTGTCCTTGTACCACTCCGGGTCCGCGGTGTAGGCCGCGATGCCGCCGAACTGGCCGATGCCGTACCCGAGGATGGGGCGCTTGAAGAACAGCTTGACGCCCTGCTGCGCGTAGAGCACACGCACCTCGCGCTGCGGGATGCTGTTCTCCTCCTCGCAGCCGCGGTTGCCCTCGACGCAGAAGCCCTCCTGCTCCGCGCCGCTGGGCAGGTCCAGCGCGCTGGACACGCCCTGGAGGCGGCGGGCCAGCTCGGCGCGGTTCTCCGGGGAGATCGCGACCTGGCCGACCGCGAACGCGAGCACCATCGCGGTGGCGACCGCGATCACCACGTACTTGCCGCGGCGGAGGATCGCCAGCACGATCGCGGCGCCGACGAAGCCGAGCGCGGACTCGCGGGACTGGGTGGCGGAGCCGGCCAGCGCGACGAAGCCGAACAGCAGCCACCACTGCCAGCCGACCCGCTTCTTCACGAGGAACCAGCAGAGCAGGCCGAGCAGCGCGAGCGTGATGAAGTGACCCAGGTGGTTCGGGTGGTCCATCAGCCCGTGCGCCCGGTTGATCCGGGCCCAGGTCATGTTGTTCCAGCCGACCGCCTGGAAGGCCGCGTAGCCGGCCAGCGTCTGCCAGATCGCGACGATCGCGTTGATCACGACCAGCACGCCGACCGGGACCAGCGCCCAGCGGATCGCGGTCTGCGACGGGAAGGCGACCCGCCACGCGTAGAAGACGATCACGCCGCGCAGGTAGACGTAGCCGGCCTGGCCGATCAGCGAGATCTCGGAGCCGTTGACCAGGCCCGCGAGGATCAGCACCACGCCCAGCACGAGCAGCGCCAGGTCGGCCTTGGTGGTGAACTCCCGCCAGCGCCGCTCGACGAGCACCACGAGCGCGCTGATCGCCAGGAGGCTGAGGTAGATGGCGTTCTTGAGGGTCTTGGGCCAGGTCGGCAGGTCTTCCACGACCCGGTACTGGGCGTCGATCGTGGTGCTGCTGAACAGCACCTGGATCCACGCCTCGAGCACGACCTCGACGAGGAGGAAGGACAGCAGGACGAGCAGGACTCCGGACAACCAGCGGGGGATCTGACGTCGCGCCGTCGGCGCCGCGTCATCCCGCTCGGCGTCACGCGCGAGGACCATCGAAGACAACCTGAACTCTTCCCGCCGCCACCGAGCCGGTGGCGGTCATAGTCGGCCCCGCGGGGGCCGAACGCCGTCGGACAAGGACAGTGGCGGCGACCTCGGGCCGCACCGGCCCATCGAACGGTCTCCGGCCAAATCTACGGTTAGCGGAAGTTGACATGCAACCAACGTCCGCCAGAAGGCTACCCTTCACGCTGCGTCACCGCTACCCGGGGTGGCGGGCCTGCCGCGACCGTCGCGCCAGAGCTTGCGGAGGTCTCCCGCCAGCACCGACGCACCTATTGCAGCGCCTAGCAGAGCGGCCGTGACGTCCAGGACGGCACCCACGTCGAGGTGGTCCAGGACGGCCGCGAGAACAAGTGCCGACCCGACTACGCTGAGTGCACGAAGGACCGGGCCGAACCAGGACATCCGGAGCAACCGCCAGGCGGTGACCAGCGGGATGCCGGCCGTGATCGCGGTGCCCAGCACGTACCCGCCGGCGACGCCGGTGGCGCCGAACGGGCCGGACAACAGCGCTACCGCGACCAGTCCGGTGCTGGCGCCGGCCACCGCCGCCAGCGTCGGCACCCGGACGTGCTCGCCGCTGGACAGCGAGTTGACCGCGGCGACCGGGACGACCGCGAGGTACGTACCGGCCAGCATCAGGCGCAGGATCGGCGCGCCGTCCGCGTACACCCCCGAGCCGTAGATCGTGAGCACCTCCGGCGCGAGCAGGATCGCGCCCACGAAGAGCGGTGCGAGCGCGGCCAGCAGCGCGCGGGTGGAGATGTCCGCCTGGGCGCGCACCGCCTCCGCGTCGCCGGCGCCGTGCGCCCTGGCCATCGCCGGGAACAGCACCATGCCGAGCGCGCGGGGCAGGAAGTAGAACGGCGCGACCAGTGTGACCGAGGCGGCGAAGTAGGCCACCGCCTCGCGCGAGGCGAACGCGCCGGCCAGCAGTTGCGTGCCCTGGAGGAAGCCGCTCGCGCAGACCGTGCCGACGCAGGCGAGCGCGATGTAGATCCAGATCTCCCGGCGGTCCGGGACGGCGCCCCGGCCGTACCCCCGGCGGATCTCGGATCTGGTTCTGCGCAGCCGGGCCCAGCCGGCCAGGCCGAAGAGGCCGTAGCCGAGCGCGAGCGGGAGCAGGTAGAGCGGCACGCCGGCCAGGACCACCGCCACGGTGCTGCCGACGGCCAGCACCGAGGAAGCCAGCTCCAGCTTCGCGTAGTGCGCGACCTCGCCGAACGCGTAGAGCGTGGCCTTCTGCACGGTGTACGCGCAGAACGTCACGCAGAGCAGCACGACCTGCAGCACGTCCAGCGCACCGAGGTCGTAGACGAACGCGGCGACCGCGCCCGCGCCGGCGCCGAGGACGGCCGCGCCGGCCAGGCCCAGGCGGGAGAGCATCCGGTCGACCGCGCCGACCGCGCCCTGGTCGCCCCGGCCCTGCTGGAACGGGATGAACCGGGACGCGGCGCTGGCCAGGCCGGCCGGCAGCAGCAGGCTGGCGATCGTGCTGACCGCGACCAGCGAGCCGACCAGGCCGTACGTCTCCGGCTCGGTGGCCCGCGCGACCAGCGCGCCGTGGACGAGCCGGGTGAGCCCCAGCGCGACGAGCGCGGCGAGGCTGGCCGCCCCGCTGCGCATCATCCGGGGGGCCGCCGCCGGCCGCTCCTCGGTCGCCTGCTCAACCACGGTTCTTCCGGGCCGCCAGCCGATCGATGACGCTGAAGTAGATCTCCTTCTGCGCGCTCCAGCGCAGCCCTTCCATCACCGTCGCGGCGCGGGCGGCCTGCGCCAGCGCGCGGTCCGGGTCCTTGGCCAGCGCGATCATGGCCTCGCGCAGCGTCTCCGGCGTGGCCGGGTCGACGTAGGTGACCGCGTCCTCCGGGAAGTACCGCTCGATCACCGGGTTCCGGAACGTGATGCACGGGACGCCGAGCGCGGAGTACTCCAGCAGCTTGGTGGGGAGCACGCCCTCGGTCCACGGGTCCAGCATGCTCGGGACCAGGCCGATGTGCACGTTCGCCAGCTCGCCGACGATCTCGGTCATCGAGTAGAGCCCGGTGGGCAGGTCCACCGCGTCCTCGACGCCCAGCTCCCGCGCGGTGGCGGCCACCTCGTCGATGCCGTCGCCGCCGCCCCGTATCTGCACGCGCGCGCCGGGCATCGACTCGCGCACGTCCTTGAGCGCCTTGACCACGTTGACCAGGCCGTGCCGCGGCGCGATCAGGCCGTGGTAGCTGAAGACGACCTCGCCGTCCGGGTCCCAGCGCAGCGGCTCCGGGCGCGGCCTGAAGAGGCGCTCGTCGGGGCAGTTCATCACCACCGAGACCGGCTTCCTCGTGTCCGCGCGGACCAGGTCCGCGTACTCCTCGTGCACGGTCATGACCTCGGTGGCGAAGCGCAGCGCGGCGCGCTCGGAGAGCCGCACGCCGGACATGATCGCGCTCTTGCCCTCGAACTTGGCCGCGAACAGCTTGCTGGTCAGGTCGTGCACGTCGAGCAGCAGCGGCACGCCGGCCAGCCGCTGCGCCATGCCCGCGAAGACCAGCGCCTCCGGCATCGAGTGCGCCTGGAGCACGTCGAAGCGGCGCGGGTGCCGGGTCAGCCAGGCGGTGGCGCGGGCGCCGAACGAGCCGTACAGCCCGAGGTAGGCCTTGGCGGACGAGCCGCGGTACTTCTTCACCGGGAGGTGGATCACGCGCACGCCCTCGACCACGTCCTCACGCGGACGGCCCTCGGCGTGCAGGGCGAGCACGGTCACCTCGTCGCCGCGGGCGACCAGCGCCTCGGCCTGACGGCGGACGCGGGGATCGGACTCGTACTGACTGATCACGATCATGCCGATGCGCAGCGGCCGTCGGTCGGTCTGCGGGGCTTCTGCGGCGCTGTTCGCGGTCACGGTAACGGCCCGAGAGGTAGGAGGCGGGGACACCCGCAGACAATAGGTTGGCTCGGTTCCACCGTGGCGACCGGGGGGCCTTTGTGTGAGAAGCTTTCGCCCTGGAGATGCCGCAACGTCACTGTCCATTCATCTAACGACAACCGTTGATACGCTTTCCATCCTCCTGAGGATCACCTTCCCATGTTGGCTAGTGTGACGGGTGTGAACCAGCCACCGCTGCTCGCCGTCGACGCGCCCAGCCTGTACTTCCGCGCCTACTTCGGCATCCCGGAGTCGGCCGCCCGCGCGCCGGACGGCAGCCCGGTCAACGCGGTGCGCGGCTTCACCGACATGCTGGCCACGCTGATCCGCACGCGCCGGCCGGACCGGGTGGTCTGCGCGCTGGACGCGTCCTGGCGGCCGGAGTGGCGGGTGGCGCTGATCCCGTCGTACAAGGCGCACCGGGTCGCGGTCGCGCCGTCCGTCGAGGAGGTGCCGGACACGCTCGTGCCGCAGATCCCGGTCATCCTCGAACTGCTGGCCGCGGTCGGCATCCCGGCGTTCGGGGTGGACGGCTACGAGGCCGACGACGTGCTCGGCACGCTCGCGGTCACCCAGCCGGGTCCGGTCGAGGTGGTCTCCGGCGACCGCGACCTGTTCCAGCTGGTCGACGACGCGCGCGGCACCCGGCTGCTCTACTGCGGCCGCGGCGTGGCCAAGCTGGACGACGCGGACGAGGAGCTGGTGCGCGCCAAGTACGGCGTGTCACCCCAGCGGTACGCGGACTTCGCGGCGCTGCGCGGCGACCCGAGCGACGGCCTGCCCGGCGTGGCCGGCGTCGGCGAGAAGACCGCGGCGCGGCTCGTCGAGCGCTACGGCGGCATCGAGGACATCCTGGCCGCGCTGGACGACCCGGCCGCCGGGTTCGCCGCGGGCCTGCGCACCAAGCTCGCCGCCGCCCGCGACTACCTGCGGGCCGCCGGCCCGGTGGTGCGGGTCGCGACGGACGTGCCGCTGCCGTCCTCCTCGTTCGCGCTGCCGCCGGCGCCGGTCGACGCGGACGCGCTCTTCGCGCTGGCCGAGAAGTGGAACCTGGCCGGCCCCTGCCAGCGGCTGGTGGACGCGGTCAGTCGGCGAGGCGCATGAGCGCCGGCCCCAGCGCCGCGTGCGCCCGCACGGCCGGGTGCGTGCCGCCGTAGTTGAGCACGTCGCCGAGCCGGTCCGCGAACAGGCTGAACACCAGCGCGGGCCGGCCCGACCGGTCGAACACCACGCCCGCCTCGTGCCGGGAGGCGAAGCCGTCCTCCCAGTCCGCGCCGTACTTGCTCGCCACCCGGGACCGCTGCTCGGACGACATCTCCCGCCGTACGCCGTCGTGGTATCCGCTCAGCCCGCGCAGCACGCCCAGCATGAACGCGGAGCCGGCCGGCGACAGCAGCGTGCCCCCGGCGAGCCGGGTGAGCAGGTCGTGCGTCTCCCGCGGCGTGGTCACGCCCAGGAAGAACCGGTGCGGGTCCTCGACCGGCTCGACCCGCGTGCGGGCGAAGCCCTTGGCCGCCAGGATCTCGTTGATCTCCCGCGCCGGGACCAGCCGGCCGCACAGCCGTACCGCGGTGTTGTCCGAGACCAGCAGCATCGCGGTGAGCACGTTCGCCACCGTGACCCGGTCGCCCCACACGGTCTGCAACGCGTAGATCCCGCTGCCCGGCAGCACGATCCCGGCCGGCACGTCGACCAGGTGGTCCAGCCCGAACCGGCCCCGGTCGACCGCGTCCAGCACCGCCACCGCGACCGCCAGCTTCTGCACGCTGTATCCGCGCAGCACCGCGTCCGCGTCGTCGTCCACCACCGGCGTCCCGCGATGCGTGATCAGCGCATGCCAGCGCCCGCCGGCCTCCGCCGCCCGATCCCGGTAGAGCCGCCGCACCTCATGCGCCGGCCCGTCGCTGCTCCGCACGGGGCGGAATGGTAGCCAGCGCCAGCCCGCCCAGCGCCGCCGCCGCGCCCACCACGCCGAGCATGGCCGCCTCCGGCGGGCTCGGCCAGTCCTGGAACACGCGCGCGATCCACGCCTCCCCGCCGAACCGGCGCGACACGCCGGCCAGCACCGGCGCCCACCACACCGCCATCGCGATCCCGAAGAAGACGTTGACCACCACGCGCATCGGGTGCCCGGGCCCGGTCCGGCGCGCGGCCCACGCCACCGCCAGGAAGGCGAGCACGCCCCCGAGCAGCCCGCTCGCGATCCCGGCCGGCCACGCCAGCCACGCCGTCGCCGCGTCGATCCGCACGTCCGTCACCCCGTCGGTCCCGGTCCGGGTCGCGGTGAGCGCCAGCCCGTCGCGGGTGGCCAGCACCGTTTCCGACGACCGCACGGTCCAGCCGTCGGCGCGCAGGCCCGCCGCGAGCGAGTCCAGGTCGGTCCTCACGGTCAGCGCCGCCATCGGCCGACGGTCGGCCGTGCTGACCGGCGGCACCCAGCCCAGGAGGGTGCGGTCGTCCCGCGTGTCCACGGCGGAGATCTCCACCCCGGGCACGCTCTCCTCGATCAGGACCTGGCCGGCCGGCGCCCCCGGCCCGGCGTACGTCGTGCGCCACGCACCGAACGACCCGGCGTACAGCCCACCGATCACGGCCGCGACCAGCACCCACGCGACCACGGTCCGGCTGGCCGGCCGGCCGATCCGGGCCCGCAGGCCGTGCGCGACCAGGTTGAGCGCCTCCCGCGCGGTCGGCCGCGTGCGCCCGCCGGCCGCCTGCACCATGGTGGCCAGCAGATCCTCGCCGCGCTCCCGCCGATAGTCCCGCGGGTAACAGATCATCAGCCGCCGCAGGAGGCGGTCGCCGTCGCTCATGCCGGCCGCACCGATCGCCGCGCCGTGCCGAGCCGGCGCTCCGCCGCGGTGGCCAGGTCGCGCAGCCGCGCGGTCTCCGCCGTGACCGCGGCCCGGCCCGCCTCGGTGAGCCGGAAGTACCGCCGGAGGCGCCCGTCCACCACCGCCTCCCGGTCCAGCGTGACCATGCCCTCCGCGGTGAGCCGGTCCAGCGCGGTGTAGAGCGTCCCGGTGAGCAGCCGCACCCGCCCGCCGCTCAGCTCCGCGACCTCCTGGAGGATGCCGTAACCGTGCCGCGGCCCCTCGGCCAGCGCGGTGAGGATCAAGAACGTCGGTTCCCTCATCGCTTTCACGCCGCCCACCATAGATAAATGATCAACCTATGGTCAAGGCCTCGCCGCGCGGAATCGATCAGGGGGTGGTGGGCAGCGCGGCGAAGGCGCGGCGGAGGTGCGCGGCGCACTCGGCCACGGCCCGCTGGGCGGCGTCGAGCAGCGGAATCGCCGCCAGGAAACCGTGCATGACGCCGGGGTACCGGGTGGTGGTGACCGGCACGCCCGCGGTGGCGAGATGGTGGCCCAGCGCCTCGGCCTGGTCGCGGAGGACGTCGCGGTCCGCCGTGACCAGCAGCGTGGGCGGCAGGCCGGTGAGCGTCTCCGCCGGGAGCGAGAGCAGGTCCAGCCACGGGTCGGAGCCGGCGTCCGGGGGCACGGCGTGCGCCAGCATCCAGGACAGCGCGGTACGGGTCAGCGGCTTCGCGTCCGCCTCGGAGATCATGCTGTCGCCGTGCGGCGCGATCGTGGCCAGCGGGTGCACCAGCAGCAGCGCGACGGGCAGCGTGCCGTGGGTGAGGCGCAGGTTCCAGGCGGTGGCGGCGGCCATGGTGGCGCCGGTCGACTCGCCGGCCAGGGCTATCCGCCCCGGGTCCCCGCCCAGCACCTGGGCGTGCCGCTCCAGCCAGTGGTACGTACCCCGGACGTCCTCGAACGCGGCCGGGAACGGATTCTCCGGCGCGAGCCGGTACTCGGGGCAGACCACGATCGCGCCGGTACGGTTGGTGAGCGCGCGGCAGATCGTGTCCGTCTCGGCCGTCTCGGGCAGCACCCAGCCGCCGCCGTGCGCCCACACGATCACCGGCAACCGCTCGGCCTGGCCACCGGACGGGTGGTAGACGCGCAGCGGCGGGCCGCCGTGCATCGGCACGGTCCGGACGTCGCCGACCGGCTCCGGCACGTGGTCCGGCACCAGCGCGCGGACCGCGGCGGCCAGCCCCGGGCGGCGGCGCGCCCGGCCCACGGTGAGCGTCTCCAGCGGCGCCGGGTGCAGCGCGGCGAACGCGTCCATCAGGCGCTGCGCCTGCGGGTCGAGCAGGCCGGACGGGTCGGTGGCGAGCACGTCCCGGCGGCCGGAGACGCGGTCGCGGAGCCGGTCGACGACCGCGGCCGCCGGGTCGGTGAGCCGGTGGCCGAGCGCGCCCGCCGGGCCGTACGGGTGCGGGCGGGCCGGCGCGGCACGCATCGCGGCCAGCCAGTCGCGGCCGAGCTCGGGCATGCGCTCCGGGCCGAGCCGGTGCCGCAGCCGCGGCAGGTACTCGTCCTCCTCCTCGGCCGCGTGCTGACGGACGTCCGTGATCAGCTCGGTGACCGCCTCCTCGAACTCGGGATCGCCGGGCTCGCTCTGCTGGATCACCACGAGCAGTTCCTTGAGCCGCCGGTTCTCGTCGCGCAGGTGGCGGGCCTCCTCGGCCGCACCGGTCCGGGCCAGCGCGGGGCAGAGCACCCGCTCCTCCGCGTCGGTCTGCCGGGCCAGCTCGTACGAGACCTGGTCGGCCAGCACGCGACGGTCCCCGCGGCCCGCGGCCAGGTGCTGGAGCTGGCGTTCCACGACGGCGTGCCCGTCCGCGACCATCCGGTCCAGGTCACCGGGGCCGGTGGAGTAGCTGAGCATGGCGGCCTCCCCTGTCGAAGCGACGTGGGCTCCAGTGAACGCCGCGCGGGTTGCGAGCGGGCCGGTTTCGGCGAGGATCAGGCCCGCGACGCGGCCTCGATCACCCGGGTCAGCGGTTGGGTCTGGCGGCAGCTGTCCAAGATCTTCGGTCCGGCCACGATCTCCGGCGACGCGCTCCAGGGCTGCACGCAGGAGGCGCGCGACCAGTGGAAGCGGCATCTGGAGGCGCGGCGCAAGGCGGGGTAAGGGACCAAAGACCCGGGCCGGGGAGGTCCGCGTCCCCCTGCGAGCGCGTCCCGGTTCCGTCAGGCTGGAGCGCGAGAGAGATCGCATGAGGGGGTACGCGGTGACTGTGACCACCGTCGACGAGAACCTGCTGCAGACGCTCGGCGAGCCGGGCGAGGACGAGATCGCCAGCCTGGACGCCTGGTGGCGGGCCAACAACTATTTGACCGTCGGCCAGATCTACCTGCGGGCGAACGCGCTGCTGCGGGAGCCGCTCACGGCCGAGCACATCAAGCCGCGGCTGCTCGGGCACTGGGGCACCAGCCCCGGCCTGTCGTTCATCTACGCGCACGTCTCCCGGCTGATCCAGCGGACCGGGCAGGAGGCGATCTACCTCGCCGGCCCCGGCCACGGCGGCCCCGCGCTGGTCGCGGCCGGCTACCTGGAGGGCACGTACTCCGAGGTCTACCCGCGGGTGTCGCTGGACGAGGCCGGCATGACGCGGCTGTTCCGCCAGTTCTCCGCGCCGGGCGGCATCCCGAGTCACGTCTCCGTCACCACGCCGGGCTCGATCCACGAGGGTGGCGAGCTGGGCTACGTGCTGGTGCACGCGTTCGGCTCGGTGATGGACAACCCCGACCTGCTGTCGATCGCGGTGGTCGGCGACGGCGAGGCGGAGACCGGCCCGCTGGAGGGCTCCTGGAAGGGCGTCTCGTTCATCAACCCGGCCCGCGACGGCGCGGTGCTGCCGATCCTGCACCTCAACGGCGCCAAGATCGCCGGCCCGACCGTGCTGGCGCGCAAGAGCCCGCAGGAGGTGCACGCGCTGCTGGAGGGGCACGGCTACGACGTCATCGAGGTCTCCGGCGCGGACCTGCCCGGCATGCACAAGCGGTTCGCGGCCGCGCTGGCCGACGCGTGGGGCCGGATCCGGGCGATCCAGGAGAGCGCGCGCGGCGGCGGCTGGGACGGCTCCCGCCCCCGCTGGCCGCTGATCATCATGCGTACGCCGAAGGGCTGGACCGGCCCGGACGAGGTGGACGGCACGCAGGTCGCCGGCACCTGGCGGTCGCACCAGGTGCCGCTCTCCGGCGTCCGGGAGAACGCGGACCACCTGCGCATGCTCGAGGAGTGGATGCGGTCGTACCGGCCGGAGGAACTGTTCGACGACAACGGCCGGCCGGTCGAGCTGGTCACCCGGCTGAACCCGGGCGGCACGCTGCGGATGAGCGCGAACCCGCACGCGAACGGCGGCCTGCTCACCAAGGACCTGGACATCCCGGACTTCCGGCGGTACGCGATCGACGTGCCGGCGCCCGCGACGATCAAGGCGGAGTCCACCCGCAAGCTCGGCGAGCTGCTGCGCGACGTCTACCGCGCGAACGACGACCGGTTCCGGCTGTTCTGCCCGGACGAGACGAACAGCAACCGGCTCGGCGCGGTCTTCGAGGCGTCCGACCGCGGGTTCATGGAGCAGACGTTCGAGCACGACACCGCGATCAGCCGGGACGGCCGCGTGATGGAGGTGCTCTCCGAGCACAACTGCCACGGCTGGCTGGAGGGCTACAACCTGACCGGCCGGCACGGCATGTTCGCCACCTACGAGGCGTTCGCCATGGTCTCCGCGTCGCAGACCGTGCAGCACGGCAAGTGGCTGCAGGAGTCGCGCCGGCTGGACTGGCGGGCCAAGGTGCCGAGCCTGAACATCCTGCTAACGTCCACGGCCTGGCGCAACGACCACAACGGCTTCTCGCACCAGGGCCCCGGCCTGATCCAGGTGGTGCTCACCCAGCGCGGCGACATCGCCCGGGTCTACCTGCCGCCGGACGCCAACACGCTGCTCAGCGTGGCGGACCACTGCCTGCGGTCGCGGTCGTACATCAACCTGATCGTGATCGACAAGCAGCCGCAGCCGCAGTGGCTGACCATGGACGAGGCGGTCGAGCACGCCGCGCGCGGCGCCGGCATCTGGGCCTGGGCCGGCACCGACGACGGCAGCCGCGACCCGGACATCGTGCTGGCCTGCGCCGGCGACGTGGTGACCATGGAGACCGTGGCCGCGGCGCAGATCCTCAAGGAGCGGCTGCCGCAGCTCTCCGTGCGCGTGGTCAACGTGGTCGACCTGATGGGCCTGGTCCGGCCGAAGGACCACCCGCACGGCATGAGCGAGACCCGGTTCACGGAGCTGTTCACCGACACGGTCGACGTGGTCTTCGCGTTCCACGGCTACCCGGGCGCGATCCACCAGCTCATCCACGGCCGGCCGGACGCGGACCGGTTCCGGGTGCGCGGCTTCGTCGAGGAGGGCACCACCACCACGCCGTTCGACATGACGGTACGGAACCGGGCGTCGCGCTACCACCTCGTGATGGACGCGATCAACAACGCCACCCGGCTGCCGCGCGGCGCGGCGGACCTGAAGGACTGGTGCAAGCAGAAGCTCGCCGAGCACGAGGCCTACGTGGTCGAGCACCTGGAGGACATGCCCGAGGTCCGGGACTGGTCCCTCTAGATCCAACCCGCCCGGGGGTACGGCTGGGAAAACGATCCCCCGGGCGGGTTTTTACCCATTTATGCGGTTTTTCGGCACTGGTGGACGGCGGGTGGCGCGGGCATAGACTGGAGGGCGTGGACATCCCCGCCCGCCTCCCCTCCCCGGCGCGCACGGGCGCGGCGGCCGGGCACCGGGGCTACTTCCACGAGGCCGCGTTCTACTCCGGCCCCGACGAACTGCTGGCCATCGTGATGCCGTTCCTGCTGGACGGCGTGGCCGCGGGCGAGCCCACGCTGGTGGTGTTCGGCGAGGCGCACGCATCACTGGTCCGGGACGCGCTGCCGGCCGACGTCAAGGTCGACTTCGTGCAGGCCGGCGCCCGCTACACCCGGCCCGCGTCCACCATCCGCGAGTTCCGCGCGCTGTTCGCCGGACACGTCGAGGCCGGCGCCACCCAGATCCGCGTGGCCGGCGAGCTGCCGCCCGCCACGTTCGGACCCGGCTGGGAGTGGTGGGCGCGCTACGAGTCCGCGATCAACCACGCGTACGACGAGTTCCCGGTCTGGGGCATGTGCGCCTACGACCGGCTGCGCACGCCCGCGCACGTGCTCGACGACGTGGCCCGCACCCACCCGCGCACCGCCGCGCCCGGCGGCACCCACCTGCCGCACGCGTGTTACGTACCGCCGGAGGTCTTCCTCCCCGGCATCCGCCTCCGCCCCACCGGCCCGATGCCACCGCCCCACGTCGAGCTGCACGCCCCGTCCCCGTCCGAGGCCCGCCGCATGGTCAGCGCCGTCGACGGCGGCCGCCTCGCCCCCGACCGGCTCGACGACCTGGCGGTCGCCGTCAGCGAGACCGTCACCAACGCCCACCGCCACGGCACACCCCCGATCCGCCTCCGCATGTGGGCCCTGCCCGACCGCACCGTCATATCGGTCACCGACGGCGGTCGCGGCCCCACCGACCCGTTCGCCGGCCTCCTCCCGACCGGCGACGGCGCCCGCGGCGGCCTGGGCCTCTGGGTCACCCACCAATGCTGCGACGCGGTCACCGAACGCCACGGCCCGGACGGCTACACGGTCACGGTCACGATGACGGTCTGACCGCACGTCCGGCGGCCCCCGGCGCACCGCGCGGCCTCCGCGCCCTGCTCACGTCACGCCCCGCTCGGCGGCCGCGACCTCACCTCCCCGACCACGGCGAAGCCCGCGTGACCCACACGGCACCAGCAGCCACGACACGCGCCCCCGCCGCCGACGCCGCACCGCCTCGCACCACCACCAGCGCAACTTCAGCACCGACCGCACATGCCGCAGCACACCGCCAGTGCCACCAGGCGCAAACGCCGCACTACCGACCGCACACCCGCATGACACCACGGGCGACCCACCGCCACCAGACGCAAATGCCGCACCACCGACCGCACGGGCCGCACGACACCACCGGCGACACACCGCACCAACGCAACGCCGCACCGCCGACCGCACAGGCCGCACCACACCACCGGCAACACACCGCACCAGACGCAAACGCCGCACCACCGACCGCACAGGCCGCACCACACCACCCGCGACAACCGCCACCACACGCAAACGCCGCACCACCGACCGCACAGGCCGCACCACACCACCGCCGACACACCGCACCAGACGCAAACGCCGCACCACCTCACGACACCGTCAGCGAAGCACTCGCCACCCAACGCGAAAGGCGACCGAGCTCGAGGCGGGCAGAGGCTGAGATCGGGCGCTTCGCGCCCGAAATTTCGGCATATGGGGGACCGGAATTGATCACCGGGATGACTTTGTGAGGCTCAGGCACGTTATTCGCGCGGAATAACGTGCCTGAGCCTCACAAAGTGGGGGATCAATCGGATTTCACGAAAGATCGCGGCCCTCGCCGACGCGGTCACTAGCTCGATCACGCGTCGACGCTCACGTCTCGCGAAATCAGATGGATCACTGACGCGAGTCGCGCAAGCAACTGCACGAGCCCACAGCCCCCGCCCCAGCCGAACCACCACCGCGAGCCGCACAGTCACCGCACCAGACCCCCGCGCAAGCGGCCGAACCACCAACACGAGCCGCACGATCACCACACCGAACCGCAACCCCCTCCACACAGCCGAACCACCAACGCAAGCCGCACAGTCACCGCACCAGACCCCCGCGCAAGCGGCCGAACCACCACCGCAAGCCGCACGATCACCACACCGAACCGCAACCCCTCCCACGCAGCCGAACCACCAACGCAAGCCGCACAGTCACCGCACCGGGTGGCGGCCCGGGCGGGCCGCCGGCGTCGGCCCGCGCTGGTCAGCCGCGCCGGCGCGGGGTCCGGGTGAGCGCGGTGACCTTCTCGCCGATGACGAAAGCGCGCGCCAGCCCTCCACGGATCGCCGGCCCGGCGAGGGCGCACTTCGAGATGTAGTGGATGCCGAGGTTGATGACCATCAGGCCGAGCACGATCGCGGTCTCGTCGTGCAGCCAGCGAACCTGGAGGCCGTACGCGATGATCGTCAGGATGGCGGCGTAGAGCAGCATGGTCCACCACCACTGCTCGAAGCCGCGGGGCAGCGGTACGCCCGGGTCCGGCACGGTGGACAGGTCGTGGCCGCGGCCGGATGCGAAGAGGCGCCGCGCGAGCAGCAGGCAGAGCAGGTTGGTCAGCGCCACCAGCAGCGCGCCCGCCGCGACCGACCACGCCCACAGGTGTGGCTTCCAGCCGACCGCGACGATCGTGGTGGGCAGCGCGAGGAGGGGCATCGACCGCATGGCGATCTCGGTGGCCAGCGGCAGTGCGCCGGGGATGCCGCGCGCGGTGAGCCGCGCCAGGATGGTCTGGTAGAACTTCGCGCTCACCAGGCCCTGGGCGAACGCGATGATCGCGGCGGCGGTGGGCGCCTTGGGCAGCCGCGGGAACTCCTTGATCACGTCGGCGAGCTGCGGTACGGCCGTGCGGGTGAAGACGAACCACCAGACCGCGCTGGCCAGCAGCGCGAAGAACAGCAGGTAGCCGCTGTGGCGGATCGGGCTGCCGCGAGCCTGACGCCATTTGCGCACCTGGGTGAGCAGTTCGCGGGACGCGGGCGCGAACCGGGCGTACGCGCGACCGGCCGCGCTCGGCGACGCGGACGGCTCCGCCTCGGCCAGCGAGAACGCCTCGGCCAGGAACGCGCCCAGCCGCGCGTACACCGGATCGGTGCCGGTCTCCATCAGCAGCAGCCGGTGCGCCGGCCGCTCCTCGATCAGGTCGTCCATGGCGCGGCCGAGCACCGGGCTCATCTCGTAGATCGCGTCCGGCACCCGGCCGTCGCGCGGCGGCCCGCCGGACAGGATCTCCAGGACGATGATCCCCAGTGAGTACACGTCGGACGTGGGTGAGTCGCCGCGGTTCTTCACCTCGGGCGCGATGTAGACGGAGTCGTCGTGCTCCGCGATGCCGACCTGCCGGCTGTACAGGTGGTTGCGCCCCAGGTCGATCAGCTTCACCGCGCCGGTGCCGGTCAGGATGATGTTGCTGGGCGACAGGTCCAGGTGCTGGTAGCGCGCGTCCGTGACCACCCGCAGCGCCGCGATGATCTCCGCAGCGACGGTCCGGGCGAACGCGATCCGGTCCCCGGCCCGGTCGAGTTCGCCCGCGGCCCGGCACCGGTCGATCCGCTCGCGCAGCGTGTCGCCCTCCTGCCGCGGCATCAGCACCCAGCGGGTGGTGGAGGCGCGCGGCCGTACGATCGGATCGGGTGCCCGGCCGTAGACGGACGCGTAGGCCGCGGTGGCGTTCGCGATCGCGGACATGTTGCCCCACGGGAACAGCACGCACTTGAGCACCCACGCGGGCGGGCCGGTCTCGCCCTGCTCCCGCACGGTCAGGATCAGCGACGTGGTGCCGGCCTTGAAGTACGCCATCGAGTCCACGTCGAGGTGCCGCCAGATCGCGGACTCGGGCCGCTCCCCCGGGCGTGCCGCCCTGGTGAATCCCTCGGGCGCGTAGAGCGCGTGGATCGCGCGCCGGGTCTGCGGCCGGGCGATCAGTCGCCGGCACGTGTCGTCGGAGGCGCGCTGCTCGGCCGGGGACGGCGGATCGAAGCGCCGCCGGAGCAGCTCCACATTGACCGAGATGAAGAACAGCAGACCGGCCGCGAGCTGCGCGGAGTCGCCGGGACGGGCCGCCGCTCGCTGCCCGGCGCGCTCGCAGGACTCGATGAACCCGGGGGTACGACCGGCGAGTTCGTGATCGTTGACGTGGTCCAGGATGCTGCCCAGGACCAGCGCGGCACCCCGGACGATCACGGCCGCGCGATGCGCCTCGAGGTCGTGAATCCACTGATCACCGCCCGGGTCGGTGATCGACTCGAGGAGTGCGGTCGCCGCGGTCCTGGCGCTTCTCTCTGGAGGCATGCGCGCTCCCGGCACTGGCGAGAATTCGGCGTCAGAACACTAACAGTGCCCGGCAAGTCACCCACCGATTCGGAGGACCTCCGCCAGGTTGCGGCGGCGGCGCACGGCCGCCTCGACCGGCGCGACCACGGCGGCCGCCACCGGCAGCACCGCGACCAGCAGCGCGAGCTGCCACCACGGGAACACGAGCGCCGGGTCGGACTGCTGCGCGGTCAGCAGCCGCAGCGTCAGCGGCTCGCGGGCCAGCCAGGCCAGCGCGAGACCGGCCAGCGGCCCGGCGATCGCGGCGGCCAGCGCGGGCGGCAGCAGCTCGCCGGCCGCGACCCGGCGGGTGTCGCGCGGGCGCAGGCCGAGCGTGCGCAGGCGGCTCAGCGTCCGCCAGCGTTCCGGCGCGTCCGCGGCGGCGCCGAGCAGCAGGCCGAGCAGTCCCAGCGCGACCAGCGTGATCGCGGCGGCCCGGGTGAGCAGCAGCATGCCGGCGGTGAGCGGGGCGGCGCGGCGGCCGTCGAGCACCTCCTCCCGGAGCACCGCGGTGGCGGCGACGTCGGCGCCGCGTACCGCGTCGGCCGCGCCGGGCCCGGTGACCCAGATCGTGTCCGGCGTCGCCGACACTCCGGCGGCGGCCAGCGCGGCGGCGTCCGCGATGATCAGGTCGGGCGCGTCCCCGGTCGGCGGCGCCTCCCCGACCGCGGCCAGCGGCACGCCGGGAAGGCCCTCCCGCCGCAGCTCAAGCCGCATGCCCGGTCTGATCAGGCCGGCACCGGACCGCACCAGGACGGGCACCGAACCGCCGCCGGGCACGGTTGCCGACCCCGGACCGGGACTCGCGGTCGCGGCCGACCCGGCGCCCGCGGACGCGGACGCCGAGGCGGAACCGCCGCCCGGCGCGCCCGCCGATACCGGGCCCGAACCCGGGACCGAGCCGGAATCCGGGGCCGGGCTTTGCGCGGTACCAGCCGTCGGGGCCGGCCCGGGAGCGGAATCCCGGACCCCACCGGGTTCCGGGCCCGGCGCCGCGCCCCCGAGCCGGTCCAGCTCCCCCGCTTGCGGAATCGGCGTGTCCCGCAGCAGGTCCCGGAACGCCGCCGCGTCCACCGCGATCAGCCGCGTCGTCACCGCCGATCCGTCCGCGATCACGCCTACCCCGTCCAGCACCTGCCCCGCCACCACGTGACGTACGCCGGGCGCCGCCGCGATCCGGGCCGCCAGGTCCGCCGTGGAGCCGCTGGCACCCGGGGCGACGTCCAGGCGGGCGTCCGCGCCGGTCGTGCGCCAGGCGCCGTCGGCCAGGCCGCGGGCCGTGGTGGCGTCCAGCGTGAGCGCGAACGTGGCCAGTGCCGTACCCGTGACCATGGCCAGCAGCGGCAACGCGCGGCCGGACGTGGCGGCGGCACGTGCGGCGCCGAAGACCGCGAGCGGCCGGCGCGAGCGCAGGGACCGGCGCAGCGCGAGGCCGGTGCCGACCGGCATCAGGCGCAGCACCAGCAGCCCGGCCGCGACCGCGGCGAGCCCGGGCGCGCTGGCCGGGAGCCCGTCGTCGCCGGCCACGATGCCGCGCTGGCGCAGCGACACGAAAGCGCCCGCGGCGGCGAGCACGATCGCCGCCTCCAGTGTGATCCGGCGCAGTTCGGCGGTCCGGGCGGCCCAGCGGCGGGCGGAGCGGTTCGCGGGCGCACGCCGGTTGCGGGTGGCGCGCGCGGCGGTCGCGGTGCCGAACGCGGGGCCGGCGACCATCGCGGCGATCACCACGGGCAACGCCCAGGTCCAGGCGACGCCGGGCGCGACCACCCGGGCCAGCGCCAGCCCGGCCGCGGCGGCCAGCAGCGCCACCGGTACGGACTCGGCGAGCAGCTCGACCGCGAGGTCGGGCAGGGAGGCGCCGCGCTGCCGGGCCGCGGTCAGCGCGCCGGCGCGGCGGCGGGCCAGCAGGTCCGCGGCCAGCAGCAGCACCAGGACCGCGGCCGTGAGTACGCCGATGAGCAGCACGGACGCCTGGGTGACGGCGGCGTCGACCGCGCCCCGGGCGTCACGCAGCACGGCGTCCAGCTGGGTCTCCCAGCGGATCGTCTCGCCGCGCGCGCCGGAGCTGTCCGACCGGGCCTTGAGCGTGATCACGGCGGCGGCGAGCCGCTCGGCCGCGGCCCAGGTGAGCGTGTCCGTGTCCGGGGTGAGCCAGATCGTCCGGTTGAGCTGTTCGGCGGTGAGCGCGAGCCGGGCGTCCGGCAGCGAGTCGCGGGAGAGCAGCGCGCCGTACCGGGTGATGCCGACACCGTCCGCACCCGCCACCGGGTCGAGCGCGGCCGGCGCCAGCCGCCACGCCGGATCGTTCCGGTCGACCGGCCGGAAGACGCCGCTGACCAGGATCTCCTTGCGGTTGGAGTCGGTGTCCTGGGCCTCGATCCGGTCACCGGGACGGACGCCGAGCGCGGCGGCGGCCGACTCGGACAGCCCGGCCTGGACCGTCCACTCCTCGTTGTACCGCACGTCCGCGACGCCCTCCGCGGTGGCGGCGGGCGCGGCGCCGGCGATCCAGGTGACCTCGGGCCCGCCCCCGGCCTCCGGCGTGTTCGCCAGATAGACGAGCTGGACCGTGCGCGGCTCGGTGCCGCCCTTGATCGTCAGGCTGTCGCTGATCACGGACGCGATCGGCGGCTTGACCAGCTCCTCCACGTCCGGGCTCAGGCCGGCCACGGTCAGCCGGCGGACCGAGTCCACGTCCGCGCTCAGCTCCGGCTGGCGGACCCGGCCGGTCGGGCCGTCGTCCGGCTCCCACCCGGCCTGCACGCGGATGGTCGCCTCGGTGCCGGCGCGGCGCACCGCGTCCCGGACCGCGGCGTCCGCCGTGGCCCGCACCAGCGGCGGCACCGCGCCGGTCAGCAGCGCCGCGACCGCGACCACCACCGCGACCAGCGCGAGCGGACCGGCGTCGGCGCGCGCCCGGCCGGCGACGCTCGGCCAGTGCGGAGCCGGCCTCACGACGCCACCCGCAGGTGGGCCGCGTCCGCGCGCCGGGCCTGCACCGCGACCACCACGGCCACCGCCAGCAGGCATGCGGCCAGCAGCGCGGTGAACAGCGCGGCCTCGGCGAGCCACGGCCAGTACGGCAGCGCCGCCGGGGTCGGCGCGGCGCCGGTGTCCGAGCGCACCAGCGGCGGCGCGACCAGCACCGTGGCCAGCGCGCCGACCAGTGTCCCGGCCACGATCAGCGGCGTCAGGACGCCCGCGTGCTGGCCGAGCAGCACGCGCCGGATCTCCCGCCGGGTCATGCCGAGCCCGCGCAACCGCGCCACCTCCAGCGCCCGCACCTGAAGGTCGCAGGTGACGTGCAGGATCACGCCGGCCAGCAGCAGCAACGCCGCCGCGGGTACCAGCAGCCGCAGCGTGGCCGGCAGCCCGGCGCGCAGCGGCCCGCCGGTGAGCCGCGCGGCCTCGCCGTCCCGGGTGAGCACCGCGCCGAGGTGCAGCGCCGCGGCCCGCTCGGCCGCGCCGGGCGTGACGCCGCCGGCCCACCACGCGTCCACCGGCGGCGTCGCCTCGCCGCTGTGCACGACCAGCGCGCGGGAGAGCCAGTCCGCGTCCGCCAGCAGCGCGCCGGCGCCCGGCGCGGACGGCACGGTCGGTACGACGTCCACCACCCGCACGCTCACCGGCGTGATGCCGACCGTGACGGAGAGCGGGTCGCCCGGCCCGACGCCCAGTTCGTCCGCGAACCGGGCGGAGATCGCGACCGGCACGGGCGCGGGCGCGTCGAACACGGCGGCGACCAGCGTCCGCGCCGCGTCCGGCGCGCCGGCCAGCGACACCTCCGCGCCCAGCCGGAGCACCTCGCCGGCGAACGTCGCGGTCTGGCCGCTGAGCATCTCCGGCACCGGGCCGGCCGAGTGCGCCCGCCACGGCGCCCCGGCCGCGCCGGTGACACCGGGGAGCGTCAGCTCGACCGCGATCGTCCCGGCGTCCGCGTCGCCGCCCGCGCCGGTCAGGCCCTCGAACACGGACTCCCAGGCGGCCTTGACCGGCAGCGCGACCGCGACCAGCGTGAGGCCGTCGGTGGGCACGCAGCCGGGCAGCGGGTGCTCGGCGCCGTCCAGCGGGACCGGGTCGGCGAGGCACGGCACGCGTACCCCGGACCGGTCCTGGAAGATCAGCCGCGGCGTGACCGAGACCGGCGTCGAGCTGGTGTTCGTGCCGCGCAGCGAGATCGCGGTGCCGGCCGGCACCGGCACGCCCGCGGGCGCGGGCGGCGGCGTCAGCGCGGCGCCGACGTCGCCCCAGGTGCGCCCGCCGTCGAGCCGGCCGCGCAGCAGCTCACCGGCGTGCGCGGTGTCGACCGCGACCAGCCGGGGCGCGTCGCCGCCGCTGCCGAGCCACTGCCCGACCGAGACCGGCCGGTCCGTGACCGCGGCCGCGGTGCCGCCGGTCGCGGCCACCACGGCGGCGCCCTGACCGGGCGCGGCCCGGGAGTCCAGCGTGATCGCCAGGTCGGTGCCGACGCCGAGCGCGGCCTGATCGTGCTGGGACCGCTGCCAGGTGGCGTCGAACCCGACGCCGAACGTGCCGGCCGCGCAGGCCAGCCCCACCAGCAGCCCGGCCGCGACCGCCTGCGGCCGGCGCGCGGCCTCGAACGCGGCGAGCGGGACGACGAAACCGCGGGCGCGCCGGGCCAGCCGGTCCGCGAGCGCGAGCGCGGGCGGAACCAGCCGGAGCGCGAGCGCGGCGCCGGCGAGCAGGAGCAGCGCGGGGGCGAGGACGCGTACCGCGTCCTGACCGCCCTCGGCCTCGGCCGGCTGCGACCACAGCTGCCACAGCCCGATCCCGGCGAAGGCGACCAGCAGCACGTCCGCGCCGGAGCGGGCCAGCAGCTCAGCCCGGCCGCGGCGGGCGCGGACCTCGGTGACCGGGCGCAGCGCCAGCGACACCAGCACCGCGGTCAGCGCGAGCGCGCCGCCGGCGACCGCCAGCACCTGGATCACGGTGACGGCCGGGCGTTCCGCCAGCCCGGCGTCACGCAGCGCGGGCAGCTGGGTCAGGCTCGCGTGCAGCCCGGACGACGCGGGCACGCCGATCGCCACCGCCAGCCCGGCGATCAGCAGCGACTCGGTGACCGCGGTGGCCGCCAGCTGCCGCCGGCTGAAGCCGAGCGCGGTCAGGAGCGAGGTCTCCACGGTACGGACGCCCGCGGTCAGCCGCCCGGCCAGCGCCAGCGCGGTCGCGGTCAGCACCGAACCGAGAATCGCGACGGACGCGACCGTGGCCGTGGTGACCTGCTGCTGCTCGTCCGCGGCGGCGAGCGTGCGGGGCAGGTTCGTGGCGATCCGCTCGATCTCGACGCGGTCGCCGAGCACGCCGCCGAGCCGCCGGTCCGCGGCGCGCACCCGGGCCTCGACGGCGTCCAGGTCGCGCCGGTCCGCACCGGACAGGTCCGGGTGCGCGGTGACGTCCAGCCGGTCCAGCGAGGAACCGGTGCCCAGCAAAGTCTCCAGGCCGACCAGGAACGGGCCGTACGTGGCGAGCGGACGCTGGAACCGCCCGTCGTTGTAGGCGGGGTTGAACCCGGCGGCGGCCAGCGGGTCGCGGTCCCAGCCGGTGCCGGGCAGCGGCGCGACGACGCCGACCACGGTGACCTCGAACCCGGCCGGGCGCGCCGGGGAGGTCTCCACGCCGAACGGCAGCCGGTCCCCGACGTCGATGCCGAGCTGGGTGGCGGTGCTGGTGAAGACCGCGGTCTCGTACCCGGCGGCGGGCAGCCGGCCCTCCACCACCTCGACCCGCGACGCCAGGTCGGAGACCGCGGACAGGTAGCCCTGGGACGGGAAGTCGCCGCCCTTCGGCACGCTCGGCAGCGGCCGCAGCAGCGTGGACGCGCGGGTGGAGAGCGTGGCCGGCAGCGGCGCCAGCGCGTCGGTCAGCACGCCGCCGGTGTCCTCGATGACCGACCGCGCGTCCGGCCCGCCCACGGTCACCGTGTACGCGGTCACGTCCGTCTCCTCCGCGACGGCGCGCGCCGCCGCGGTCTCCACCGCGCGCTCACCGGTACGGGTGATCAGGAGCGCGCAGACGCCCAGCAGCGTGACGCCCACCGTGACCACGGCCAGCAGCGCGGCCAGCAGCGGCCACTGCGCGCGGGCGCGCCTGACGAGGAACGTCATTCCACTCGGCCATCGTGGATGTTGATGACACGGTCGGCCAGCGCCATCATCACCGGGTCGTGCGTGGAGACCAGCGCGGTCACGCCCTCGGACTCGACGATGCCGCGCAGCAGCGCCATCACGGCCAGGCCGGTCTCCGCGTCGAGCTGGCCGGTCGGCTCGTCCGCGATCAGCAGCCGGGGGCTCGCCGCCAGCGCGCGGGCGATCGCGACGCGCTGCTGCTGGCCGCCGGACAGCTCGCCGGGCCGCTGCGCCGCGTGGCCGGCCAGCCCGACCAGCTCCAGCAGCAGCGCGACGCGGCTCTCCCGCTCCGCGGCGGGGGTGCGGGCCAGCCGCAGCGGCGCGCCCACGTTCTCGGCCGCGGACAGCACCGGGATCAGGCCGAACGTCTGGAACACGTACGCCACGCGCTCCCGCCGCAGGTGGGCCAGGCCGTCCTCGTCCAGCGCGGTGACCTCCACGCCGTCGACGTGCACCGTGCCCTCGTCCGGCCGATCCAGCCCACCGATCACGTTGAGCAGCGTGGTCTTGCCGGACCCGGAGCGGCCGACCAGCGCCACCATGGTGCCGGGCTCGACGTCGAAGGACACGTCCCGCAGCGCGTGCACCACGCCCTCACCGCTGCCGAACCGCCGGCTGACGTTCCGTACCGTCAAAATGGTCATGCCGGACCCACCTCGGCGCCGCGGTTCCGGCGTGGTCGGCGCTGAGCCAATGATTCGCTCGAAATCTCGCTCATGAATCGTCCCGCTTGATAGAGACGTGGTCGGACTCCAGGGCGAGGCGGACGCGGCGGGTGAGCGCCAGCGCCTCGCGGTATTCGCGTGGCACCTGCACGCGTCCGGCGCGGTCCATCACCGCGTACTCCTCCGCGATCACCTCGCTGTCGCCGTCGCCGTTCACGGCGGCGCGGCGCAGCACCTCGCTGCTGGTCCGCCCGTCCCGGATCGCGACCGTGCGCTCCACCTGGCCGCTGACCTCCGGGTCGTGCGTGACCACCACGATCGTGACGCCGAGCGCGCGGTTGACGTCGCGCAGCGCGCCGAAGACCTCGGCCGAGGTGGCGGTGTCCAACTCGCCGGTGGGCTCGTCGGCCAGCAGCACGCGCGGCCGGTTCGCCAGCGCGACCGCGATCGCCACCCGCATCTGCTGCCCGCCGGAGAGCTGCGCGGGGCGCCGGTCGGCCAGGTCCCCCACGCCGAGCATGTCCAGCAGCTCCGCGGCGCGCGCCTTCCGTTCGCGGGCGGGCGTGCGCGCCGCGGTCATCGGCAGGTCCACCATCTGGCGCGCCGTCAGGTACGGCACCAGGTTGCTGGCGGTCTGCTGCCGCACGAACCCGACCGTGTGCCGCCGGTAGCGCACCCGGTCCGCGCGGGACATGTCCAGCAGGTTCCACGTGTCGACCCGGGCGCGGCCCGCGGTGGGCGCGTCGATACCGGCGAGGATGGACAGCAGGGTGGACTTGCCGGAGCCGGACGCGCCGACGACCGCGACCATCTCCCCCGGCTCCACGGTCAGGTCGAGGCCCTGCAGCGCCTGCACCTCGATCGAGCCGGTCTGGTAGATGCGGACCAGGCTCTCGCACACGATGAGCGCGTCCTGGCCGAACTCGGGCGCGCGGTCCGGCGGGCTCGGCAGGGACAGTGGTGTGACGGACATCCCTCTCCTCTGCCGGTGACCGCCAGACCCTATACATCGATGTCTCCTCGGTCAACGACCATGATCTGCCAGATGCATACGCCCCCGTATGGGTGAATCGGCGCTGATTCCGGCCGGCCCTGAACCGTCCGGGCCGCGGGCCGCGTAGGACCCGGTGCGCGCACGTTCATGAATCCGAGCCCGCTGGGAGTGGTGGAAGAGATGCAATGGCGATACGGCACCCTGAAGAACCGCAAGGCGATCGGCGCGGCTGCCGTCGCGGGCGCGATCGTGGTGGCCGGCGTCACGGGCCTCGGCCTCGCCAATGCCGGTGAGAACAAGAACGCGGCCGCCGCCGCACACGTGATCAACGTCGAGGGGCAGCAGTTCGACGTCTCCGACTGCGCCGCGGTCGAGATCAACGGCGGCGTGGTGCTCTGTGACGGCGAGGAACTCGCGCCGGAGGGCGGCGGCGACGCGGTGGAGGCGGCTCAGGCCGCGGCCACCGCGCTGGACGAGTCGTGCGACGTCTTCGCGGCCGCGTTGCAGGACGCGCAGGAGGAGGTGGCGGGCGAGGGTGACGCCGCCGCCGAGGAGACCGCGGCCCCCGAGGAGAGCGAGTCCGCCGAGGACGCCGCCGCCAAGGAGCAGGCGGAGAAGGAGATCGCCGCCGCCACGAAGTCGGCGAAGAAGTCCGCGGAGATGGCCGCCGGCTGGGCCGCCAAGGCCGAGGCCGAGGAGGAGGCCGAAGCGGAGGCGAGCGCGGGCGCCGAGGCGAGCGCGGGCGCGGAGGACGCCGCCGAGGACGAGGCCGCGGGTGAGGACGCCGCCGCCGAGGACGCCGCCGCGGCCGAGCAGGCCGTCGCGGACGCGCAGACCGTCTTCTTCGAGGCGTGCCTGGCGCTGGCCGAGGCCAAGGCCGCCGCGGGCGTCGGCGCCGAGGACGCCGGTGACGCGGGCGCCGAGGCCGGTGCCGAGGGCGAGGCCGGTGCCGAGGATGAGGCCGAGGCCGGTGCGGAGGACGAGGCCGCCGCGGAGGACGCCGATGCCGAGGGCGCCGCGTACGACGCGAACGGCAACCCCGTCGGCGAGAACTGATCCCCTCTCGCCGTACGACGAAGGCCCCCTTCCGGCGCATCGGTAGGGGGCCTTCGCGTGCGCGCCGCCGGACCGGCGCCGCGGCACTCACGCTGCGTGATCACGGATCGCGCGGCTCGCCCCGGCCCGCCACGGAGCCGGAAGGGAGGAGCGCCAGCGACGACCGGTGCCCGCGGGAGCATGCGGAACCGGACCCGCCGGAAGCGGGAATGCACAATGTCTTCAAATGGGACCCGATCGGGTCGGCTTTCGGCAGGTGGCTGCCGGGCGAGCGCGGCCGGTGCTGCACTGGGGCGACAGCATCCCTTCCGCAGGCAGGCGAACCCACCATGGACCCCGTGCAGATCCTCTGGGCGCCGGACGGCGCCTCGATGCCGAACCTGGGCGCCAAGGCGCTCGTCGACGTCACCGACGGTGACACCCCGAACCTCCGGATGCCGGTCCGTATGCTCAGCGTCGACACGCCGGAGGTGACCGCGCGGTCGGAGGACCGGGCCGCCGCGATCGATCAGAACTTCAAGCAGCTCGCGGCCTGGATGGACGAGGGCCGCGCGCCGATCGACGACGCGCTCGCCGACCACCTGAAGCCGCGGCTGGAGACCGGGCACGCCGGCACGCTGCACTTCACCCAGGGCAAGGCCGCGTCCGAGTTCAGCAAGAACAACATCATGACCCGTCTGACCAGGCCGGACGGCACCCGGCGCAACCTGTTCGTGCGCACCGCGGACGCGCCGTTCGACACCAACCACCGGCTGCTCGCCTACGTCGCGCCGGACTACTCCGCCGCCGAGCGCCGCACCATGACCCGCGAGCAGCGCTCCACGTTCAACCTCGACCTGGTCCGCGCCGGCTGGGCCGCCCCGTTCGTGATCCACCCCTCCATCCCCGGCGCCGCCGACCTGGCCCTGCTGATCGAGGCCGCCACCGAGGCCCGCACCGCCGCACGCGGCATCTGGGAATCCGCCGAGACGCTGCTCGCCTACGAGTACCGCTCGATGGAACGCCTCTTCCAGATCACCCGCACCCTGGTCGAGGGCCGCGACCTGACCGGCAGCCCCCGCGCCTGGCGCGAACGCTACTGCGCCGACATGCGCACCCGCGAACTCTTCGGCCCCGAGGACTACTTCCGCGTCACCCCCGAGTACCGCCTCTGGCTCTGGCCCGACGACCTGCGCAACGCCATCCGCGACCTCAACCTGCTGCCCACGGCACGCCTGGTCGGCGCCTGACGATCTTTTTCAGGACCTTCATATTCCCGCTTCCGGCGTGGCCGCGGTCCGCATGCTCCCGCGGGCCCCGGTCGTCGCTGGCGCTCCTCCCTTCCGGTCCCGCCGCTGGTCACCCCAACCCCGACGCGCCCTCGCGACACCGTGGCGCGCCGCGATCGCGATCAGACGCCGGACTCGGCGCAACCGGGACGCGCCGCAATCACCACCGGAGACCGGACTCGGCGCGATCCGTGGCGCGCCGACCGCACGACCCGGGACTCGTGTCCATCGCCGGGGTCGTGATCTTCCCGCTGACCGGGCCGATCGCCCACCTTGTGAGGCTCAGGCACGTTATTCGGCCCGAATAACGTGCCTGAGCCTCACATCGCCACAGTGGACGATCATCGCGTCGGCGACATAGCGAAATTTCGGGCGCGGAGCGCCCATGTCTCAATCCCGAGCACCAGCGGCACCGCGAACGTGCAATCCCGCGGGCACCGTGACCGGGACACCCGCACCCGCGGGTGCAGGCGGGCGCTAAAGGGTGGCGAGGGTCGGTGGGACCGTGAAGGTCCAGCCGGAGTCGCGGAGGAGTGGGATGAGGATGGTGAGGGCCTGGACGGTGTGGGAGCGGTCGCCGCCGCCGTCGTGCATCAGGACGATGCCGCCGGGGCGTAGCTGGGTCTGCACCGCGGCCACGATCGCGTCGGTGCCGGGGCGGCTCCAGTCGCGGGTGTCGACGGTCCAGCCGAGCCGGGCCATGCCGAGGCCGGCGGCGACGGTCGCGGACGGGCCCCAGGCGCCGTAGGGCGCGCGGAAGTACGGGATCGGCGCGCCGGGCGCCGCGGCCCGGATCGCCGCGTTCGCGGCCAGCAGGTCGGCCTCGATCTGCGCGGCCGTCCAGGTGGACAGGTTGTCGTGCCGCATCGAGTGGTTGCAGAGCCGGTGCCCCTCGGCCACGATCCGCCGGACCAGCGCGGGATTGCGCTGCGCCTGCGTTCCGACCAGGCAGAACGTGGCCGTGACGCCTTCGGCGGCGAGGACGTCGAGGATCTGCGGGGTGTACGTCGCGTGCGGTCCGTCGTCGAACGTCAGCGCGACCGTCTGAGCGGCCGCGGCCCCCGCGGCCGGCCGCTCGGACCCGGTGGCGGCGGACCCGGGCACCAGCAGTGCCGCCCCGGCCAACGCCGTGATCATGAATCGAAGAGTGCGCATCCCTCACGATGACCCGCGGCTCCCCGCTCCCGGCCCGCTGCGACCAAGACCCGACACCGCACCGCCCGGGCGGGTGGTGGCCGCACCACCCGATCCGGTGGGTCATCGACGTTCCCCGGACGCGATCACAGCACCGGAGACGCCCGGGAACGCGCGACGGCACCGCGGGCGACCCGCGGCGGCGACGCGCTACGCACGCCGAAGCCGGTGAGCGTCTACCCGGCCACCGCGAAGCCGGTGAGGTGCTCCGGGGCCTCCGCGATCTCGGTGACGTCGGTGACCGAGGCGTGCGGCGGCCCGCCGCGGCACCAGTCGGCCATGCGGCGCACCGCGTCGGGCGAGCCCTCGAAGACCGCCTCCACGCGCCCGTCCGGCAGGTTGCGGACCCAGCCGGTCAGGCCGTGCCGCTCCGCCTCCCGGCGGCAGGTGTCACGGTACGAGACGCCCTGGACGCGACCCGACACCAGCACCCGAATCCGTTCCATGCAACCATCCCGTCCCCTGCTTTGACTACGATCGGATCATGCCTCTGACCGGTGACTATGCTCCCAGCCCCGCCCGTTTCGCACGTGAGCAGGCCGACACGTTCGAGGCGACGGCCGGGGCCGAACGCAATGACCTGCGTGGCCGCCCGATCGTCGTGCTCACCTCGGTCGGCGCCCGGACCGGCAAGCTGCGCAAGACCCCGCTGATGCGCGTCGAGCACGACGGCCGGTACGCGGTGGTCGCCTCGATGGGCGGCTCGCCGAAACACCCGGTCTGGTACCACAACCTGATCGCCCACCCCCACGTCGAACTCCAGGACGGCGCGGACCGGCACGACTACGACGCCCGCGAGGTCCACGGCCAGGAGCGGGCGGAGTGGTGGGAACGGGCCTGCGCCGCCTGGCCCGACTACGCCACCTACCAGACCAAGACCGACCGCGTGATCCCGGTCTTCGTCCTCACCCGCCGCTGAGACCGGCGCCACCGAGACCGCCGGCCCGCCGGAGACACCCGAAACGCCGGAATTCCGGACGCCGGCGAGTCCGTTCGACCGCGGGTGGGGTGAAGGCCGCCCGGCGAAGGCCCGGCCGCGCCGCGAGACGTCGGCGGGCCGGGCCCCGCACCGCTCAGCCCGCCGTGCAATAGGCGAGCCGCCGGTCAGAGCGCCGCGCCGCCCACACCGCGACCACCAGGGCCAGCGCCCACAGCGGATAGTTCATCGCGATCTTCGAGACCGTCAGCCACAGCACCTCGTCCCGTTCGTACAGTCGCTGGAGCACGATGAACCGGATCGCGAAGACGACGGCCAGGACCGCCGTGGCGAGGTCGTAGCCGCGCAGCGACGCCGGGTCGTGGCGCCAGGACGGCCCGGCGCCGCGGATCGCGCTCCAGACCACGCCGACCAGCGGCCGGCGGATCAGGATCGAGATCGTCAGCAGCAGTGCGGCCACGCCGTACCAGGCGATGTCGGCGAGGAAGAAGTCGCGGGCCTCGCCGCTGCGCGCGGCCAGGAGGCCGGAGACCGCCACGCCGATCAGGCCGCCGGCGGCGGGGCGCAGCGACTGGCCACGGTACGCGCGCCACAGCGCGACCGCCAGGGCCACGGCGACCGCGGTGGCGAGCGCCGGGTAGAGCCCCCACAGCCCGTTGGCCGCGACCAGCGCGACCGGCGGCAGGGACGACTGCACGAGGCCGGGGAAGCCACCGGTGCGCTCCCACAGCTGGTCGAATCGGTTACTCATCGTTCGTCCTTCCCGGTGCCATCGATGCCCGCGCACGGGCCGGATCGTCGCCGTAGCCGACCAGCAGCCGCAGCGTCATGTCGTCGAGCACGAAGCGCACCTGGTCGAGCGGGAGCAGCCCGGCGACGGCCATCGCGACCAGGCCCTGCCGCATGCTCCACAGCTGCGCGGCCCACATCTCCGCCGCCGCGGGCAGCTGCCCGGCCTCCGGGAACCGGCCGGCGGCGACGCACCGGCGGACCAGCGCGACCAGCCGGCGATAGGTCCCCACGCCGAGGTCGTCGTCCTCCGGCGGGCGGTCGACGAACATCGCGCGGTGCAGGTGTGGACTGCGCACGCCGTCGGTGAACAGCACGTCGCCGGCCGCGACCAGGTCGGCCACGGGATCGGCCGAGACGGGCAGCGCGTCCAGCCGCGCGTTGAGCCGGCCGAAGCCCTCCTCGCGGACCGCCCGGTGCAGCGCGGCCATGCTCGGGAATCGGCTGAACACGGCCATGGTGGAGGCGCCGACCTCGGCCGCGAGCCGGCGGCTGGTGAGCGCGGCCGGGCCCTCCTCGGCGATGATCCGGGCGGCGGTCTCGATCAGCCGGGTGCGGAGTGCGGGGTCGGCGGTCCGTGGGCTCATGCCCGGAAAATATCAGCGTTATATAACGGCGGTACAGAAACCCGGGCCGGGATTTCAGATGCCGCCGGTTACGACCCGGTCTTCGGCGCGAAGCCGGTGACGGCGGAGCCACCGCACCTGGCGGAAGCGGCGGCTCCGGACGGTGACCCGCGGATCGGACGAGCCCGCTCAGGACACCGCGTTGTAGGCCAGGACCCCCCGGTTGACCACGCCGATCGCCTGCCGGGCGGTGGTGCGTACGTCCTCGGACGCGCCGGCCGCCTGGGAGATCTGCCCGAGCAGGTCCACCACCATGCGCGCCCACCGGACGAAGTCGCCGGCCGGCATGTCGCCGTCCAGGTTGTGGCCGCTGGCCAGCACGCGCTCCAGCGACTCGCCGCGCGCCCACCGGTAGATCGGCCAGACGAAGCCGAGGTCGGGCTCGCGGGTCAGCTCCAGACCGCGGGACGCCTCCTCGGCCTCCAGCTCGGCCCAGATCTTCGTGGTCGCCTCCACCGCGTCCGCCACCGGGCCGCGCGGCACCGACGCGCGTTCGTCACCCTCGCGCCGCGCCTCGTAGACCGCGACCGACACGGCCGCGGCCAGCTCCGCCGGGGCCAGGCCCTCCCAGGTGCCGCGCCGCAGGCACTCCGCGACCAGCAGGTCCGTCTCCGTCCAGATCCGGGCCAGCATGCGCCCGGCGTCGGTGACCTCGCCGGACTCGGAGAGGTATCCGCGCACGGTGAGCATGCCGCAGACCGCGTCGAAGGTCCGGGCCAGCGAGCCGGTCCGCCCCGCGACCTTGTCCCGCAGCGCGTCGGTGTCCCGCTCCAGCCGGTGCCGGCGCTCGGCCCAGCGCGCGTGCTCCTCCCGGTCCGGGCACTGGTGGCAGGCGTGCTGGCGCATCTGGATGCGCAGCAGCGACAGCTCGTGGTCGTCGGCCGCGCCGGAGCGGGTGCGATTGCGCCGGCCCTCGCGCCGGTCCAGGCCGGTCGCGGTGACGGCCGCGGCCAGGTCGCGGCGGGCGGCGGGCGAGCGCGGGTTGAAGTTCTTCGGCACCCGCACCCGGTCCAGCACCTCGACCAGGCCGGGGAAGTCGCTGGCCGGCACCCGGCCGGCCCAGCGGTCCTGGGTGAGCACCATCGGCTTGGGCTCGCCGAAGCCGCCCACGCCCGGGTCGATCACCACGGCCAGTCCGGCGCGCCGGCCGGACGGGATGCGGATGACGTCGCCGGGCCGCAGCTTGGACAGGGACGCGGCGGTCTCCGCGCGGCGCTGCGCCTGCCCCTGCCGGGCGATCGCGCGCTCCCGGTCCGCGATGGCCACCCGCAGCCCGAAGTACTCGTTGAAGTCGCCGTGGTGGCAGCGCACCTCGTCGTCGTACCCCTGGATGGTCTTGACGTTGTTCTGCACCTGGCGGGCCAGGCCGACGACCGAGCGGTCCGCCTGGAACTGCGCGAACGACGACTCCAGCAGCTCGCGGGCCCGGGCGATGCCGACGCTGCCGACCAGGTTCGCCGCCATGTTGTAGGAGGGGCGGAACGAGCTCTTGAGCGGGTACGTCCGGGTGGAGGCCAGCCCGGCCACGTGCCTCGGGTCGACCTCCGGCGACCAGACGACGACCGCGTGCCCCTCCACGTCGATGCCGCGGCGCCCGGCCCGGCCGGTGAGCTGCGTGTACTCCCCCGGTGTGAGGTCGACGTGCGCCTCGCCGTTGTACTTGACCAGCCGCTCCAGCACCACGCACCGGGCCGGCATGTTGATGCCCAGCGCCAGCGTCTCGGTGGCGAAGACCGCCTTGACCAGGCCGCGGACGAACAGCTCCTCCACGACCTCCTTGAACGCGGGCAGCATGCCGGCGTGGTGCGCTGCCAGGCCCCGCTCCAGCGCGTCCAGCCACTCCCAGTAGCCGAGCACGGTCAGGTCCTCGCCGGGGATCGCGGTGATCCGCTCCTCGACGATCGCCCGGATCTCCTCGCGCTCGTCCGGCGTGGTCAGGCGCAGCCCGGCGGCCATGCACTGCTGCACGGCGGCGGCGCACCCGGCCCGGCTGAACACGAAGATGATCGCGGGCAGCAGGTCGGCGCGCTCGAGCCGCTCGATCACGTCGAAGCGCAGCGGCGGCTGCCACCGCTTGTTCCGCCCGCCGCGCCCGCCGCCCCAGCCGGGCCCGTGCGTACGGTCGCCCATCTCCAGCCGGCGCAGTTGCTCACGCGTGTAGCGCAGCAGCTCCGGGTGCACGTCGTGCTTGCGGGCCGCGTCCGCGTCGTGGAACAGGTCGAACATCCGGCGGCCGACCAGCATGTGCTGCCAGAGCGGGACCGGGCGGTGCTCGGAGACCACGACCTCGGTGTGGCCCCGCACGGTGACCAGCCAGTCCGCGAACTCCTCCGCGTTGGACACGGTGGCCGACAGCGACACCAGCGTGACGGTCGAGGGCAGGTGGATGATCACCTCTTCCCAGACCGCGCCGCGGAACCGGTCGGCGAGGTAGTGCACCTCGTCCATCACCACGTACGCCAGGCCGTCCAGCGCGGCGGACCCGGCGTACAGCATGTTCCGCAGGACCTCGGTGGTCATCACGACCACCTGCGCGTCGCCGTTGATGACGTTGTCGCCGGTCAGCAGGCCGACGTTCGCCGCGCCGTACCGGTCGACGAGGTCGTGGTACTTCTGGTTGGAGAGCGCCTTGATCGGCGTGGTGTAGAAGCACTTCTTGCGGGTGTCCGCGGTCAGCGCCAGGTGCACCGCGAACTCGCCGACCACGGTCTTGCCCGCGCCGGTCGGGGCGCAGACCAGCACGCCGCTGCCGCGCTCCAGCGCCTGGCACGCCTCCCGCTGGAAGTCGTCGAGGTCGAAGCCCAGGTCGGTGGAGAAGTCATCCAGACGGGGGAACTTCGCGGACTCCGCGGCCCGCCGGCGAGACGCCGCATACCGCTCAGCGGGAGATGTCACGTGCTCAACATTAGCCGAGGCCCCACGATCTTGGCTTTTCTCTTTTCCGGCGGGCCTGGTCACACGGCGCGGCGCGATGGCGGTACGCACCGTGAGGAGGGCCGTGGAGCACCACCAGATATGGTTCACGACGTGGCGGATCACGACGAGCGTTCGAACGGGACGAGCCCGGCGGAGGTGGAGCCGCCACGAGCGATCGAGGGCATCCTCTTCGACTTCCACGGCACGCTCGCCCAGGTGGAGCCGCCGGTCGACTGGGTCCTCGCGGCCGCGGGCGCGTGCGGCGCGGCGCTCGACCCGGGCCGCGCGACCGCGCTGGCCGACCGGCTGATCACCGCGGGCCGGGCCGGCGGGCCGCTCCCCCGGCGCATCCCGCCGCAGCTCGCGGAGGTGTGGGCCGAGCGCGACCTGTACGCGCACTGCCACCGGGCCGCGTACACCGGGCTCGCCGACACTGTGGACTCCGGGATAGCCGGCTTCGCGGAGGCGCTCTACGAGCGGCTGCTGGTGCCGGCGGGCTGGGCGCCGTACTCGGACGCCGCCGCCACGCTGGCCGCGCTGCACGAGCGCGGCGTGCCGATCGCGGTGGTCAGCAACATCGGCTTCGACATCCGCCCGCACTTCGCCGCCTGGGGCCTCGACCGGTACGTGGACGCGTTCGTGCTGTCCTACGAGGTCGGCCGGATCAAGCCGGACCCGCAGATCTTCGAGAAGGCCTGCAAGATGATCGGCGTCCCGCCGGAGCGCGCCCTGATGGTCGGCGACTCCGCCGCGGACGCGGGCGCGGTCAAGGCCGGCCTGGCCACGCTGGTCCTCCCGGCCGCCGAGCCGGGCCGCGCCAACGGCCTCTGGGCCACGCTGGCGCTGACGAATTAACCTCGGCCGATGAGCCTGGACCTGGACATCGCCTCCGTCGCCGACGACCCCGCGCGCCGCGAGCTGGACGACCGCCTGGAAGGGCTGTGGCCGGAGTTCATGCGGCACGACCCGGTCTCCGCGCTGTACTACACCGACTGCAAGGACGCGTTCCCGGAGCATGCGCTGGTCGCGGTGGACCGGGCCACCGGCGAGCCGGTCGCGCACGGGTTCTCCGTGCCGTTCTCGTTCGACGGTGACCTCGCGGACGGGCTGCCCGAGACCGGGTGGGACTGGGCGATCCTGCGCGCGGCCCACGACCGCCTCCGGGGCGGCACGCCCACGATCGTCTCCGCGCTGGAGATCGCGATCCGGCCGGACCTGCGCGGCGGCGGCATCTCGGCCCGCATGCTCGCCGCGATGCGCGAGAACGTGACCCGGCTGGGCTTCACCGACCTGGTCGCGCCGACCGGCGCCTGAGACGGTGGAGGCCCCCGAGCCGGGTGGCTCGGAGGCCTTCGTCATCGCCTCGTGTGCCCGAGGCTTCTCTCGACGGTAACACCTTCACCGCCGGCCGGCCCGGACCCGCGCGGTGCGCACACGGACGCGGCCGGCAGCGGGAACGCTGCCGGCCGCGTCATCGTGCGGAAGGTGCCGGATCAGGTCATGTCGTCGAAGCGCCGTTCGATCGGCGTCGGACGGACCGGCTCGATCGGCTCGATCGGGCCGGAGGCGGACACCGGGCCGCTGGCGGTGACCGGCTCGCTCGCGCCGACCCGGCTGCCCGCGGTGACCGGCTCGGCGTCGCCCAGGTCGAGCGGTGACACCTGGTCGTCGTCGAGGCCCTCGTACAGCGACTTGCCGCGGCCGCGGCGCTTGTCGTTGAGCAGGGCCACGCCGACCGCCATGAAGTACAGCACGGAGAGGGCGAGGGCCAGGATGGTCATGCCGAACGGGTCCGGCGTGGGGGTGACGACGGCCGCGAACAGGAAGAACGCGAACACCGCGATGCGCCACCAGGACAGCAGCCGCTTGCCGCTGGTGATCCCGACGACGTTCAGCATCAGCGCGAGCAGCGGGAACAGGAACGCGACGCCGAACAGCAGGATCAGGCTGGTGACGAACGAGATGTACCGCGTGACCTCGAGCTGCGTGTCCAGGCCGGTGACGCCGGACTGCAACAGGAACAGCAGGCCCTTCTCCACCACGAAGTAGGCCAGCACGGCACCGCCGGTGAACAGCGGCGCGGCGATCGCGACGAACGCGTACGCGTACCCCCGCTCGTGCTTGTGCAGGCCCGGCGCGATGAAGGCCCAGAGCTGGTAGAGCCACACCGGTCCGGAGACGATCAGTCCGACCCAGAGCGCGATCTTCAGCTTCAGCAGGAAGCCGTCGGCCGGGCCGAGCTGGGTCATCGGGCAGCCGCCGTCCGGCTCCAGGATGCCGGGCAGGTCGCAGTACGGCTGCTTGAGCAGCTCGAAGACGTAGTCACTGAGCCAGAAACCGACGCCGAAGCCGACGACCACGGCCAGGGAGGCCCGGAACAGCCTGCTCCGCAACTCCCTGAAGTGCTCGATCAGGGTCATCTCGCCGTTGGCCGCCTGCTCGAACTTGGACGGCCCCTTGTCACGGCGAGGCAGGGCGAGACGCACGGCTCAGATCAGCGGTCGCGAACGTGATCGGCCGCGGGCGTGGTCTGCGGCGTGATCACGTCACCCTGGAGCGGCGCGCGCCCGTTCTTCGCGTCCGCCTTGTCGGCCAGGTCGTCCGGCGCGTCCTTGCCGTCGTCGACCATGCTCTTGGTCTCCGCCTTCAGGATGCGCATCGAGCGGCCGAGCGAGCGGGCCGCGTCGGGCAGCCGCTTCGCGCCGAAGAGGAGGATGAGCACCACCACGAGGACGATGATGTGCCACGGCTTGAGGAACTGCATTTCAGACTCCAACTCGGTGTCGAGGGCTGCCCGTCGACATCAGGCGCCGTGCCCATCGTACGTGCGGATCAGCCCGTTGCCACCAGGCCTGCACGCTTCACAGGGCAAGCACAGGGATGACGTGAGAATCCTTTTGCTGGACGTAGTCTCTGCCACCCGCAACCGCACGTCAACAGGCCGCCGGACGGCAGGATCGCGGAGCGCCGCCCGGTTACGGCAGGCCCGCCTTGATGGCCGTGACCCGGTCGGCGGCCTTCCCCGCCTGCTCCGCCACGGCCAGCGTCCGCTCCTGCAGCGCCTCGGCCCGGACCTGCAGCCGCTCCAGCGCCTCCTGCTTGAGCAGCAGCCGCCGCACGGCGCGGTGCAACTCCGGCACGCGCGCCAGCACCGGGCGCACGGCCAGCCCCAGCACCAGCACCGAGAACAACGCCACACCGATCACGATCCACAACACCATGACCCAAACCCTAGTCAACGGGTACGGAGTACGCAGCGAGCGCCGCGGCCGCCTGCTCCCGGATGCCGGTGATCAGCTCGGGCGGGCTCACCACCGTCACCTCCGGGCCCAGGCCCAGGATCAGCCGGCGTGCCCAGTCCAGGTCCGTGACCCGCATGGTGACCAGCCAGTCCTCGCCGGACGTGCCGCGCTCCACGTTCTCGCACGGGTAGTACTCGGTGATCCACCGCTCGGACCGGCCGACCCGGAGCGTGATCAGCGGCAGCTCGGCGCCGGGCCGGAACACGCCCGCGCTCAGGTCGTGCGGGCGCGCCTCGGCCGGCGGCGCGGCGGGCTCGTCCAGCTCGGTCCAGTCGTCGATCCGGTCCACCCGGAACAGCCGCGTCGCCTCGGCCCGGCGGCACCACGCCTCCAGGTAGGCCCAGCCGCCCACGTTCACCACCCGGATCGGGTCGACCACGCGCTCCGTGGTCTGGTCCCGGGACGCGGTGTAGTACGTGATCCGCAGCGCCCGGCCGCGCTCGACCGCGCCGCGCACCCGGTCGACCTTCTTCGAGTTGCCGGTCATCCGGACCGCGACCGGCGCGTCCGCGTCCGCCCCGGCCGCCGACTCGATCTTCGCCAGCGCGCGCTCGATCGCGTCCCGGTTCGCCATGCCCGGCGTCTCGGCCAGCATGCGCAGCGCCACGACCAGCGCGAGCGCCTCGTCCGGCGTGAGCCGCAGCGGCTTGCCGATGCCCGCGTCGTAGGTGATCGTGACGTTGTCGCCGTCGAACGCCATGTCGATCAGGTCGCCGGGGCCGTAGCCGGGCAGGCCGCAGACCCAGAGCAGCTCCAGGTCCTCGCGCAGCTGCTTCTCCGAGACGCCCAGGTCGGCGGCGGCCTCCACGATCGCGATGCCGGGGCGGGCCAGCAGGTAGGGCACCAGGTTGAGCACGCGGCCGAGCCGGTCGGCGGACGCGCGGGACGCGGACGGCGCGGTGGTCACGCGGGCACCTCCTCGGTCCGGGCGACGAACTCCTTCAGCCGCTGGATGACCGCGTCGCGCAGCTCCGGCGGGTCCAGCACCTGCACCTCGGGACCGTATCGGACCAGCGTGCCGGCCAGGCGCTCGGTGTCCGCGTACCGAATGACGATCTTGTCCTTGGGGTCGTCGCCCCGCCCCGGCTCGACCACCCGCGCCCAGCGGCGCAGCCCGGCGCCGACGCCCGGCGTGATCAGCAGCGTGGCCCGGCCGGTCCACTCCACCGGCCCGGAGAAGCGCGAGACGTGGCTGATCAGGTCCAGGTCCGCGGGCGGCGTGAACGCGTCCGGCCGGCCGGACGGGCGCACCTTGCCGACGATCCGGGACAGCCGGAAGCAGCGCACCGCGCGGCGGTCGAGGTCGTGACCGACCACGTACCACCGGCCGCGCCAGCACACCACGCCCCACGGCTGCAGGCGGCGGGTGGCCGGCTCGTCGCCCTCGGGCGCCCGGTAGTCGAACGCGACCGCGCGGCGCTCGCGCGCGGCCGTGGTCAGCGGCGCGAACGCCGGGTCGACCGTGACGACCGGCTCCACACCCAGCGTGGCCTGCGGGTCCATGTCGATGCCGGCGGCGCGCAGCTTCGCCAGGCCGGAGGAGGCGGCGGCGGCCAGCCCGTGATGCTGCCAGAGCCGGCCCGCGATGCCGACGGCCGCGGCCTCGTCCGGTTCGAGCGGGATGTCCGGCAGCGCGTAGTCCCGGTGGGCGATCCGGTAGCCGGGCTCGGCGTCGAACACGCTCTCCGTCCCGGTCTCCAGCGGCACGCCGAGCTCTCGCAGCTCCGCCTTGTCCCGCTCGAACTTGCGCTGGAACGCCTCGTGCTCGCGCGGGTCCTCCGGATCGTGCTCGTACCCGGGCACGGTCGCGGCGATCTGCGCGGCGGTCAGGAACCGGCGCGTGGACAGGAGGCAGATGACCAGGTTGACCAACCGCTCGGTGCGGATGCGCGACACGCCCGCAAAAGTAGCAGTGCCGCGCGGGACGACGCGCCCCGCGGCATCCCCCATCCGGTTAGGTTTCCGTCATCCGGGTAAGCGGGCCCCTCGTAGCCCCTCCAGAGAACGCGAAGGTCGACTTCACCGACACCGCCACCGGCGCGGAGCTCGAGTCCGCCGCCGACCTGGCCGAACGCCGCCTCCGCGAGCGATACCCCACCATCGCGTATGTCTTCCTCGACCCGACCCGCGGCGCTGTATAGGGTCTTCCCTCATGATTCGGTGGCGGTCCGGGACGGTGGCGGCGCTCCGGCGCGCCTGGGACGGCGCCAGCGAGCTGTCCGTGACCGTGGACGGCGAGACGGTCAAGGCCCTGGCCTACACCCCGCTGGTCGGTGAGCCCGCGGTCGGCGACCGGGTGCTGCTCAACGTGGGCGCGCTGGAGATGGGCCTCGGCACCGGCGGGTACGCGCTGGTCGTCGCGCTGCCGGACAACCTCCCCGGCTCGGACCTCACGTCCGGCCGCGACCACGGCCACCTGGTCAAGGCCCGTTACACGCCGCTGCAGGCGATCCTGATGGGCGCGGACGAGGAGGCCTCCCCGTACCGTGCGGTGCTCGCCGAGGCCGACGACCTGGACGGCATGCCCGTGGTCCTGGCCGACCTGCACTCCGCGCTCCCCGCGATCCTGGCCGGCATCGTCGCGCACCGCCCCGGCGCGCGCGTCGCCTACCTGATGACCGACGGCGGCGCACTCCCCGCCTGGTTCTCCCGCACGCTGTCGGCCCTCAAACCCCACCTCGCCGGTACGGTGACCGCCGGCCAGTCCTTCGGCGGCGACCTCGAGGCGACCACCGTGCACAGCGGCCTGCTCGCCGCCCGCCACGCCCTCGGTGCCGACGTCACGATCGTCGCGCAGGGCCCCGGCAACCTCGGCACCGGCACCCGCTGGGGGTTCTCCGGCGTCTCCGTCGGCGAGGCCGTCAACGCCGTCAACACGCTCGGCGGCCACGCCGTCGGCTCCCTGCGCATCTCCGACGCCGACCCGCGCCCCCGCCACCACGGCATCTCCCACCACAGCCTCACCGCGTACGGCCGCGTCGCCCTGACGCCCGCCGACCTGGTGGTGCCCGACCCGCTGCCGTCGTCCGTGGCGGACGAGGTCGAGTCCGGCCTGCGTGCGCTGGCCGGGCGGCACCGGATCGTGCGCGTGCCCGCCGACGGCCTCGACGCCGCGCTGCGCGCCTGCCCGGTGCCACTGTCCACCATGGGCCGCGACCTCGACGCCGACCACGCGTACTTCCTCACCGCCGCGGCCGCCGGCCGCCATGCCGCTTCCCTGGTCCCGGGTCCTTGATCTGCGACGGCGGGCCGGGATGTCGGATCGGCGCCGCCGGCCCCTTCTCCTCCTGGGCAGGCAACGGCTCATGCCCTCAACGGCTGATGCGCGCGTCCGCGTGATGACCGACCCCGCGTGCCCATTCCCGGCACCTCGCGCGATCACCTCACGGTGTGAGCCGCAGGCACGTTATTCCGCGCGAATGAGGTGCCTGAGGCTCACAGAGCCGCGATGACGATCAGTTCCCGACGGCAATACGGCGAGATTTCCGGCGCGGAGCACCCGATCCGCTCAGGACGCGACCCGTGCCCGCGCCATGTTCGGCAGGTCCAGGTTCCCCTCCGGCCAGCTCACGTGCTGCACGAGCCGCTCGATCCGCCACCCGCCGGCCGTGCGCACCAGATGATTCGTGTACGACCCCCGCATCAGGAAGAAATCTCCGCCCTCCGCGCCGGCCAGATGGTGCTGCGCGTACATGTACGACTCGCAGACCGCCCGGTCAGCATCCTCCGGATCGAACGTGACCAGGTGATTGGGGCTGAGATGCTGTCGCGCCGTGAATCCGCTCAACGCCTCCCGCGCGAACGCCACGAACGCCTCCCGCGGGAGGTCGGCCGCCGGCATCCCCGCGTCCGAGAAGTCGATGTGCACCACCTCCGTGAGGCACCCCGCGAACAGCTCCCAGTCTCCGCGATCGATCGCCACCGCGTACCGGACGACGGTGTCACTGATCGCCTGCCGGTCCTCGATCTGCCGGACGCGACGCTCCAGGTCAGCACTCATGATCACGCCTTTCACGGTTTAGAACGAAGCCCCACACTCCACCGAGAAACGTGCGTGCGCAACAAAAAGTCGCCCTCAGCACCTTTCTTGCGCACGCACACAAAGCCGTGGCAGGATCGGCCGGTGGACCGGCTGACACAGGACGAGGACGCGGTCTGGCGCACCCTCGCGCAGGTGGTGCACCAGCTCCCCCGCGTGCTCGACGAGGACATGAGCCGCGCCGAGGGCCTCTCGATGACCGAGTTCGCCATCCTCCGCGTGCTCTCCGAGGCGCCGGATCACCGGCTGCGCATGGTCGAGCTGGCCGCGGCCACCGCGCTGTCACCGAGCCGGATCACCCGCGTCGTGGGGGATCTCGCGCGGATCGGGATGGTCAGCCGCGAGCGGCACGCCAGCGACGCGCGCGGCTCCGTCGCCGCGCTCACGGACGTGGGGCTGAAGAAGGCGGAGAGCGCGGACCCGGCGCACGTGGCGAGCGCGCGCCGATGGGTGCTCGACCACATCGACCCGGCGGACCGGCCGGCGGTGCTGCGCGCGCTGCGGCGGATCGCCGACGGGATCGTCAGCCGACGATGACGAAGATCACCCAGCCGGCCACGATCAGGCCGAGGATGGTGGCGTAGACCCAGGTCGGCACGCGGTACTCGCCGCGGCGGTTGGCCTGCACCTCCGCGACGATCCGCTCCCGGCGTCGCTCGAAGCGGTTCAGGCCGGGCCGCTCATGCTCTGGAGTCGTCATAGTCCTGCCAGCGTAAACGGGGTCCCGGGAACGCGCCCCGGGACCCCGGCACGGGTCACATGCTCGCGATCAGCCGCTCCACGCGCTCGTCGTACGCGCGGAACGGGTCCTTGCACAGCACGGTGCGCTGCGCCTGGTCGTTCAGCTTGAGGTGCACCCAGTCGACCGTGAAGTCGCGCCGCTTCTCCTGCGCGTGCTTGATGAACTCGCCGCGCAGCCGCGCCCGGGTGGTCTGCGGCGGCGTCTCCTTGGCCTCGTAGATGTCCAGGTCACCGGCGACCCGGTCGACCTGCTTGCGCCGCTCCATCAGCCCGTACAGCCCGCGCCCCCGGCGGATGTCGTGGTAGGCCAGGTCCATCTGCGCGATCCGCGGGTGCGACAGCGGCAGGTCGTTCTTCGCCTGGTACCGCTCGATCAGCTTGAGCTTGCTGACCCAGTCGATCTCGCGGGAGACCGGGTCGAGGTTGCCGCTCTCCACCGCGTCCAGCACCCGGCCCCACAGCTCCACCACGCGCTTGGCGGTGTCGTCGCCGCCGCGCCGCTCCACGAACTCGGTGGCCTTCGCCAGGTACTCCTGCTGGATCTCCAGCGCGGAGATCTCCTTGTTCGACGCGAGGCGCACCTTGCGGCGGCCGGTGATGTCGTGCGAGACCTCCCGGATCGCCCGGATCGGGTTCTCCAGCGACAGGTCGCGCATGACCACGCCCGCCTCGATCATGCGGAGCACGATGTCCGCGCTGCCCACCTTCAGCAGCGTGGTGACCTCGTTCATGTTCGAGTCGCCGACGATGACGTGCAGCCGGCGGTAGCGCTCCGCGTCCGCGTGCGGCTCGTCACGGGTGTTGATGATCGGCCGCGACCGCGTGGTGGCGGACGAGACGCCCTCCCAGATGTGCTCCGCGCGCTGGGACAGGCAGTACACGGCACCGCGCGGCGTCTGCAGCACCTTGCCCGCGCCGCAGATCAGCTGCCGGGTGACCAGGAACGGGATGAGCACGTCCGCGAGCCGGCCGAACTCGCCGTGCCGGGACACCAGGTAGTTCTCGTGGCAGCCGTAGGAGTTGCCGGCCGAGTCCGTATTGTTCTTGAAGAGGTAGATCTCCCCCGCGATCCCCTCGTCGTGCAGCCGCTTCTCCGCGTCGACCAGCAGCCCCTCCAGGATCCGCTCGCCGGCCCGGTCGTGCGCGACCAGATCGAGCACCGAGTCGCACTCGGGCGTCGCGTACTCCGGGTGCGAACCCACATCCAGGTAGAGCCGGGCGCCGTTACGCAGGAAAACGTTGCTGGACCGCCCCCAGGAGACGACCCGCCGGAACAGGTAGCGCGCCACCTCGTCCGGTGACAAACGCCGTTGACCTCGATAGGTGCACGTGACGCCGTACTCGGTCTCGAGACCGAAGATTCGCCGCTCCATGAACGAACATTAGCCCCACGTGACCCCTCCGTGGCACCTGTGTGACCCGCCCCGGCGACCATGCGCGAAAAATTCCTGCATCCGGCTAGCCTTTTGTCCGTTTCGGGGGACAAGCCCCTTCCTCTTCCCACCCCAGCCCCGGACCCCGATTTTCCCGCTTCCGGCGTGGCCGGTGCCGCATGCTCCCGCGGGCAAACCTCGCCGCGGGCTCCGACTCCGCCGGCGCTCCGCTACGCACGCGGCGACGGAGCCTGTTCCAGCGCGGCCGGGGAAACCCACGCGACGGGCGCGGCCCTCACGTCACGTGACGCGCGTGGCGTCCGTTCCGGGCCGCAACGGATCCTCGCCCACGGCGGAAGCCGCGTGGTCGTTGCCCGGCCGGGGTGCGGGACCGGCAGGGAGGAGCGCCGGCGACGACCGGTGCCCGCGGCAGCATGCGGACCGCACCGGGCCGGGAGCGGGAAGAGAGATCTCGTGGTCCTGGTCGGTGGAAGGCCGCCCGAGACGGGGCGAAGGACCGCTAGCGTTCCCAGTCGAGGAGGCGGAGGAGGTAGTCGCCGTAGCCGCTGCGGCGCAGCGGGGCGGCCAGGGCGCGGAGCTGGTCGTCGTCGATGCGGCCGGCGCGCCAGGCGGCCTCCTCGATGCAGCCGATCTTGAAGCCCTGGCGCGCCTCTATGACGCGGACGTACTCGGCGGCGTGCACCAGGTCGGCGAACGTGCCGGTGTCGAGCCAGGCGGTGCCGCGGTCGAGCACGGTCACGGTGAGGTCGCCGCGGCGCAGGTAGGCGTCGTTGATGCCGGTGATCTCCAGCTCGCCGCGGGCGGACGGGCGCAGGCTCTTCGCGATCCGCACCACGTCGGCGTCGTAGAAGTAGAGGCCGGGGACGGCGTAGCGCGACTTGGGCTTCTCGGGCTTCTCCTCGATCGAGATGACCCGGCCGGACTCGTCGAACTCGACCACGCCGTAGGCGGACGGCTCGGCCACCGGGTACGCGAAGACCCGCCCGCCGGCGTGCGCCGCGTTCTCCTTCAGCCGGTTGGGCAGGTCGCCGCCGTGGAAGATGTTGTCGCCGAGGATCAGCGCCACGTCGTCGCCGGCCAGGAACTCCTCGCCGATCAGGAAGGCCTGCGCGATGCCCTCCGGGCGCGGCTGCACCGCGTACGACAGCGACAGCCCCCACTGCGCTCCGTCACCGAGCAACCGGCGGAACTGCGCCTGGTCGTCCGGCGTCGTGATGATCAGAACCTCGCGCACGCCCGCCGTGACGAGCGTGGTCAGCGGGTAGTAGATCATCGGCTTGTCGAAGACCGGCATCAGCTGCTTCGACACCGCCTGGGTGATCGGCCACAGCCGAGACCCGGTCCCACCTGCTAAAAGGATCCCGCGCACCGGCGAATAGTACTCACGTGACACCACTACCGGCAGTCACTTCGCAATCAACCTGTGATCGACGCGAGCCATGGAACCACCGTGGCCGGTACCCACCCTGGTACCGTGGCTTGCGCTCCTGGGGCGGAGCACACGCAGAGTTTTACCTGGGGGGCCGGCACATGACCCGTTGGCTGATCACCGGCGCGGGCGGGATGCTCGGACGCGACCTCGTCGCCGCACTGACCGAGCCGACCGCGCCGTACGGACGGCACGCCCGCCGCAGCGACACGCCCGTCGAGATCACCGCCGCCACCCGCGACATGCTCGACGTCACCGACGCCGCCGCGGTCGCCTCCGCCGTCGCCGGTCACGACATCGTGATCAACGCTGCCGCCTGGACCGACGTCGACGCCGCCGAGGACCACGAGGACGTCGCCACCGACATCAACGGCCGCGCGGTGAACAACATCGCCGCCGCCTGCACGGTCAACGGCGCCAAGCTGATCCAGATCTCCACGGACTACGTGTTCGACGGCACGGCCACGAAGCCGTACGCGGAGACCCACCCCACCGCGCCGATCAACGCGTACGGCCGCGGCAAGGTCCTCGGCGAGCAGCTCGCGCTCCGCACCGGCGGTTACGTCGTCCGCACCGCCTGGCTCTACGGCGACCACGGGCCGAACTTCATCGCCACCATGCTGAAGCTGGCCGCCTCCCGCCCGAGCGTCGACGTGGTCACGGACCAGATCGGCCAGCCCACCTGGACGGCCGCGCTCGCCGAGCAGCTGGTCAAGCTGGGGACCGCGGCGCTGGCGGGCACGGCGGCGCCGGGGATCTACCACGGCACCGCGTCGGGGCAGGCCTCCTGGCACGATCTGGCGCGGACGCTGTACGACCTGGCCGGCCTCGACCCGGACCGGATCCGGCCGACCACGGCGGAGTCGTTCGCCCGGCCGGCGGCGCGACCGGCGTACAGCGTGCTCGGCCATGACGCGTGGGCGGCGGCGGGCATCCCGGTACAGCCGGACTGGCGGGTGCAGCTCGACCACGCCCTGAGCGAGCCCGGCTTCGCCGACCTCGCCAAGGCGGCGCGCTCTTAGGGCCTCCATTGCGGTTCGGGCGCGCGGGGTGCGGGTCCGGCGCGAGATTCCTTCCGGCGCGGCCGGTCTCAGCACCCGGAGGCGGTCTCAGCGTGGTTACTTCTGAACTCGCCGAGGGAACCGGGCAGGCGCGTCGCGCTCTTAGTCGCGATCTCCGGTTCGTTATGTCCGGAAAGCGGACCACGGAGGATCTCACCGGTCTGCCGATGGACTCGACCTACTGCGTGATCGACTGACTAAAGATACGTAGAGCACGTTATCCGGGCCTCATAACGTGCTCTACGTATCTTTAGTCGCCGACACAGACCACCGCAGCCGCCGGGCGCCGGAAGCGGGAAAGAACGAAACGGCCGCCGGAACGACAGCGGTCCGGCGGCCGACGGCGACGCCTACGTGTCCGCCGGTCCCTCGTCGTCCACCGCGGTGGACTCGCCCGCCGTCTCCAGGTCCGCGGACGCGGCCGAGACCGTGGGGGTGTCGGGGCCGGTGGCCGGGGCGCCGGGCTTCTCGACCGGATCGGCCGGGAGGTCGCCGCCCTCCAGGAGCGCGGTCAGCGCCTCGCCGGTGATGCGGCGGAAGGTGCGGCCCCTGCGGGTGCGGTCCAGGACCGCGACCTCGAGCTGCTTGGCGGTGATGGTCCGCGGGGAGCCGTTCTCGCCACCGACGCTGGCCAGGGACTTGACCGCGAGCTTGAGCGCGTCGGAGAGCGACAGCGTGAACTCGTGGCCGTCCTTGAGCGTGCTGGAGATGGCCTCGGCCTGGCCGCCCATCGCCATGAAGCCGGGCTCGTCCTGGACGGAGCCGTCGTACATGATGCGGTAGATCTCGTCCTGCTCGGGGGCGGCGCCGACCTGGGCCACGCACAGCTCGACCTCGAACGGCTTCTGCTGTTCGGTGAAGATCGCGCCGAGGACCTGCGTGTACGTACTGGCGATCGCGCGGCCGGTGACGTCGCGGCGGTCGTAGCTGTAGCCGTCGATGTCGGCCTTGCGCACGCCGGCGCGGCGCAGGTTCTCGAACTCGTTGTAGCGGCCGACGGCGGCGAAGCCGATCCGGTCGTAGATCTCGCTGACCTTGCGCAGCGACGTCACGTTCTCCGCGACGAGGAGGACCCCACCGGCGTAGCTGAGGACCACCGCGCTGCGGCCCCGGGCGATGCCCTTGCGGGCCAGCTCGGAGCGGTCGCGCATGATCTGCTCGGGTGAGGCGTAGAACTGCATTGCCACGGCGGCTCTCCTTCGATCAATCAGGGCTCAGAAGCGGACGGACAGCGCTTCTCAGCCGCCGGGGTTCTCGTGGCGGGCGTTGACGACGGCCTCGGCGAGCGCGGAGACCTGCTCCTCGGTCAGCCGGTGGGTGCCCTCGGCGGACGCCGTCATGACCACCGGGTAGATCTTGCGGATGAGGTCCGGGCCACCGGTGGCGGTGTCGTCGTCCGCGGCGTCGTAGAGCGCCTCGACGGCGAGCCGGGCCGCCTCGTCGGCGGAGATGCCGGGACGGTACCGCTTCTTCAGCGCGGCCTTGGCGAACAGCGAGCCGGACCCGATCGCGTCGTAGCCGGTCTCCTCGTAGACGCCGCCCGCCACGTCGAAGCTGAAGATCCGGCCGACCCGGGACGGGTCCGCCGCGGCCTGGTCGTAGCCGGCGAACAGCGGGATGACCGCGAGGCCCTGGAGCGCCGCGCCGAGGTTCTGCCGGATCATCGCGGCCAGGCGGTTGGCCTTGCCGTCGACGGAGAGCATGACGCCCTCGATCTTCTCGTAGTGCTCCAGCTCGACCTGGAACAGCCGCATCAGCTCGATGCCGACGCCGGCGGTGCCCGCGATACCGATCAGCGAGTACGCATCCGCGGGGTGCACCTTCTCGATGTCCCGGCTGGCGATCATGTTGCCCATGGTCGCGCGCCGGTCGCCGGCGAGCACGACGCCGCCCGCGAACGAGATCGCCACGATCGTGGTGCCGTGCGGCGCCACCTCGCCGGCGTGGAGGCCGGGCGGCAGCGGGCGCCGGCCGGGCAGCAGATCGGGGGCGGCGACACTCAGGAACTGGGTGAAGGAGGAGGTCCCCAGGTTGGTGAACGCATCTGGTAGACGCCCGGATGGATCAAAACCCGTTGCCACGTGTGTCCCTTCAGATATGTGATCGCCCTGTCCAGGTACGCGATGTTGTCGCGGAACTGGCCGAGGCCGCCGTTGCAGTTGAAGCACAATATCCCGCGCACCGCGCCGGTGCGATGGTCGTGATCGACGTGTTCGGGGTCCGGTGCGTCACAGATCGCACAGACCCCGTCCTGCCCGATGCCGTAGCGGCGCCGGAGGTGGCACTCACGACTGCCGCCGTGCAAACGCTCGCGGCTTTCGCGGCCGCGAGCGTTGTGACACGGCTTGCGGTAGCTGCCGTAGCCGGCTCTCCCGCGCTTGTCGCGCGGAAAATCCTCCGGCGGAACCACCCCGTCGCAGTCGGGGCAGTGCCGGTGGCCGCCCGGAATGCGGGCGGCCTTCGGGCTCACGTGGAACTCCGTCAGCGGCTTTACCGCGCCACAATCGCGGCACTGCCGTAATCCGGTGTCTCCACCCTCCCCCGAAACGGACATAGCTACCTATTCGCCGCCCTTTTGCACATAGCCCCTGACGAATTCCTCGGCATTCTCCTCGAGGACGGAGTCGATCTCGTCGAGGAGGTCGTCGACCTCCTCGGTGAGCTCGGCGACGCGCTCGGCGGTCTCCGGGTTCGCCTCGACAGTGGCCTCGTCGACCTCGTCCTGCTGGCTGCTCCTGCTGGATTGCGACTGTCCGCCGGTGTCCCTGGTAGCCATCCCGGTCCCTCCCTCGCCTCGTGCCGCGGGGCTCGACCGCCCCGGCAACATCAGGTACCTAAAACCTACCCCGCCGTTATGACGAAAAGGCTCGCCCAAGCGCGTGTTTCGCGCTCAGCCGAGCCCTTCCGTCACGCGTGGAGCTTCTACGTCGTCGGCTTCTGCCCGCCGGTCAGCGCCTCGAGCAGGTCCTTGGCGCTCTCGCAGCGCTCGAACAGCGCCCCGACGTGCTTCTTCGTGCCGCGCTCGGGCTCCATCATCGGCACCCGGACCAGCGACTCCCGCCCGATGTCGAAGATCACCGAGTCCCAGCTGGCCGCGACCACCTCGGACGCGTACTGCGCCAGGCACTTGCCGCGGAAGTAGGCCCGGGTGTCCTCCGGCGGGTTCACCATCGCGTCCCACGTCTCGCGCTCGTCGAGCAGCGTCTTCATCGAGCCGCGCGCCACCAGCCGGTGGTAGAGGCCCTTCTCCGGCCGTACGTCCGAGTACTGCAGGTCCACGAGCTGGAGCTTGTGCGAGGCCCAGCCGAGCCCCTCGCGCTCCCGGTACCCCTCCAGCAGCCGCAGCTTGGCCACCCAGTCCAGCTCGTCCGCGCAGGTCATCGGGTCGCGGCCGAGCTTGTCCAGGATGGTCTCCCAGCGGTTGAGCACGTCCGTGGTGGGCTCGTCCGCGTCGGTGCCGAGCCGGTCGTCCACGAAGGCCTTGGCCCGCTCGAAGAAGGCCCACTGCAGGTCGAGCGCGGTCAGCTTGCGGCCGTCGCGCAGCCGGACCAGGTGTTGCAGCGACGGGTCGTGCGAGATGTTCTTCAGTTCGGAGACCGGGTCGGCGATGCCGAGCTCGCCGGTGAGCGCCTTCTCCTCGATCATGGACAGGATCAGCGCGGTGGTGCCGACCTTCAGGTACGTGGAGATCTCGGACAGGTTCGCGTCGCCGATGATGACGTGCAGCCGGCGGTACTTGTCCGCGTCCGCGTGCGGCTCGTCCCGGGTGTTGATGATCGGCCGCTTGAGCGTGGTCTCCAGCCCGACCTCGACCTCGAAGAAGTCGGCGCGCTGGGAGATCTGGAAACCGGTGCCGGAGCCGTCCTGGCCGATGCCGACCCGGCCGGCGCCGCAGACGATCTGCCGGGTCACGAAGAACGGCGTCAGGTACGCCACGATGTCCGCGAACGGCGTCTGGCGGCGCATCAGGTAGTTCTCGTGGGCGCCGTACGACGCGCCCTTGTTGTCGGTGTTGTTCTTGTACAGGTGGATCTGGTGCGCGCCCGGGATGGTGGCCGCGCGCCGGGCCGCCTCGGCCATCACACGCTCGCCGGCCTTGTCCCAGCGCACCACGTCCATCGGGTTGGTGACCTCGGGCGTGGAGTACTCCGGGTGGGCGTGGTCGACGTACAGCCGGGCGCCGTTGGTCAGGATGACGTTGGCCAGGCCCAGATCCTCGTCGGCGAGCGCCTCCGCCGGGTCGTAGGCGGCGCCGGAGTAGGTGAAGCCGCGCGCGTCCCGCAGCGGCGACTCCTCCTCGTAGTCCCAGCGGGTGCGCCCGCCGCGGTTGAGCTCCGGCCGTGCACCGTAGGCGTTGACCACCTGTGAGGAGGTCACCATCGGGTTGGCGCCGGGCTGGCCGGGCACGGAGATCCCGTACTCGACCTCGGTACCCATGATCCGACGAACAGACATAAAGAGACCTCCCCATCACCCGTCGAGAGAAGCCTAGCCCCTACGAGGGGTGACGAAACGTGTCGGCACATGGATAAAAAGAAACGGGCGGCCCCGCGGGCCGCCCGTTCCACAACGACACTTACAGATACTGACCGGTGTTCGACGCGGTCTCGATGGACCGGCCGGCCTCGGCGCCCTTGCCGCCGGAGACGAGCGTACGGATGTAGACGATCCGCTCGCCCTTCTTGCCGGAGATCCGGGCCCAGTCGTCCGGGTTCGTCGTGTTCGGCAGGTCCTCGTTCTCCCGGAACTCGTCGACGCACGCGTCCAGCAGGTGCTGGAGGCGCAGGCCCTTGCGTCCGGAGGAGAGGAACTCCTTGATCGCCATCTTCTTGCCGCGATCGACGATGTTCTGGATCATGGCGCCGGAGTTGAAGTCCTTGAAGTACAGGACCTCCTTGTCACCGTTGGCGTAGGTGACCTCGAGGAACCGGTTCTCCTCGGTCTCCGAGTACATCCGGAGCACGACCGACTCGATCATGGCGGCGACCGTGGCGTCCGCGTCGTTGCCGTGCTCGGCCAGGTCGTCCTCGTGCAGCGGCAGGCCGCTGAGGATGTACTTACTGAAGATGTCCTTGGCCGCCTCGGCGTCCGGACGCTCAATCTTGATCTTCACGTCCAGCCGGCCCGGGCGCAGGATGGCCGGGTCGATCATGTCCTCGCGGTTGGAGGCGCCGATGACGATGACGTTCTCCAGGCCCTCCACGCCGTCGATCTCCGACAGCAGCTGGGGGACGATCGTGTTCTCCACATCGGACGAGACGCCGGTGCCGCGGGTGCGGAACACGGAGTCCATCTCGTCGAAGAACACGATGACCGGGGTGCCCTCGCCGGCCTTCTCCCGTGCGCGCTGGAAGATCAGCCGGATGTGCCGCTCGGTCTCGCCGACGTACTTGTTGAGCAGCTCCGGGCCCTTGATGTTCAGGAAGAAGCTGGTGTGCTTCTCCTTGCCCTGCCGCTCGGCGATCTTCTTCGCCAGCGAGTTCGCCACGGCCTTGGCGATGAGGGTCTTGCCGCAGCCGGGCGGGCCGTAGAGCAGGATGCCCTTCGGCGGGCGCAACTGGTGCTCCCGGAACAGGTCGGCGTGCAGGAACGGCAGCTCGACCGCGTCGCGGATCTGCTCGATCTGGGAGTGCAGGCCACCGATGTCGGAGTAACCGACGTCCGGCACCTCCTCCAGGACCAGCTCCTCGACCTCGCTCTTCGGGATCCGCTCGTACGCGTAGGCCGAACGGGGCTCGATCATGAGCGAGTCACCGGCCCGCAGCGCGGAGCCGATGAGCGTGTCGGCGAGGTGCACGATGCGCTCCTCGTCGGCGTGCGAGATGACGAGCGCACGGTCACCCGGGCCGCCGGTGGGCGACTCCAGGATCTCCTTGAGCATCACCACCTCGCCCACGCGCTCGAAGCCGAACGCGTCGACGACGTTCAGCGCGTCGTTGAGCAGGACCTCCTGCCCGCGCTGAAGCTCGTCCACCTCCAGAGAGGGTGACACCGCCACGCGCAGCTTGCGCCCACCGGTGAAGACGTCGACGGTGCCGTCCTCATGGCGGGTCAGGAAGACACCGTAACCGCTCGGCGGCTGCGCCAGGCGGTCGATCTCCTCCTTCAGCGTGACGATCTGGCTGCGGGCCTCCTTGAGGGTGGCCACCAGTCGCTCGTTGTTCTCCGACAGCCGGGAGAGCTGCGCCTGCGTTGCCGCGAGCCGCTCCTCGAGCTGCCTTACGTGACGGGGGCTTTCGGTCAGCTTGCGCCGCACCAGAGCGAGTTCCTCTTGAAGAAACGCGACCTGCGTGGAGAGATCGTGGGCCTCTTTCTCCCACCGTGCGGCGCGCGAGTCCGCGTCGTCGCTACGTGCCACGTCCCACCTCCCCGGGGGCTCGAACGTCTTGAGATAACACTAGCCGCAAAAGCCGGGATTCCAACCCACGCAACACCCTCGTCACCGAAGCTTGATCAGTTGTGTCCATGCGATCACAACCGGTCATCAGGGCCGGAACATGCCCCCGGAGTGCGAAAACTTCCATCGGATGGCGCGAAAACCCCCGAAGAACACCAACCCACATCAGCGGTACGGAGTGAGTCCTCCCACCCCTCAATTCACGGATTCACGCGCCCGTGTCCACCCCGTCCGCCCTCCACCCGGCCCGGAACCCCTTGTCCACCCGGCCATGTGCCGTCTCGTCCGCGATCGACCGGAGCGTGTTCGGTCTTCGGGTCTACAGCGTCGGCCGGCCGACCAGCGAGGCGATGACCCGGGCGAACTCCTCGAGGCGGGCGATCTGGCCGGCGCCGCCGTCGTCGATGGTCTTGCCGAAGCGGAGCGCGTCGTGGCGGACCGGCGGGCGCTCGCCGTCCTCCAGCGCGCCGCCGCCGGGGGCGGCCTCGTCCATGGTGCTGAGCAGCAGGTACACGTCGACGCTGCCGACCTGGGCCTGACCGCTGGGGGTGCGGGTGAGCTGGCGGCGGCAGCCGACCTCGGTGACGGTGGAGAGCGGCACCACGCGCAGCGACGAGGTCATCGAGCCGGGCGGGCCCTCGCCCAGCGGGACGTCCTCGCCGTGCCAGAGTATGAGCCGGTTGCCGTCGCAGACGACGACCTCCTGCCACACGCCGTTGACCTCGTTGACGAAGCGCTCCAGCGTGAAGCACAGCACGTCGGCGCCGCGCAGCACGCCGCCGAGCGACTCCAGCGCCACGTCGGGGTCGCGCAGGTAGGCGCGGGCGGCCGAGTCGAGGTCGTGGTAGGGGGACCAGTCCGGGAAGACCGCGGGCAGGTCCCCTCCCCCACCCAGGCTGTGGCTCACTCGACCTCCGGGGAGTCGTCGGGCTGCTCCGGAACGACCGTGCCCTGCATCGCGGCCTTGCGCACCGCGTACGCCTCGGCGCCCTTGGAGGGCTTGCGCCGCCGCGGCGGCGCGGTGACGCCGGGCGCGAGCTTGCGCGCGGAGACCAGGAACGCGGTGTGCGCGATCATACGGTGGTCGGGGCGGACCGCGAGGCCCTCCGCGTGCCAGTCGCGCACCAGCGACTCCCAGGCGCGCGGCTCGGTCCAGCCGCCGCGCTCGCGCAGCGCCTCCACCAGCTCGGACAGCTGCGGCGTGGTGGCCACGTAGCCGATGAACACGCCGCCGGGCACCAGCGCGCGCTCCACCATGTCCAGCGCCTCCCACGGCGTGAGCATGTCCAGGATGATCCGGTCGAACCCGGTCTCCCGGTTCTCCGCGACGTCGCCGACGTGCAGGTGCCAGGCCGGGTGCGGCGCGCCGAAGAACGCCTCCACGTTCTTCCGGGCGATGACCGCGAAGTCCTCGCGCAGCTCGAACGAGTGCAGCTCGCCGCCGTCGCCGACCGCGCGCAGCAGCGAGCAGCTCAGCGCGCCGGAGCCGGCGCCGGCCTCCAGCACCTTCGCGCCGGGGAAGATGTCGCCCATCTGCACGATCTGGGCGGCGTCCTTCGGGTAGATGACCTGGGCGCCGCGGGGCATGGACAGCACGTAGTCGGAGAGCAGCGGGCGCAGCGCCAGGTACGCCGTACCGTTCGCGGAGGTGATCACGCTGCCCTCGGGCAGGCCGATCAGGTCGTCGTGGTCGAGCGCGCCGCGGTGCGTGTGGAACGACTTGCCGGGCTCGAGGACCACCGTGTGCATGCGTCCCTTCGGGTCGGTGAGCTGGACCCGGTCGCCCGCCCGGAACGGCCCGCGGCGCGCGGGCACCGGCTGGTCGGTCGGGACGACGGCGGTGGACGGTACGGTCACGGTGTTCCTCTTCCTCGGTCCTGCTATCTCTATTGATACGGGCGCGAACACCGTATCGGGGCTCAAACGGCGGGGTTGCCCCGGCCACGGCGTGGCTCGAGCACCTCGGCCAGATCGATCAGGTGCAGCACGCCGACCACGTCCTCGCCGGCGGTCACCAGGTACTGCGCGCCCGGGTGAGTCTGCACCACGCGCACCACCTGCTCACCGGTGAGGTCCACGGACATCGCCGGAATCCCCTCGACGCCGCGCGCGACCGTGTCCACGCTGACCCAGGGCCGCCGTTCGGCCGGGACCGCGGCGGCGCGGGCGCCGTCCACCAGCGCGACCACCCGCCCGGACGCGTCCGCCACCACCAGCGCCGCGTTGCCGGAGCCGGCCTCCCGGCCGCGCCGCTGCGCCTCGGCCAGCGGCGTGCCGGCCGGGACCGCGAAGACCGGCCGGGCCAGGTGCGACAGGTTGATCATCGGGAAGCGGCGGCTCATCCGCGCCAGCCGGATCGACTGGCCCGCGCCCTGCCACAGGGTGAGCGTGACCAGCAGCATGAAGACCAGACCGAAGACGCTCAACCAGCCCAGCAGGTACGTGACGAGCACGCCCAGCGCGGTCAGGCCGGCCAGCGCGCGGCCGGACCAGCCGGCGATCTCGGTGGCGGTGTGCCGGTCGCCGTGCACCGCCCAGACCGCGGCCCGCAGCGCGCGCCCGCCGTCCAGCGGCAGGCCGGGCAGCGAGTTGAAGACGGCCACCACCACGTTGCTGACCGCGAGCTGGAACGCGACCTGGTCGGCCAGCGTGCCGTCGCGCAGCAGCAGCGCGGCCACGGTGGCCAGCACGCCGAGCACCAGCGACACGGCCGGCCCGGCGAGCGAGACCAGCAGGTCGACCCGCGGGCGGGGGGCGTCGCGGTCCATCTCGGTGTAGCCGCCGAGCAGTTCCAGCGTGATGCCGCGCACGCCGATGCCGAACCGGCGGGCGGTCAGCGCGTGGCCGAGCTCGTGCAGCAGCACGGAGCCGAGCAGGCAGACGACGAAACCGAAACCGACCGCGTAACCGGCCGGGCGGGACAGCTCCAGCGTGCCGCGGACGAACTCGCCGTAGATGACGGTGACCGCGAGCGCCAGCAGCAGCATCGACGCGTTCAGGTGGACGGGGACGCCGAAGATCCGCCCCACCGTGACGCCGGCGCGACGGCCCGGCTCGGGCGCCTCGTTGTCCACCGTGCCGATGCTACGTGGGAAGCCTGTGACTGTGGTGGCCGCGTGCGCTCACCGAAACCGTCATACCGTACCCGTAGCCTTGCGGCATGACCACGGAGACGGAGGCGCCCCACTTGCCGACAGGCCGTTCCACCGCCACGCCCGCCGAGCTGGCCGAGCCGGACTGGACCGGCCCGTCACTCTCCCCCTCCCGGGCCGGCGACTTCAAGACCTGCCCGCTGCTGTTCCGCTTCCGCACCATCGATCGCATCCCCGAGCAGCCCACGGCCGATCAGCTGCGGGGCACGCTGGTGCACGCGGTCCTGGAGCGTCTCTACGATCTGCCGGCCGCCGACCGTACCCCCGATGCCGCCTTCGGCCTGGTCGCCCCGTCCTGGGAGCGGCTCCTGGAGGAGGACCCGGCGCTCGCCACGCTGTTCGAGCAACCCGTCCCCGAGGGTGCGCGGGCGGAGGTGCTGATCGAGGTGCAGCCGGGCGAGACGCCGGTGACCGGGGTGGAGGACTTCCTGGCGTCCGCGCGTGACCTGGTCAAGGGCTATTTCACGCTGGAGGACCCGCGCCGGCTGGAGCCGGCCGAGCGCGAGCAGCTGATCTCCACGGTGATCGACGACCGGCTGCGGCTGCGCGGCTTCGTCGACCGGCTGGACGTCTCGCCGGACGGGCAGATCCGGGTGGTCGACTACAAGACCGGTGGCGCGCCGCGTGCGGCGTTCGAGGCGAAGGCGCTGTTCCAGCTCAAGTTCTACGCGCTGGTGCTGTGGCGCACCCGGGGCGTGGTGCCGCGGGTGCTGCGCCTGATCTACCTCAAGGACGTGGAGGTCTGCGACTACTCGCCGGACGTGGAGGAGCTGGAGCGGTTCGAGCGCACCGTGCTGGCGCTGGCCAAGGCGATCGAGACGGCCACGGCCACCCGCGACTTCCGGCCGCAGCCGAGCAAGCTGTGCGGCTGGTGCAACCACAAGGCGCTCTGCCCGGCGTACGGTGGGACGCCCCCGCCGTACCCGGAGCCGGTGCCGCAGCAGCCGACCGCGGATCAGCGGGCGTAGGCGCGACGCCGCTCCTGCGCGGCGACGTAGTCCGCGATCAGGTCCTCGGCCTGCGTGGTGAGCCCGACGAAGAGCAGCCGGTGCACGTTGACCGGGTCCGGGCCGGGCAGCACCCGCGCGTTCACGGTGACGAACTGGCCGGGCAGGTCCAGGCGCCCGGGCAGCGGCTCCCCCGGCTCCGGCCCGCGGCCGAACGCGAGCGCCCCGCCCAGCGACAGGTTCCGCGTGGTCAGCGAGTAGGAGACGCCGTCCGGCCCGGTCAGCGACAGCGGCACCGTGGCCGGCACCCGCAGGCTGCCCCGGCGCTGGATGCCGGTCTGCACGCGCGTCGCCCGGATGCCGACCGTGGCGTCCGTGGCCCGCACCACGCACCCGGTGCCCTCGCCGCCCCGGCCGTCCGCGGTCCAGACCAGCTCGACGGTCGCGCCCTCCTCCAGGCCGCCGGGCAGCCGGAAGTTCCAGGCCCTGTCCGGGGTACGGATGACGCTGAGGTCCCGGTACGTCCGCTCGCCGATGACCAGCGTCACCAGGTCGGCGTCGTCCGGCAGGTCGACGAAGGCCTCGGGCTCCGGCATCCGCCGTTTCCAGGGCAGTCGCAGTGCCATCTCGGTCGCCTCCGGCGGTGCTCGCGGTGTGGTGCCGTATCGGTGCGATTCGGTGGCGAAGTGATCGGCAGCCGGGGCCGGGGCCTTAGCACTGTGCCGGAGGTCATAGGCGGTTCTCCTGCTGTGGGAGGAGGCCGGGTCGGCGTCGCGGGCGATTCGCGGCGCGCCGCGGGCGGATAGGTTCCGAGGTGATGAACATCGTGCGCGACCGGGCCGCCGCCGGATGAGGACCCTGCGGAGCTGGCTCGCCGCGGGGCGGAGCCGGCGGCCACGGCACGCGCTCGCCTGGGACTGCGCGCTGACGCTGGCCGTGCTGGTGGCCGACGTGCTGGTGGCGCTGCTCGGCCCGGAGGAGCTGACCGGCCACCCGGCCGTCGTGGTGCTGCTGACGCTCTGGTTCGCGGTGCCGATCGTGCTGCGCCGGGTCCTGCTCTGGCCGGCGCTGCTGATGCTGCTGCCGGCCGTGGCCACGCCGCTGCTCGACACCCCGCAGCCGCTCACGCTGCCGATCGCGTTCGCGATCCTGACGTACACGGCCGGCTCCCGGCTGTCGCTGCGCGCCGCGATCATCGCCGTGGTGCTGATCTGGCTGCCCGTGGTGGTCTCGCCGCTGATCCTCCCGGACCGGCTCGGCCAGCACGGCGTACCGCTGGTCTACCTCGCCGTCAACAACGCGCTGCTCGGCCTGGTCGTCTTCCTGGTCGGCCGCGCCGTGCACGGCCGCCGGGTGACCGCCCGCGCGCTGGAGGAGCGCGCGCTCGCCGCCGAGTCCAACCAGCGCGCGCTGGCCGAGCAGGCCGTCGCGGACGAGCGCCGCCGCATCGCGCGCGAACTGCACGACGTGGTCGCGCACAACGTCAGCGTGATGGGCGTGCTCGCCACCGGCGCCCGGCGGGTCCTGCGCACCGACGCGGACGCCGCCGACGAGGCGCTGACCACGATCGAGGAGACGTCCCGGACCGCGATGCGCGAGCTGCGCCGCATGCTGGGCGTACTGCGTACCGAGGCCGAGCCCGCCGCCGAACTGGCCCCCCAGCCCGGGATAGCGGGCCTGGAGGCGCTCGCCGTCCAGGTCCGCGACGCCGGCCTCCCGGTCACCCTCAAGATCGACGGCACCCCCACCGAGCTGGAGCCGGGCGTGGCGCTCACCGTCTACCGGATCGTCCAGGAGGCGCTGACCAACGCGCTCAAGCACGCCGGCCGCGCCACCGCCCAGGTCCGGCTCAGCTTCGGCGTCTACTGGCTGATCGTCGAGGTCTTCGACACCGGCCGCGGCCCGGTCCCCGGCTCCGAGCACGGCGCCGGCCACGGCCTGGTCGGCATGCGCGAACGGGTCGCGCTCTACGGCGGCACGCTGCGCGTCGGCCCCCGCCCTGGCGGCGGCTTCCGCGTCTACGCGAAGATCCCCATGGACTGAAGGGGGATCACGTGACTGACGGACGACCGGTACGCATCCTGCTCGCCGACGACCAGCCACTGCTGCGGACCGGTTTCCGCATGGTGCTCGGCGCCGAGGCCGACCTGCACGTGGTCGGCGAGGCCGGCGACGGCGCCGAGGCCGTCGACCTGGCCCGGCGGCTCCAGCCCGACGTGGTACTGATGGACATCCGCATGCCCCGCCTGGACGGCGTGGCCGCCACCAAGGCCATCGTCGACGCCCGCCTCCCGGTCCGGGTGCTCATCCTGACCACCTTCGACCTCGACGAGTACGTGGTCGGCGCCCTCCGCGCCGGCGCCAGCGGATTCCTCGCCAAGGACGTACCCGCGGAGGATCTGGTCACCGCCATCCGCACGGTCGCCGCCGGCGAGGCCGTGGTCGCCCCCCGCATCCTCAAGCGCCTCCTCGACCGCTTCGCCGTCGTCCTCCCCGACCTCGCCGCCACCCCACCCCGCACCCTCGACTCCCTCACCGAACGCGAGCGCGAGGTCCTGGTCCAGGTCGCGAAGGGCCTCTCCAACGCCGAGATCGCCCGCGCCCTCTCGGTCAGCGAAACCACCATCAAGACCCACGTCGGCCACGTCCTCACCAAACTCGGCCTCCGCGACCGCGTCCAGGCCGTCGTCCTCGCCTACGAGTCCGGCCTCGTCCGCCCCCGCCCCTAACCCCTGCCGCGCCGATCTAGGGCGGATTCCGGCGGTTTGATCTCCAATCACGCGAATCCGCCCTAGATCGACGCGGGAGGGAGGGAGGGAGGGAGGGAGGGGCGGGAGAGGGAGGCACGCGAGGGGGGCGGAGAGCGGGGGTCTCCTACCTGAGGAGGACGGGGGGACCGTCCAGTGGGTGACCGCACGACCAGTCGAACGATGGACGGCCGGGCGGCATGCGACCCGTACCGTCAGGTGGGCAGGCCGTGCGGGTTTGCGGGAGTCGCATAGACGGGGAGTCGGAATGTCGGACGACGGGATCGGCACGGTGGGGGCCGCCACGGCGGCGGTGTCGGCCGTGGATGTGTGGAAGGTGTACGGGAGCGGGGAGGCGCAGGTGACCGCCCTGGCCGGGATCACCACGCGGTTCGAGAAGGGCCGCTTCACGGCGATCATGGGGCCGTCCGGCAGCGGGAAGTCGACGCTGATGCACTGCCTGGCGGGCCTGGACACGGTCTCCCGCGGCATGATCCATATCGGGGAGACGCCGCTGACCGGCATGAACGACACGCAGCTGACCAAGTTGCGGCGTAGCAAGATCGGGTTCATCTTCCAGCAGTTCAACCTGCTGCCGACGCTGACGGCGGAGGAGAACATGCTGCTCCCGCTGTCCATCGCGGGGCGCAAGGCGGACCCGGCGTGGTTCGAGACGATCGTGACCACGGTGGGGCTGAAGGACCGGCTGCACCACCGGCCGACGCAGCTGTCCGGCGGTCAGCAGCAGCGGGTGGCGTGCGCGCGGGCGCTGCTGGCCCGGCCGGACGTGATCTTCGCGGACGAGCCGACCGGCAACCTGGACAGCCGGGCGGGCGCGGACGTGCTGGCGTTCCTGCGCAACAGCGTGCACGACCACGGGCAGACGATCATCATGGTCACGCACGACCCGGTCGCGGCGTCGTACGCGGATCACGTGGTCTTCCTGGCCGACGGCCGGATGGTGGACGAGCTGTCCGCGCCGACCGCGGACGCGGTGCTGGACAAGCTCAAGCACCTGGACCTGCCGGAGAACCAGCCCGACACCGAGCCGGTGCGCTGATGCTGCGCGCGACGATCAAGAGCCTGCTGGCCCGGAAGCTGCGCCTGGTCCTCTCCGGACTGGCGATCGTGCTCGGCGTCATGTTCGTGTCCAGCGCGTTCGTGCTCACGGACTCGCTGGGCGGCCGTTTCGAGCGGCTGTTCCAGACCGTCAACCAGGAGACGGCCGTGCAGGTGCGGGCCGACTCCGAGGCGGGCGCCGAGTCGCCGCCGCTGCTCACGGACGCGGACGTCACCCGGCTGAGCCAGGTGGACGGCGTGGCGAGCGCGTCGGGAGACGCGTCCGCGCAGGGCGTCGTGCCGTTCCGGGCGCGGGACGGCAAGGCGGTGCCGTCGTCCGGCGCGCCGCAGCTCGGCGTGGGCTGGGCCGGCGGCGGCGACCTGTTGCAGGTGGCCGAGGGCGCGGTGCCGGCCGCGGACACCGAGGTGGCGCTGACCCGGTTCACGGCCGAGCAGGCCGGCGTCGGGGTCGGCGACCGGCTGAAGGTCTACATCGGACCGCGTTACGAGTCCCGTGAGTACACGGTGACCGGCGTGCTGGAGTACTCCGGCGGCCGGCCGTCGCTGTCCGGCGAGACCATGGTCGCGTTCACGATGCCGGAGGCGCAGCGGCTGTTCTACGGCAAGACCGGCGTGTACGGCGGCGCCGCGCTGACCGCCGCCGACGCGATCTCCGACGACGACCTCAAGAGCCGGGTGGCGGCCGTGGTGCCGGCCGGGTTCGAGGCCGTGACGGGGGCGGAGATCGCGGAGGAGCAGGCCAGCGCGTTCAAGCAGCTGCTCACCTTCGTGAACTGGTTCTTCCTCGGGTTCGCGCTGGTGGCGCTGTTGGTCGGGATGTTCCTGATCTTCAACACGTTCAACATCATCATCGCTCAGCGGGCCCGCGAGCTGGCGCTGTTCCGCGCGCTCGGCGCCGGGTGGGGCCAGCTCACCGGGTCCGTGCTGATCGAGGCGCTGGTGGTCGGCTTCGTCGCCTCCACGCTGGGCCTGCTGGCCGGCATCGGCGTGGCGTACGGGCTGCAGGCCGCGGCCGGCGCGGCCGGGCTGCCGCTGCCCGAGGGTGACCTGGTCGTCGGCGTGACCGCGATCGTGGTGTCGTACCTGCTGGGCGTGCTGATGACGGTGACGGCCGCGCTGATCCCGGCGATCCGGGCCGCGTCCGTGCCGCCGATCGCGGCGATGCGCGAGGTCACCCGCCCGGACAAGCCGATGCTCGGCCTGACCGTCGCCGGCTCGGTCGTCACCGGGCTGGGCGTGGCCGCGATCGCGGCGGCGCTGTTCGGCGCGCCGCTGGCCGCGGTGCTGATCGGCGCCGGCGTGCTGCTGTCGATCGTCGGGGTGGCGCTGCTGTCGCCGGCGCTGACCCGGCCGGTGGCCGGCGCGATCGGCCGGCTGGTCGCCTGGGGCACGGCCGGTGACCTGGGCCGCCGCAACGCGCTGCGCAACCCGCGGCGCACGTCCGTGACCGCGGTCGCGCTGATGATCGGCGTGGCGCTGGTCAGCACGGTCACCGTGATCGGCTCGTCGTTGCGCTCCACCGTACGGGACCTGGTGGAGAACGACATCGGTGCCGAGGTGATGATCCTGACCAACTCGCAGCAGCTGCCGGACGGCCGGGAGGGCTTCGACCCGGCGCGGCTGCGCGAGGTCGACGCGCTGCCGGGCGTGCGCGAGTCGATCGCGTACCACTTCAGCGTGGCCACGGTGAACGGGCAGCCGCAGCAGTTCGTCTCCGCCACCGATCTGGGCCGGGCCGGGCCGATGTTCGCGCTGGAGGAGGAGTCCGGCACGGTCGCGCCGTCCGGTCCCACCGAGGCGCTGATCGACACGAACACGGCCGGCACGCTCGGGCTGACGGTCGGCGAGACGGCCACGGTCGAGGGCGCGAAGGGCGGCCCGCGGACGTACACGATCGCGGGGATCTACAAGAGTCAGCTGACGGCCGGGCTGCTGCTGCCGGAGTCCGCGGTGGAGACGTTCGCCGGGCCGCTGGCGATGCAGGGGTTCGTGGCGCTGGACGAGGGCGCGGACACCGACGCGGTGGTGGCCGGCGTCGAACGGATCATGGCGGACTACCCGCTGGTGACGGTCGGCGATCAGGAGTCGTTCATCGCGCAGCAGAACGCGCTGGTCGACGGCGTGCTGGCGATCTTCTACGTGCTGCTGGCCCTGGCCGTGATCGTGGCCTTCCTCGGCATCGTGAACACGCTGGTGCTCAGCATCTACGAGCGGACCCGCGAGCTGGGCCTGCTCCGCGCGATCGGTACCACGCGGCGCCAGGTGCGCGGCATGGTGCGGGTGGAGTCGCTGCTGATCGCGGTCTACGGCTGCCTGCTCGGCATCGCGCTCGGCGTCGGTCTGGGCGCGTCCGCGTCGCTGGCCCTGCGCCAGCAGGATCTGCTGTCCGTGGTCACCATCCCGTACGCGCAGCTCGCCGGCCTGCTGGTGGCGGCCGCGCTGGCCGGCGTGCTCGCCGCGGTGCTGCCCGCCCGGCGGGCGTCCCGGCTCAACGTCCTGGACGCCATCGCCTACGAGTGATCGAGGGTCCACCGTGGAGGCCGTACCCTCGAGGATGTGAGAAGACGCGTGGTGGCCGCGCTGATCGCGGGCGCGGTGCTGGCGGTCGGCTGTGCCGTCGGGGACGGGGTCGGCGGCGGCGGGACGACCGGCGCCGCCGACAACCCGGGCCGGGCCAGCAACGAGGACGAGTTCGCCACGGACATCGAGTCCGCGGTCACGGTCGCGGAGCAGTACTGGAACGACGTGTTCCGGCAGAGCGGCCTCGCCTTCGAGCCGGTTCGGGAGATCGTCCCGTACCGGGAGGACGGCGAGGTCGCCTGCGCGCGGCAGCCGATCCCCGCGCGCAACGCGGTCTACTGCTCGGCCGGCGACTTCATCGCGTACGACATCGAGTGGGCGTTCGGCGCGTTCGGGCAGATCGGCGACGCGTTCGTCTACTACCTGCTCGGCCACGAGTACGCGCACGGCGTCCAGGTCCGGTTCGGGCTCCAGTACGAGTACACGATCGAGCAGGAGCTCCAGGCCGACTGCATGGCCGGCGCCTACCTCGGCGGCTCGATCCAGGCCGGCCGGCTCCAGATCGAGGACGGGGACATGGAGGAGCTGCGCACCGGCCTGCTCGCTGTCGGTGACGACCCCAGCCAGCCGTGGTTCGCGCCGAACGCGCACGGCACCGCCGAGCAGCGGACCAACGCGTTCTTCAGCGGCTACGAACGCGGCCTGGACGTCTGCGACATCAGCTGAGTAGTCCGCCCCGGGAGAACCTCCCGGGGCGGTCACCTGCTCACAACGCTTTCACCGGCCGTGTCGCTCATCGGCATTGCACCGCGCCGGCTGAGCGGATCCGCTCACACTCCGTGGCAGCCGGGCGCGGTGATCCGGACAATGGGCCGGGTGAGTGACCTGCGTACCGAGACCCAGTCCCCCGCCGTCCTCCGCCCCGCCGCCGTGCTCTTCGACATGGACGGCACCCTGATCGACAGCGAGAAGGTCTGGGAGATCGCCATCGTGGAGCTGGGCCGCTCCTACGGCGGCGAGATCTCCGAGGCCGCGCGCGCCGCCATGGTCGGCACCGCGATGGAGGAGTCCATGCGGATCATGCACCGGGACCTGGGCCAGCCGTGGCGCGACCCGGCCGCCGGCGCCCTGGCGCTGGAGGACCGCGTCGTCGAGCTGTTCCGCTCCGGCCTGGTCTGGCGGCCCGGCGCCATGGTGCTGCTGGCCGCGGTCCGCGCCGCCGGCATCCCGACCGCGCTGGTCACCTCCACCCGCCGCCGGCTGGTCGAGGTCGCGCTGGACACGCTCGGCCGCGACTCGTTCGACGTCGTGGTCTGCGGCGACGAGGTCAGCGCGAACAAGCCCGACCCGGCCCCGTACCGGACGGCCGCGGACGCGCTCGGCGTCGACATCACCGCGTGTGTCGCGATCGAGGACTCGCCGGCCGGCATCGCGTCCGCCCGCGCGGCCGGCGCCACCGTGCTCGCGGTCCCGTGCGAGCTCGACCTCAGCCACCTGCACGGCGAGACCGGCATCCACCTGCGCGGTTCCCTCGCCGACGTCGACGTCCCGCACCTGGCGACGCTGCTCGTACCGCGGAAGGATCTTTAAGATCTGGATTTGCCCGCTTCCGGCGGGTCCCCGTCCGCATGCTCCCGCGGGCACCGGTCGGCCGCGGGGCGGCCTCCCTGCCGGAGCCGTGGGTGGTCGCCGGAGGAACCACGCCCCCACGGGCGGCCCGGGATCGCCTACGCTGCGTCGTACCCCGGTTCACAGGAGCGCCCGCATGCCGGAGTTCGACCGTTTCGCGCCGCCGCACCTCGACGATCCGTATCCGCTGTACGCGCGGTTGCGTGAGGGCCCGCCGTTCTTCGCGGACGCGTTCGGCGTGTGGGTGGTGACCCGGCGGGCGGACGTGAAGGCGGTGCTCAGCGACCCCGCCCGGTTCTCGTCGGAGTTCCTGATCCGGACGCCGATGTCGCCGGCGCCGGGCGTCGCCGAGACCCTCGCCACCGGGCACCCCGAGGTGTTCGCGCTGCTCAACCAGGACCCGCCGGAGCACACCCGGGTGCGCGCGCTGGTCGCCGCCGCGTTCTCGCCGCGCCGGGTGCGCGCGCTCACCCCGCGGGTGGAGCGGCTGGCGGGCGAACTGGTGGACGCGATCGCGGCGGACGGCGCGGCCGATCTGATCCGGTCGCTGGCGCTGCCGCTGCCGCTGCTGGTGATCTGCGAACTGATCGGCATCCCGCGCGCGGACGCGCCCCGGGTGCGCGGGTGGATCGAGCAGCTGAAGGTGCTGACCTCGTTCGGCGCGAGCGACGCGGAGCAGGTCGCGGCCGCGCACGGCTCGGTGGAGTTCGAGCGGTACCTGGCCGCGCTGATCGCCCAGCGGCGCGCCCACGGCCGCGACGACCTGCTCACCGACGTCCTGCGCGGCGACCTGACCGACCTGGAGATCATCAGCCTGCTGATCACGCTGATCTTCGGCGGGCACGAGACCACCACGAACCTGATCGGCAACGCGCTGCTGGCCGCGCTCGCCCGGCCCGAGGGGCTGCCGGACGACCCGGACGACGTGATCGAGCGGACGCTGCGCGCGGACCCGCCGGTGCAGGGCACGTTCCGGCGTACCGTGGCGGACACGGAGCTCGGCGGCGCGCCGATCCCGGCCGGCGCGCAGCTCTACGCGGCGCTCGGTGCGGCGAACCACGATCCCGACGGGTCCGCGGAGCCGCACCTCGCCTTCGGGCGCGGCATCCACTACTGCGTGGGGGCTCAGCTCGCCCGGGTGGAGGCGCGCATCGCGCTGCGCACGCTCGCCACCCGGCTGCCCGGGCTGCGCGCCGCGGACGGGTTCCGGGTGTCGTACCCGGCGAACCTGCTGCACCGCGGCCCGATCCGGCTCGCCGCCACCTGGCCCGTACCGTCGGTCCATTAAGGGCAAAAGCCCCATTGTACGCAATGCGCCCAGCACTCGGCCCGGCGGCGCGGCCGACAAGCCAGTTCCGGCGCCGGGACGTAGGCTGCTTGAGGTGAGTATGGAAAGGGTGATGGCGTGACGGAGTTCGACGGGCTGCCCATGCTGCGATCCCCGGTGGCGGTCGCGGCGTTCGAGGGTTGGAACGACGCGGCCGACGCGTCGACGGCCGCCGTCGAGCACCTGGAACAGGTGTGGGACGCACGCAAGGTCACCGAGCTCGATCCTGAGGAGTTCTACGACTTCCAGGTCAGCCGCCCGACGGTGACCATGGCCGAGGGCGAGACGCGCAGCATCGAGTGGCCGAGCACGAAGTTCATGGTGGCCAGCCCGCCCGGCGCGGAGCGCGACGTGGTGCTGATCCGCGGCATCGAGCCGAGCATGCGCTGGCGCACGTTCTGCGAGCAGATCCTCGAGGTCTGCCACAGCATGGAGATCAACAAGGTGGTGCTGCTCGGCGCGCTGCTGGCCGACGTGCCGTACTCGCGGCCACTGCCGATCAGCGGCGGCGCCACCGAGGTCGGCGCGGCCGAGCGCTACAAGCTGGTCCCGACCCGCTACGACGGGCCGACCGGCATCGTGGGCGTGCTGCACGACGCGGCCACCCGGGCCGACCTGGAGGCGGTCTCGTTCTGGGTGCACGTGCCGCACTACGCGAACAACCCGCCCTGCCCGAAGGCGACGCTGGCGCTGCTGCACCGCATCGAGGACGTGCTCGACATCCCGGTCCCCACCGCCGACCTGGAGGAGGAGACCGCCGAGTGGGAGGAGCGCGTCCGCGCCGCCGCCGAGCAGGACGCCGAACTCGGCGAATACGTGCGCGAGCTGGAGGAACGCTCCCAGGACGCCGGCATCCAGCCCCTGTCCGGCGACGAGATCGCCAAGGAGTTCGAGAAGTACCTGCGCCGCCGCGGCGGCTCCCCCGGCCCCACCGCCGGCTCCTGGTAACCCGCCGCCCCGGCCCGGTGCCCGCGCTGCCCGCGCGCGCTGCCTGGCCGTGCTGCCTGCGCGTGCTGCCTGCGCGTGCTGCCTGCGCGTGCTGCCTGCGCGCGCTGCCCGCGCGTGCTGCCTGCGCGTGCTGCCTGCGCGCGCTGCCCGCCCGCGCTGCCCGCCCGCGCTGCCTGCCCGCGCGTGCTGCCCGCCCGCGTCGATCTAGGCCGGATTCGCGTGATCGGAGATCGACTCACCGGAATCCGCCCTAGATCGACGCGGCAGGGGGTTCGACGCGGCAGGGGTGGGCGCGGCAGGGGGTGGGCGCGGCAGGAAGGGTGGGCGCGGCAGGGGGTGGGCGGGGTGGGGTTAGGTGGTTTTGACGGCGCCGGCGTCGATGGACCAGTTCTGGCCGATGGCGCTCGGGAGGGTGGGGGAGGCGAGGAGCAGGACGGCGCGGGCGATCTCGTCCGGCTCGGCCAGCCGTCCGGTGAGCATGCCGCCCTGGCGCGGCAGCGCCTCCAGCAGCGTGGCGTGGTCCATGCCGAGGTGCGCGGCGAGCCGCGCGGTGTAGCCGTCCGGGCCCTCGTGCGTGTATGAGCGCACGCCGGCCGGCGACACGGTGTTGACCCGTACGCCCGAGGCCGCCAGCCGTTCCGCCAGTCCGCGCGACACCATGGCCAGCGCGGCCTTGGCGGCGGCGTACGGCAGCGGCGCGGCGCCGGGCACCCGGGCCGAGTTGGACCCGATGTTGACCACGGCCCCGCGCGACGCGGTCAGCGCCGGCAGCGCGGCCCTGGTCACGCGTACCACCGAGAGGAGGTTGAACGCGACCACCTCGGACCAGACGTCGTCGTCGCCGTCGAACGTGTCGCCGAAGGCGTCGTCCGGCAGTTCGCCGCCGCCCGCGTTGTTGACCAGGACGTCGAGCCGGCCGTCGCCGGCGAGCACGGCGTCCACCATCCGTCGCGGCCCGTCCGCCCGGGCCAGGTCCGCGGCGACGAACGTGGCGCCGGTGGCGTCCAGCTCGGCCGTGCCGCGCCGGGCCACCGCGACCACCTCGGCGCCCTCACCGAGAAAGGCTCTGACGATCCCCAGGCCGAGCCCCTTGCTGGCGCCGGTGACCAGGACGCGCTTGCCCGTCAGCTCCAGATCCATGTGCGTTACTCCCATCGAGCGTCGGTGACCCTTCGATCCTGCGGCCCACCACGCCCGGTGCTCCAATGCCGAGTGCGGACCGACCGATGCCGGCGCGTTATCGTCCGGAGTACCGTTGCCCCGCGTGGAGACCCGTGAACTGCGCTATTTCGTCGCCGTCGCCGAGGAGTCGCACTACGGGCGCGCGGCCGCGCGGCTCGGCATCGCGCAGCCGGCGCTGACCCGCACGGTGCAGAAGCTGGAGCGCCGCCTCGGCACCCCGCTGTTCGTCCGGTCCGGCCGCACGGTCAGTCTCACCCCGGCCGGCTCGGTGCTGCTGCGCGAGGGCCGCAACGCGCTCGACGCGGTGGAGGCGGCCGACCGCCGCACCCGCCGCGCCGGGCGGGCGGAGGCGGAGCGGCCCGGTATCGCGCTGGCGACGAAGGCCGGCGTCTCCGTCGACCTGCTGGCCGCGCTGCTCGACGCGTACGCCGCGGAGCCGGGCGCGGTGCCCGTGGACGTGGTGCCGGCGCAGATCGGCGAGCCGGAGCGGATGCTGCGCGACGGCCGGGCCGACGTGGCGCTGCTGCACCTGCCGGACGACGATCCCGCCACCGGCCTCGACCGGGAGGACATCGCCACCGAGGGCGTGATCGTGGTGTTGCCCGGTGGGCACCCGCTCGCGGCCCGGCCCGCACTGACCCTGGCCGAGCTGCCCGACCTTCCGCGGCCGCGCTGGCCCCGTACGGACGGCAGCTACCCGGACGGTCCCGGCCCCGCGTTCCTGGACAGCGCGCAGCTGTTCCAGCTGATCGCTCTCGGCCGGGCCTGCGCGGTGCTGCCCGAGTCGGCCCGGCCGTCGCTGCCCCGCGGCGTCGCGGCGGTGCCGGTCACGGACGCGGCGCCGCTCACGGTGCACCTGGTCTGGCCCGCGCACAGCCGGTCACGGGACGTCGCCGCGCTGGTACGGGTCGCCACGCGGCTTCGATGACCGGTCGCTCCGGTCAGGCGGTCTGCTCGATGATGCCGTGCCGGGCCATGATCGCGGCACGCCGGCGGCCGTTGACCACCCGCACCCGGCGGAGCAGGAAGAAGCCGTCGATCAGCGTCCACACGCCGAGCCCGCCGAGCGTGAACAGCATGGCCGCGGACTGCGCGGTATCGCCGAGATAGAACCGGTGCCCGCCGAACACGCCCATCACGACCCAGAGCGCGACGGCGACCCGCGCGCGCTTCTGCACCGAGGCGAACTCCGCCTCGGCCCGCTGGATCCGCAGACGTTCCCACTCCGGCAGCATCACCGCCCACGATATCGCGTGTCGCGGTGGCGCGCCGCCCCCGCCGTACGGCATCCTAGGAACCTAGCCGCAAGAGAAGGGCACACCGCGCATGGCCCAGATCAATCCCGGCGCCGCCGAGTTCCCGCACCGGCAGATCGCCGACCAGCTCAGGACGCAGATCCGCCGTGGCGACTGGCAGCCCGGCGAGCGCCTGCCGTCGATCCCGGGCATCGCCGAGCAGTACGGCGTGGCGAAGCAGACCGTGCAGCGCGCCATCGACCAACTGCGCGTGGAAGGGCTGCTGATCACCAAGCCGGGCTCCGGCACGTACGTGCGAGGCACCCGCCGCCGGCTCAACCGCCTCTCCCGGGGGCGCTACGGCGGGCACCGCGGCTACCACGCGGATCTCGCGGCCCGCTACCGGCAACAGCTCATCGAGGTCACCCGCGCGCCCGCGCCGGCCGAGGTGGCGGACGCGTTCGGCGTGAAGGACGGCACCGACCTGATCGTGCGGCGGCACCTGGTCCGGGTGGACGACTCCCCCGTCGAGGTCGGCGCCGCGTGGTTCCGCGTGCAGGACGCCGCCGGCACCAGCCTGGAGCGGATGGAGGCGTTCGGCCGCCCGCTCTACCAGGAGGCCGAGGAGGTCATCGGCCGCCGGTACGCGTCCGCCAGCGACGTGATCAGCGCACGCCAGCCGTCCCGCGAGGAGGCGATGATCCTCCAGATCCGCCCGGACACGCCCGTGCTGCACCTGCTGCACGTGGCCTTCGACCCCGCGCACAAGCCGATCGAGGTCTCCCAGGCCACCTGGCCCGGCCCGCAGACCACCCTCACCGAGCAGTACACGATCCCCGCCCCCACACCCGACCCCGACCCCGACCCGGGCCTCACCCTCGCCTAACCCGCCGCCACTCCTCCCGCCTCCGCGCCCGCACCACACGCCGCGCGTTGCCGTCGATCTAGGGCGGATTCGCGCGTTTGAAGATCGACGCGCCGGAATCCGCCCTAGATCGACGCGCCAGGGAGTCACGACGGGCCGGGATCGCGGCAGATCGGCACCCGGCCGCTCAGGACTCCGGCAGACCGGGTCCCGGGAGGCCGGGACCCGGGAGGCCGGGACCCGGGAGGCCGGGACCCGGGAGGCCGGGACCCGGGAGGCCGGGACCCGGGAGGCCGGGACCCGGGAGGCCGGGACCCGGGAGGCCGGGACCCGGAGGGCGGCATCGCCGGGGCGAGCGGGAGGATCGCTGGGGCCGGGATCGCTGCGGGGCCGAGATCGCCGGGTGCCAACACGGCGGACCTGGTGTCTCGACAAGCCGGGACCCCGGCGGAGGAGGTCCCGGCCGAGCAGGTCCCAGCAAGCCGGGATCACGGCAGACCGAACCTCGGCAGACGAGATCGCGGCAGACCAGGACCCAGCGGCAAGCCGACGTCCCGGCAGGCCGGGACGCGACGGCAGGCCGAACCCATGGCAGGCCGAAACCCGGCGGCAGACCGAGGTCCCGGCGGCAGCCGAGGTCCCCGCGGCAGCCGAGGTCCCCGCGGCAGCCGAGGTCCCCGCGGCAGCCGAGGTCCCCGCGGCAGCCGAGGTCCCGGCGCACCGGGGCCCTGGCAGGCCGGAACCCCGCGGTATTCCGCATTCCGGCAGACCGGACCCGGCGGGCCGGGACCGTGGCGGGAAGGTTAGAGGCGCACGCCGAGGAGTGCGTCGACGGTGTCCGCGACCAGGCGGGGGGCGTCCGGGTCGGCCGGGTCGCCGGCCAGCGTGGCCGCGGCCCACTCGTCCACGGCGGCCAGTGCGCCGGTCGTGTCGAGGTCGTCGGCCAGCCGGGTGCGCACCGCCTCCAGGACCGCGGTGCCGGATGGGCCGCCGTTGCGGGCGATCGCCTCGCGCCAGCGGGACAGGCGCTGTTGTGCGGTCTTGAGGAGGTCGTCCGTCCATTGTCGATCGGCGCGGTAGTGGTCGGCGATGAGTGCCAGCCGGATCGCCATCGGGTCGACGTGGTCGGCGCGCAGGCGGGACACGAAGACGAGGTTGCCGCGGGACTTGGACATTTTCTCGCCGTTGAGGCCGATCATGCCGGCGTGCGTGTAGTGGCCGGCGAACGGTGCGACGCCGGTGAGGCGCTCGGCGTGCGCGGCGGAGCACTCGTGGTGCGGGAAGATCAGGTCGTTGCCGCCGCCCTGTACGTCGATCCGGTCGCCGAGCAGGCCGAGCGCGATCACCGCGCACTCGATGTGCCAGCCGGGGCGGCCGGGGCCGAGTGCGCCGCCGTCCCAGGCCGGCTCGCCCTCGCGGGTGCCGCGCCAGAGCAGCGGGTCCAGCGGGTCCTTCTTGCCCGCGCGTTCCGGGTCGCCGCCGCGTTCGGCGAAGAGCGGCAGCATCTCCTCGCGGCTCAGGCGGGACTCGTACCCGAATCGGGGTGCCGCGACCGCGAGGTCGAAGTAGACGTCGCCGGTGCCGTCGTCGAGGCGGTACGCGGAGCCGTCGGCGAGCAGGCCGGCCACCCGGCTCGCGATCTCCGGGATGGACTCCACGGCGCCCACGTAGTGCCGCGGCGGGATGATTCGCAGCGCCTCCATGTCCTCGCGGAACAGCGCGGTCTCGCGCATCGCGAGCACGACCCAGTCCTCGCCGTCGCGCGCGGCGCGCTCCAGCAGCGGGTCATCGATGTCGGTCACGTTCTGCACGTAGTTCACGTCCCGGCCGGTGTCCCGCCAGACGCGGTTGACCAGGTCGAACGCGATCATCGTGGCGGCGTGACCGAGGTGCGTCGCGTCGTATGGCGTGATGCCGCAGACGTACATCGAGGCGGGCCCGGCGGACGCCGTCACCGGGAAGACGCCCTGCCGGGACGCGTCGTACAAGCTCAGCGGCCGCCCGTCACCCGGCAGCCCCGGCACCTCGTGCCCGGTCCATGCATCCATGGCGCAAGCCTAACGACCGGCCCGCGCCTTCGGTCCGTACCATCGGGTGATCAAGCGCTCACCCGAGCGGCGCGGGAAGCATCAGATCGGCGGCCACGGTACGGCCGGCCAGCCCTCCGGCGGGTCGGGGAACTTGCGGCGCGCGTAGAGCCGCGCCACCCGCCGTCGCGCCGCGTCGACCTCGGCCGTGGTCAGGTGCTCGTCCAGCGCCTCGCCGAGGTCGCCACGCAGCCCGGCCCGCAACTGCTCCAGCGCGGCCAGCGCCCAGTCGGGCAGCCGCTTGCCGGACCAGCCCCACAGCACGGTCCGCAGCTTCTCCTCCGTGTGGAAGCAGATGCCGTGGTCGACGCCGTAGATCCGGCCGCCGGGGCCGAGCAGCACGTGCCCGCCCTTGCGGTCCGCGTTGTTGAGCACCGCGTCCAGCACGGCGAGCCGGGCCAGCCGCTCGTCGTCCGCGTGGGCCAGCGCGTATCGCTCACCGTCCTCGTCCTCCGCGGACGCGACCCGGAACCAGCCGGGCGGCAGCTCCCAGACCGGGACGAAGCCGACCACCTGTTCGGCGTCGTCCGGCTCGTCGATCCAGAGCTGGCAGGCGCCGGGGCCGAGCGGCCCGTCGCGCAATATGGTCGGCGGGATCAGCGCGAAGCCCGGGTCCCGCTCGCCCAGCCAGGACGAGACCAGGTAGGCGGAGACCTCGCGCCCGGCGAGCGTGCCGTCCGGGAAGTCCCAGAGCGGGCGCTCGCCGCGCACCGGCTTGTAGACGCACCGGCGGGTGATCCCGTCGAGCGTCACGAACGCACGCAGCGTGGTGTTGGACGCGTCGACGAGCCGGCCCTCCAGCTCGAGCTCGCCGCGGCGCAGCAGTTGGAGCGCGTCCGGCTCGTCCAGCACGCGCTCGGTCTCGGTGGACGTCACGCGGCCCCCGGTACGCAGGTCATGATCAGCGATGGTAGCCGTTGTGGCGCGGGCAGAGGTGGCCGCGCGGGTCGAGCGGCTGGCCGCAGAGCGGGCACGGCGGGCGGCCGGCGGAGAGCACGCGGCGGGCCCGGTCGATGAACGCGCGGGTGGCCTCCGGGGTCAGCCGGACGCGCAGCCGGTCGAGGTCGTCGTCGGGCTCCTCGGCCTCGTCGTCGGCGTCGTCGTCGTCGCCGATCAGCTCCTGCTCGCCCTCACCGGCCGCGATCGCCTCGATGATGACGGTGGCGGTGTCCACGTCGAACGCGAGGCCCAGCGTGCCGACCCGGAACTCCTCGTCGACGGGGGTGTCGAGCGGGTCGTTGTCGGGGTCGGCGCCGGCGGCGAGCACGGGCAGGTCGACGCCGAAGCGGCGGTGCGCCTCGGCGAGCAATTCCTCAAGCTTCTCCGCGAGCAGGGACACCTGGACCTTCTCCAGCGCCACGCTGACCACTCGGCCGCCACCCCGGGCCTGGAGGAAGAACGTCCGGTCGCCGGGCGTCCCCACGGTCCCGGCGACGAACCGGTCCGGCGGCTCGAACGCATGCACCTGGTGGGTCATACGGAGAACCCTATCCGCCCGAACGGTCACGCGCGTAGCGCACAGGGCCGAATGAGACCGAACCGATCGGCGGATTCCGGGCACACAGGACATGCCAGGTGTTGATCATCACGCCGTTGACAACGTCAGCGGATCACGTCACGGCAACTGGCCGCCACCGGCACCGCCGCCGACGGCCGCGTCCGACTCCGCGGGCGCGGTCGCGCGGCGGCCCCGGTGCTTCTTGACCGGCGGCGGGACCAGCGAGGCCAGGTCGCCGCCGGTGTCGTTGGAGCGCAGCACGAACGGGCGGGTCGCGGTGTAGCGGATCGCGGTCACCGAGGCCGGGTCCGCCACGATCCGCTGGAACTGGTCCAGGTGCAGGCCGAGCGCGTCCGCGGCGATCGCCTTGATCACGTCGCCGTGGCTGCACGCCAGCCAGACCGCCTCCGGCCCGTGCTCCGCCGTGATCTTCTCGTCCCAGCGGCGGACCGCGGCCACGGCCCGGGACGCCATCGCGGCCATCCCCTCACCGCCGGGGAAGACGGCCGCGCTCGGGTGCTGCTGCACCACCGGCCAGAGCGGGTCCTTGGCCAGCTTCTTCAGCGGCTGGCCCTCCCAGGCGCCGTAGTCGCACTCCACGATGCCGTCCTCCAGCTGCGGCAGCACGTCCGGCAGCGCGAGCGAGACCGTCTGCCGGCAGCGCAGCAGCGGACTGGAGACCACCGCGGCCAGCGGCAGCCCGACGAGCCGGGCGCCGACCGCGGCGGCCTGGCCACGGCCGGCGTCGTCCAGCTCGACGGGCTGTCGGCCGGCGAGCGTGCCGGAGGCGTTGGCGGTGGTCCGCCCGTGCCGGAGGAGAAGGACGGTTGCCACAGCGGTTCACACTACAGGGCCGCTCACCCGACCCCGGCCGCCTCGTAGGCCTCGGCCAGCGTGCGCAGCGTGGCGACGGACGAGGGCAGGTCGGGCGTGAACAGGTGCGCCGACAGCGTGGTGACGCCGCTCTCGGCGTACCGCTGGATGCCGTCCTTGATCTTGCTCTTCGGCCCGATCAGCGAGGTGCGGTCGATGAAGTCGTGCGGTACGGCCGCGGCCGCGTCCCGCTGCCGCCCGGTGAGGTAGAGCTCCTGCACCTCGGCGGCCTCCGCCGGGTACCCCATGCGTACCGCGATCTGGTGGTAGAAGTTCTGCTTCCGGCTGCCCATGCCGCCGACGTAGAGCGCCGCGTGCGGGCGGATCCGGTCCGCGCAGGCGGCCTCGTCGTCGCCGGTCGCCACCGGCACGGAGGCCACCACGTCGAAACCGGCGAGCTCGCGGCCGGCCCGCGCCCGCCCGGCCGCGACCGAGGCGAGGTAGCCGTCCGCGAGGTCGGGCGCGTAGAAGATGGCCAGCCAGCCGTCCGTGATCTCGCCGGCCAGTTCCAGGTTCTTCGGGCCGACCGCGGCCAGGTAGATCGGGATGTCCGCGCGCGGCGGCCGGAAGCTGAGCTTGAGCGCCTTGCCCGGCCCGTCCGGCAGCGGCAGCGTGTAGTGCTCGCCGCGGTACTCCACCCGGGAGCGGCTCAGCGCCATCCGCACGATGTCCACGTACTCCCGGGTGCGGCCGAGCGGCGCGCCGAACCGCACGCCGTGCCAGCCCTCGGAGACCTGCGGGCCGGAGACGCCGAGGCCGAGCCGGAACCGGCCGCCGGAGAACGTGTCGATGGTGGCCGCGGTCATCGCGGTGGCGGCCGGCGTGCGCGCGGGGATCTGCATGACCGCGGACCCGACGTCGATGCGCGAGGTCTGCCCGGCGATCCAGGACAGGATGCTGACCGAGTCCGAGCCGTACGCCTCGGCCGCCCACACGACGGAGTAGCCGAGCCGGTCCGCCTCCTGCGCGAGCGCGAGGTGGTCCGCGGGCGTGCTCCACGCGGTCTGATACCCCAGGCTGAGTCCGAGTTTCACGCGTTCAACCCCTTTAGCCGGTTTTCGATACCCACGAGTAACGTCAGAGTGCCGACGAGGATATCCGTACGGCGCTGTTCTTAATAAGGTTCACCCATGCAACAGCGACCGCTCGGCCGAAGCGGGCTAGCGGTTTCGCGGCTCGCGCTCGGCACCATGACGTGGGGCCGGGACACCGACGCCGACGACGCGGCCGCGCAGCTGAAGAGTTACCTGGACGCCGGCGGCAACCTGGTCGACACCGCGGACGTCTACGGCGACGGCGACGCCGAGGCGGTGATCGGCTCTCTGCTGGGCGGCCTCGTCCCGCGCGAGGACCTGCTCATCGCCACCAAGGCGGGGGTACGGCCGGGCAGCGGCCGCCGCCGCGACTGCTCGCGCGGGCACCTGCTGCGCAGCCTGGACGCGTCGCTGCGCCGGCTCGGCACCGACTACGTCGACCTCTTCCAGGTGCACGGGTACGACCCGGCCACGCCGCTGGAGGAGACCATGGCCGCGCTCGACCACGCCGTGGACAGCGGCCGGGTGCGCTACGTCGGACTGTCCAACTACTCCGGCTGGCAGACCGCGCGCGCCGCCACCTGGCAGGCCGCCTACCCGGGCCGCGCGCCGGTGGTCGCCACCCAGATGGAGTACTCGCTGCTGGAGCGCGGCGTCGAGCGCGAGGTGCTCCCGGCCTGCGCGGCGCTCGGCCTGGGCCTGCTGCCCTGGTCGCCGCTCGGCCGCGGCGTGCTCACCGGGAAGTACCGCAACGGCCGCCCCGCCGACTCGCGCGCGGTCTCGCCGCACTTCGCCGCGTTCGTGGAGAGCTACCTCGACCCGCGCAGCTCCAGCATCGTGGAGGCGGTCGTCACCGCGGCCGGCGGGCTCGGCGTGTCCCCGCTGGAGGTGGCGCTCGCCTGGGTCCGCGACCAGCCCGGCGTGGTGGCGCCGATCCTGGGCGCACGCACGGTGGGCCAGCTGCTCGGCGCGCTCCAGTCCGAGTACGTGGAGCTGCCCGCGGAGATAACGCTCGCGCTCGACGACGTCTCCGCCATCGGCTACGGCTACCCCGAGCGCGACGACTAGCAATTCGGCGCTCGACCGGCGCAGGATATACGCCATGGACTACGAATACGCGCCGCTGCGGTTGCCCCCGAATGTCGACCGGATGACCGCCACGGCGCAGCTGGCGATCCAGGCCGAGTTCTCGGGCTGGGAGCTGGCCCGGGTGCGGCTCTACCGGGACGGCACGCGGCAGGTGATGCTGCGCCGCCGGGTCCGGGAGCAACCGCAACCGGGCCTGTCGATCTAGCGCTCCTAGCGCTCCTCTTCGGGCAGCTCCAGGAACGGGTGCTCGTCCAGCCGGCCCAGCAGCCGGTCCTCCGGGCCGGGGGCGAACGGGCCGTCGCCGTCCTCCTCCTCGAACGCGTCGAGGTCCAGCGGCGCCGCGACCTCGGTCACGGTGACCAGGCCGTCGAGCGGCTCCAGCTCCGGGATGTCCAGCTCGCCGAGCGAGCCGTCGCCGCTCTGCAGCAGCTCCAGCACGGCCTCGCCGACCGAGGTGATCGGCTCGCCCAGCTCCTTGTCGTCCGCGTCCGGGCCGGCGGCGGCGCGGCGGGCGGACTCGGCGACCCGGATCAGCGCGGCGACGCTCGGCACCCGGTAGTCCCGGCGTTGGCGGACCGCGATCGCGTTCGGGTACGGGTCGGTCGGGAGCTCGTGCTCGTGCTCGTGGTCGTGCGCCGCCTCGTCCTCGTCGATCGGCTTGACGTCCCACGGCGTGACCTCGTTGAACGCGTCGAGCAGCAGCTCGTCGTACTCGAACGAGGCGTTGTTCAGCGCGACGTACGCCTTGCCGACGTTGTCGTCCTCGACCGCGCCGCCGCTCGCCTTGACGGCCGCGAGGTGGGCCCGCGCCGCCTCGAACACGCGCTCCAGCGCGGCGTCGAGGTCGGTCGATTGCACATCAGTCATGGAAGGTTCCTCAGATCTAGGGGTGTACTCAGCAACCGCGCAGGAATCGGTCCAGCACTCGCGTGCCGAACTCTAGACCCTCCACCGGAACGCGCTCGTCGATGCCGTGGAACAGCGCGGAGAAGTTCAGGTCGGCCGGCAACCGCAGCGGCGCGAAGCCGAAACAGCGGATGCCGAGCCGGTTGAAGTGCTTCGCGTCGGTGCCCGCGGACAGCATGTACGGCACGGCGCGGGCGCCCGGGTCCTCCGCCTTCAGCGCGGACGCCATCGCGTCCACCAGCGCGCCGTCGAACGAGGTCTCCAGCGCCCCCTGCGGGTCCCGCGACTCGATCTCGATGTCCGGCCCGACCAGCTCGCGGAGTTGCTCGTAGAACAGCTCCTGCTGGCCCGGCAGCGTCCGGCAGTCGATGGTCGCCGACGCCCGGCCCGGGATCACGTTGTCCTTGTAGCCCGCGTCCAGGCGCGTCGGGTTCGCCGTGTTCCGCACGGTCGCGCCGATGATGTTCGCGATCGGGCCGAGCTTCGCGATCGCCTTCTCCGGGTCGTCCAGGTCCAGCTCGATGCCGAGCAGTTCGGTCGTCTGCTCCAGGAACGTGCGCACCGTGGGAGTCACGGTCAGCGGGAACTTGTGCGCGCCGACCCGGGCCACCGCCGCCGCGAGCGCGGTCACCGCGTTGTCGTCGTGCACCATCGAGCCGTGCCCCGGACGGCCCTTGGCGTGCAGGCGCAGCCAGTCCATGCCCTTCTGCGCGGTCTCGATCAGGTAGAGGCGCAGGTCGTCGTGGACCGTGAAGGAGTAGCCGCCGACCTCGCCGATCCCCTCGGTCACCCCCTCGAACAGCTCCGCGCGCTCCTCGACCAGCGCCTTCGCGCCGTACCGGCCGCCCGCCTCCTCGTCCGCGGTGAACGCGAGCACGATGTCGCGCGGCGGCACGTACCCCTCCCGATGCCACTGCCCGACCACGGCCAGCACCATCGCGTCGAAGTCCTTCATGTCCACCGCGCCGCGGCCCCAGAGGTAGCCGTCCCGGATCTCGCCCGCGAACGGATCCACCGACCACTCGCTCGCGTCCGCCGGCACCACGTCCAGGTGCCCGTGCACCAGCAGGCCGCCGCGGCCGGGGTCGGCGCCGGGGATGCGCGCCACCAGTGAGGTCCGGCCGGGCAGCGTCTCGTGCACGACCGGCTCGATGCCGGCCGCCGAGAGCTTCTCCGCCACGTACTCCGCGGCCACCCGCTCACCCTTGCTGGTCTCCGGATCACCCGTGTTGCTGGTGTCCATCCGCAGCAGGTCCCGGCAGATCCCGACAACCTCACCCGCGTCGCTCATCCGCCTTTCTTACCATCCCCCGTTGACGGCGCGGCGCTCGCCGCGTGACCGCGCGGGCGTTTGCCGGTCGAGCGCCCCGGGAATCACGCGTCCGCCAGCCCGTCTCTAGGAGGACTCCGTGGCTCTCCCCCTTCCCCCGCTCCCCAGCACCCCCGGCGACGAGACGTGGAAGCCGGCCGGTGAGGAGGTCGTCAAGGTCCTCGCGGACGAGCACCGCCGCATCGCCGAGCTCTGCTCCCGGCTGACCGACGAGTCCGTGCCCGAGGACGAGCGCGCCCGGGTGGCCGAGGTCGTCATCGCCACCGTCACCCGGCACCTCTCCGCCGAGGAGCAGTACCTCTACCCCGCCGTCGCCGGCACCCTGGACGACGGCCGCACGCTGGCCGAGCGGGAGATCGCCGAGGACCGCGAGATCCTGCTCACGCTCCGGTCGCTCTCCTCCATCAAGCCCGCCGACCCGGACTTCGACCGCATCGCCGGCACCATCTGCGGGCAACTCGCCCGGCATGCGGAGACCGCCACCGGCCGGCTCCTCCCCGGCCTCGCGGACGCCGCCAGCGAGGCCGACCTGATCCGCCTCGGCAACCGCGTGCAGATCGCCGAGGAGGCCGCGCCCACGCGCCCGCACCCGGGCACCCCGGCCACGCCGCCGTGGAACAAGGTCGTCGACCCCGCGGTCGCCGTCGTCGACAAGGTCCTCGACGCGGTCACCGGCCGGCCGACGTACCCGTCGGACCTCAAGGACTCCTGAACCCTTTTGATCGTCCCGCTTCCGGCGTGGCCGCTGCCCGCAAGCCGGGAGCGGGCACCGGTCGGCCGTGGCCGGCCTCCCGGTCGGATCCGTGGCGGGTCACCGAAGATCACCAGCTGTGGGATTCTCGCCCGGCAGGCGTTGACCTTGGGGCAGCACGGGATTGTTTCAACTATTGAACCCTCCGAATTGCGATGAGAAGAAATGGTGAACGGATCGGCGCCATCGGAGGTTGTCGCGGCAACGGTGCGAGTCGATCCGAATGGGTACGCCCGGCGCCGGTGGGAAGCCCCCGATCGGGTGACGATCACCCACAAAGCCGCAGGCGGCGGCGCACCCCGAAGGCCTGAGTGGATCAGCAGGTGGGATCGGGGTTTCCCTTGTTCTGCACCGTAGGGTGCCCCCGGGACGCGCGGTACCGGCGGGTTACCGCAGCACAAGGCGGCGGTGAACTGATCGACGGGCGCCCGCGAACTCCGGCTCATATTTTCGGCCGGACTTCATTGCCTGAAACTCTTTCGCTTACTCCCCCGCGCGTCCTACCGTCACGCTATGAACCTGGAGCTGCGGCATCTCAAGGTGGTCTGCACGATTGCGGAAACGGGGAGTGTCACTAAGGCGGCCTCGACCTTGGGGCTCGCCCAGCCCGCGCTGACGGCGCAGCTGCAACGCATCGAGCGCGCGCTCGGCGGCCCGCTGTTCGACCGGGACCGGCGCGGGGCGCGGCCGACCGCGCTCGGCGAGCTGGTGCTGGCCCGCGCGCGGGTGCTGCTGCCGGCGATGAAGGGGCTGCAGGACGAGGCGGCGCGGCTGGCGGGCAACGGCAGCGCCATGACGCGGTACCGGATCGGCTCCACGATGGGCCCGATCGTGGGCGGGTTGCTGCGCCGGCTCGCGGAGGACCAGCCGCAGGCGCAGATCACCACGTACTCGTCGTGGTTGCGGGACGAGCTGTACGAGAAACTGGCCGGCGGCCGGCTGGACTTCGCGCTGCTCGGCATGTGCGGCGACTCGTCGCCGTCCGCGGAGTACGGGCTGGCCTGGGCCGCGGTCGCGGTGGACGGCGTGTGCGTGATGCTGCCGGAGAGCCACAAGGCGGCCGGCGCGGACGAGGTGGCCCTCGGCGACCTGGCGGACGACAACTGGGTGGCCGCGCCCGGCGACGGCTGCTTCGCGGACTGCTTCGCGGCGGCGTGCGCACGGGCCGGGTTCACGCCACGCCAGGTGTTCGAGATCGACGTGCGGGCCGCGATCGACATGGTCGAGTCCGGCGCCGCGATCGGCATCTGCCAGCCCACGTTCCGGCCGCCGCCGGGCCTGGTGACCGTGCCGCTGGCCGGCACGCCGCTGCGCTGGCGGCACCTGGTCGGCTGGCACCCGGAGAGCGGCGCGGCCGGGTTCGCGCACCGGGTGGTGGAGCTGGCCACGGCGTCGTACCAGGAGTCGGTCGCGCGGAACACGCGGTACCTGGAGTGGGTGGCGGGCAAGCCGAGACTCGGCGTGCAGGGCGGCAACGGCCCGGCGCGCGCCGACGAGCGCCTAGTCTCGTTGGCATGACGTTGCTGGTGGTGGACGGGGCGAACGTGGTCGGTTCGGTGCCGGACGGGTGGTGGCGCGACCGCGCCGGGGCCGCCGTGCGGCTGCGCGAGCGGCTGCGCCCGATCGCCGCCGCCGGACTGCCCGGCCTGCCGCCGCCGCTGGATGTGGTGCTCGTGGTGGAGGGCCGTGCGAAGGGCATCGGCGCCGCGCCCGGGGTGTCCGTGGTGGACGCGCCCGGCTCCGGCGACGACACCATCGTCGACCTGGTGCGCGACGCCGGGGACCCGGCCGTGGTGGTGGTGACCGCCGACCGTGGCCTGCGCGAGCGGGTGACCGCGCTGGGCGCGGGCGTGCTCGGCCCGCGATCCGTCCGATGAGGCCTCAAAGCTGAGGTTTCACGATCCGTGCGATGAATGAAAGACGGCGTGAGCAACTATTCGCCGTGTTTCGAGTGGCGCAGCGAAGTGACGAGTGGTTACGGTACGGAGACGCAGTGTCGCGCTATCCCGATACACGACATTCGCCGGCGATTGTCCCTACGAGACGCCGGGGCGCTCCACGGAGGACACCCGCCTCCGTTAGGATCTTCCCGCAGAAGTTGGGGAGGGGTTCGAGTGGCCAGTGTCGCTGAGGTCCGCGCCGCCATCGAGGCCGCGATCCAGCAGGTGACCGAGTCCCAGGTGGCGATCAGCGCGGCCAACGAGAAACTCTCGGAGGCGCAGATGAGTCTGGCTTCGGCATGGGACGGCTCCGGCCACCAGGCCACCCAGGCGGCGTACGCGTCGTTGCAGCAGGCCACCGTGGATCTGGAGAACTGCTACACCGCCACGCTCGCCGCGGTGGAACAGGCGCAGACCTACACGGCGACGCTGTAGCACCGACGCCATGTCGCTGCTCGAAGAGCTGGGCGCGCGCATCCGCGCGACCAACGACGAACTCCCGGTCGGGCTGGTCCTCGCCGCGCTGGAGCGCCTGCGGGTCGCGTCCGAGCTGCTGGTCTGGGTCCGCCAGGCGTCCTCCCAGCCGATGGGCGTGCCGCAGCTGGCCAACGCCACCGAGCACGCCGAGCACGCCGTGTTCGCGCTGCGCAGCGCGCAGGACGCGATCAGCGAGTACCTCGCCGCGATCGGCCTGGCCCACGACGCCACCCGCGGCGCGGACGGCAGCTGGCGGGACGCGGTCGCGTTCGAGGAGCGCGACCGTCCGCAAGAGCAGCCCCGGACGCCGGACGCCGCGCCGCTCGGCCGCTGGTGGAAGGCGCGCGTCACGGTCCTCACCGGCGGCGAGGCGAGCGCCGACGAGTCGGCCGGCGCGGCCGGCGGCCCGGGCCGGGCCACGCCGGGCGAGCGGGACCGGCACGACCGCGACGCGGCCACGGACAGCGCGGACCTGATGCGTCGCGTCGCCGCGTCCGTCGGCGCGGACAGCCCCGGCCGCATGCGCCGCGAGCTGGGCGAGGTCGAGCCCCCGGTCGGGCTGGGCCTGGCCGCGCTCACCCCCGCGCTGCTGCACCGGCTGACCGCGGACCTGCTGGGACACGAGCCCAGACCCGAGGACCTGCCGCGGGTACGCAAGGAGGCCGAGCAGCTGCGTGAACTGCTCCCCGGCCTGCCCGCCACCACCATCGACACGCTGGCCGAGCGGGTCTGCCGGGTGCCCCCGGAGCAGCGCAAGTCCCGGGAGGACGAGCCGGACGGCGACGGCGAGCAGCGCACCGAGGACGGGCGCCGGCGCAACGAGGCCGAGCGCGCGCACCCGGCGGACGCGGCCGTGGCCGGTGCGGTGCTCACCGGCGTGCTGCTCAAGCGCCTCGGCCGCGACCCCGGCTCGCTGAACCCGTCCGCGCCGGAGACGGTGCCGACGTACCGGGACCCCGACGCCGATGCCTGACTCGCGGACCACCTCCGTCGACCAGGTGCGCCGTGCGCTGTCCTACGCGCTCGGCCGCGCCCGCGGCGACCTGGCCGACGCGGAGCGCGAGCTGGACACCGCCCTGGCCCGGCTGGACCGGCTCGGCACGGTCGCGGACGAGGTGCCGGTGCGCGCGGCCCGGCAGCGCGACGCCCGGCTGGCCGAGATCGACGAGCTGTACGCGACGAAGCTGGCCACGCTGACCCGGCAGGCGGCGGAGGCCGGCGACCGGGAGGCGCCGGGCGCGGCCGGGGACGGCTGGGACGAGTGGAAGCCGACGCCGGCCGAGCGCGGGCAGGTGGCGCCGGAGCTGCGGATCGGCGCGGTCCGGATCGCCCGCACCACACCCGTACCCGCGCTGGTCCCGCTCCTTGACCGTGCGCACGTGCACCTGTCCACGCTGCCCGAGGCGGAGGACGCCGCGACCGCGCGGCAGATAGCCGCGGGCGACGCCGAGCCGGCGCACGCGCCCGGATACGCCGAGACCGGCGACCGCGTCGTCACCACGCTGCTGCTGCGCGCGCTCGGCACCGCCCCGCCGGGCCAGGTGCACATCACCGGGTACGACCCGGAGCAGCTCGGCGGCGGCCTGGCCGGCTTCGCCGCGCTGGCGAACGCGGGACTGCTCACGTTCGTCGGTCCCGGCGGCCTGTCCGGGCTGCTCGACGGCCTGGTCGACCACATCCGGCGGATCAACGAGAAGGTGCTGGCCGGCGCGTACACGTCGCTGCGCGAGCTGGCCCGTGCCGAGGGCCGCCGCCCGGAGCCGTGGCGGATCGCGGTGCTGCTCGGCGCCGGCCGCAAGGACGAGCTGACCCCGCACGAGCAGGCGCAGCTGGAACGCATCGCGCGCACCGGCGTGGCCTGCGGCGTGCACCTGATCGTGCGCGGCCTGCCGATGCCGTCCGGCCCGGCCGTGGAGCGGGTACGCACCGGCACCGGCGGCCGGGTGCGCGTCGGCGGCCTGCGCGGGCTGCCCGTGGTGCTCGACCCGCCACCGCCGGCGCGGCTGGTCACCGAGACGTCCACGGCGCTGGCCCGGCGGGCGGCCGAGGGTCCGGCCCCGGTCCGGTTCGCCGACCTGCTCCCGGCCGAGTTCTGGCGGGAGTCCTCCGCGGAGGGCCTGGTCGCGCCGGTCGGCGAGGACGCGCAGGGCCGCCCGGTGCCGGTGACGCTGGCCGACTACCCGCCGCACGCGCTGATCGCGGGCCCGTCCGGCACCGGCAAGACCAATCTGATCTACGCCTGGATGGGCGCGCTCGCGGCCCGCTACTCCCCCGGCGAGCTGGAGTTCTACCTGCTCGACTTCAAGGAGGGCGTGTCGTTCGCCCGGTTCGCGCCGGGCCGCCGGGACCCGAGCTGGCTGCCGCACGTACGCCTGGTCGGGGTGAACGTGAACACCGACCGCGAGTTCGGGCTGGCGCTGCTGCGGTTCCTCGGCGAGGAGCTGCGGCGCCGGGCGGACGCGGCCAAGGCGTTCGACGCGACCAAGCTGCCGGAGCTGCGCGCGGAGGACCCGGCCGGGCACTGGCCGCGGATCGTGGCCGTGATCGACGAGTTCCAGGTGCTGCTCAACGGCCGCGACGCGGTGGTCACCGAGTCGGTCAACCTGCTCGACGACCTGGCCCGCCGCGGCCGCTCGCAGGGCATCCACCTGGTCCTGGCCAGCCAGGACGTCTCCGGCATCGAGGCGCTGTGGGGCCGGCCGTCGCTGGTCGCCCAGTTCTCGCTGCGGATCGCACTGCCCAAGGCGCGCAAGGTGCTGCCGGAGCAGAACACGGCCGCGGACACGCTGCCCCGCCACCACGCGATCGTCAACCCGGACTCCGGCGCGCCGGAGGCGAACCGGATCCTGCGCGTGCCGCCGGCCGGCGACCGGGAGGCGTGGGGCTCGCTGCAACGCGAGCTGTGGACCCGGCGGCCCGAAGGCTCGCTGGCCCCGCGCCTGTTCGACGGCGACGCGATCCCGCGCCTGGAGACCGCGCCGGACTTCGTGTCGCTCGCCCCGGGCGCGGACCCGGCCGGGCGGCGGTGGGCCACCGGCATGCCGGTCGCGCTGCTCGGCGAGGCGATCGACGTGCAGGCGCGGTCCGCGCGGCTGGCGCTGAACCGCGCGCCCGGCCGCAACCTGGCCGTGCTCGGCACCCGGGCGGACGAGGCCTGCGCGGTGCTGAACGCGGCGGCCCGCTCGCTGGCCGCGCAGTACCCGGACGGCGGCGCGCGCTTCTCCGTCGCGGTGCTGGACGCGTCCGCCGCGCTGGCCGTGGACGCGCTGCACGGCATCCTGCCGCCGGACCGGACCGCGGTCTACCACGCGGACAACGTGACCGCGCTGCTGCGCGCGACCGCGGCCGGGCTGGAGGACGAGGGCGACGAACCGCACTTCCTGCTGCTCTACGCGGTGGACGCGGTGACCCCCAGGCTGGCCCGCTCGGGTCCGGCCCCGGCTCAGCGGCGCGGCATCATCCCGCCGGTCGGCGCGCACGCCGGGGCCGCGCCGAAACCCGCCGGCCCCGATCAACCGGCCGCCGCCCCGACCGGCCTCGACGACCTGCGGCGAATCCTCACCGCGGGCCCGGAGCACCACACGCACGTGCTCGGCTGGTGGCGGCAGCCCGGCCGGCTCCGCGACGACCTGGGCGGCATCGGCTCGCGGACGGACGCGATCGGCGCGTGGCTGGCGCTGGACGTGCACGGCAGCGAGCTGTCCCAGTTCTACCCGGACGGCCGCGGCCCGGCCTGGTATCCGCGGCCGTGGCGCGGGCTGTTCTTCGACCGGGCGGTGCACCGCGTCGCCGAGGCGATCATCCCGTACGGATGGACCTGATGGCTTCCTACCGTGAGCTGATCCGTGGCCTGGCCGGCATCGACGCGGAGGTGGACACGCACCGCGCCGAGGCGCACGAGTGGTACGCACGCACCGTGGCGAACGCGGAGACGAAGTACCGCGAGGCCGAGCAGCGCGCCACCGACGCCGAGGCCGGGATGCGGGCCGCCGAACACCACTTCCAGGACATCGACATGCGGGTCTACGACGCCTGGGAGGAGGCCCGCGCACGCCTCGGCCGCGTGGGTCACCACCCCACGCCGCTGACGCCGCCGGACGGCGACCCGCGCGGCGCCGAGGAGTGGCTGCTGGACGCGCACGCGCAGCTGGCCCGCTCCGGCCGCCGCCCCGGGCTGCCCGAGCAGACCCGGAACGTGCTGGTCGCGCTGGGCGTGCTCGGCGGCGTGCTGGCCGGGCTGGCCGGCTTCGGCGTGCGGGCCGCCGGCCGCTCCCTCGGCGGCGACCTCGCCGTGGTGCTGCCGGTGCTGGCGCTGCTGCTCACGCTCGCGCTCGGCCCGATCATCGCGCTGCTGGCCGCGAAGGTCTACGCGGACCGGCGCGGCGCCGTGCTGGAACCCGGCTCGGTGACCGTGCTGGTGGTGTCCGCGCTGGTGGCGGCCGGCCTGGCGATCGTGGTACAGAACGTCGGGTGACACTCGCAGACGCGCTGGCCGCGGGCCCGGTGGTGCTGGACGGCGGCCTCGCCACGCAGCTCGAGGCCGCGGGCGCGGACCTGTCCGGCGGCCTGTGGTCGGCCCGGCTGCTGCGCGACGACCCGGCCGCGATCGTCGCCGCGCACACCGCCTACCTGCGCGCCGGCGCGCAGGTGCTCACCACCGCCAGCTACCAGGCCACGCTGCCCGGCTTCGCCCGCGCCGGCATCGGCTCCACCGAGGCCGCGGCCCTGCTGCGCCGTAGCGTGGCGCTGGCCCGCGAGGCCGCCGGCGGTGCCGCCTGGGTGGCCGCGTCCGCCGGCCCGTACGGCGCGATGCTGGCCGACGGCTCCGAATACCGCGGCGACTACGGCCTGAGCGTGCGCCGGCTGGCCGCCTTCCACCGCCCGCGCCTGGAGATCCTCGCCGAGGCCGGCCCCGACGTGCTCGCCCTGGAGACCGTCCCCGACACCCGCGAGGCCGAGGCGCTGCTGCTCGCGCTGGACGGCCTCGGCGTACCGGCCTGGCTGTCCTACACCGTCGAGGGTTCCCGGACCCGCGCCGGCCAGCCCTTGTCCGAGGCCTTCGCCCTGGTCAGCGGAGTGGATGCGATCATCGCCACCGGCGTCAACTGCTGCACCCCGGCCGACGCGGCCGCGGCCGTCCCCGTCGCACGGGCGGCCGGCGGCGGCAAACCCGTCGTCGTCTACCCCAACAGCGGCGAGACCTGGGACGCGACCACCCGCGCCTGGACCGGCCCGGTCACGCTGCCGGCCGGCATCCCCACCGGCGCCCACCTGATCGGTGGCTGCTGCCGCGTCGGCCCCGCCGCCATCGCGACGATCGCCACCACCCTGGGCCGCCCACCCGTCCGCCCGCCGGCGTGACGGCACCGCCGGGCCCTGCTCCCCCCGCACGAGGAGCAGGACCCGCACGCCATCAGCCGGTACGGCGGGAGCGCAGTTCGGCGCGCAGCCAGTGGAAGCTCTCCTTGGGGGTGCGGGTGCCGGTCGCGTAGTCGATGTGGACCAGGCCGAAGCGGGGGCCGTAGCCGCGCGCCCACTCGAAGTTGTCGATCAGGGACCAGTAGAAGTAGCCGCGCACGTCGACGCCGGCGTCCATCGCGGCGCGGACGGCGGCCAGGTGGCCGGCGACGAAGTCGATGCGCTCCGGGTCCGGGACCGGGCCGGGGGCCAGCTCGGCGCGGCCGTTCTCGGTGACGTAGATCGGCGGGAGGGCCGGGAAGCGGTCGGCGAGGCCGGTGAGCGTGGCGCGCAGGCCCTCGGGCTCGATCGGCCAGCCGAGGTCGGTGACCGGCACGCCGTCCGGCTTGAACGTGCGGACCCCGATGTCGTACGCGGAGCGCCGCGCCGGGTCCGGCTCGGCGAACGGCGCGTCCGCCACGTGGATGCGGTAGTAGTAGTTGACGCCGAGGAAGTCCAGCGGCGCGGAGATGATCTCCAGGTCCCCGTCCCGGCGGAAGCCGAAGTCGGTGACGCCGTCGTAGAGTTCGGTCAGGCCCGCCGGGTACGCGCCGGCCAGCACCGGATCGGTGAACTGGCGGTTGACCAGCAGGTCCTGCCGGGCGGCGGCGGCCAGGTCGGCCTCGTCGCCGCTGGCGGGCACGGCCGGCGAGAGGTTGAGCGTGATGCCGACGCGCGCGTCCGGGCGGCGCTCGCGCAGCACCCGGGTGGCCAGGCCATGGCCGAGCAGCAGGTGGTGCACGGCGGCGAGCGCGCCGTGGCCCTCGCGCGTGCCGGGCGCGTGGCGGCCCTCCGCGTACCCGGTGATGCTGGAGCAGTAGGGCTCGTTGAGCGTGATCCAGTCGTGCACCCGGTCGCCGAGCGCGTCCGCCACCACGCCCGCGTACTCGGCGAACCGCTCCGCGGTGTCCCGGGACCGCCAGCCGCCGCGCTCCTCCAGCGCCTGCGGCAGGTCCCAGTGGTAGAGCGTCACGAACGGGCGGATGCCGCGCTCGGCCAGCCGGTCGGTGAGCCGCCGGTAGAAGTCCAGCCCGGCCTGGTTGACCGCGCCGCTGCCGGTGGGCAGGACCCGGGACCAGGAGATCGAGAAACGGTACGCGTCCGCGCCGAGCTCGGCGAGCAGGTCCACGTCCTCGGCCCAGCGGTGGTAGTGGTCGCACGCCACGTCGCCGCTGCTGCCGTCCGCGATGGCGCCGGGCACGCGGGTGAACGTGTCCCAGATCGACGGCCCGCGCCCGTCCTCGGCCGCACCGCCCTCGATCTGATACGCGGCCGTCGCCGTGCCCCACACGAAGCCGGCCGGCACGTCCGGTAGCCTCGGCTTCTCACGCTCATCTATCTCCATCAGGCTCATGGGCACGATGGTACGCTGCCTGAAACCGGTTACATAGCCTTCCTGTGGTGAGGTGGTGGTCATGGCGACGATCCGCGAACTGGCCCGGCACTGCGGCGTCTCCGTCGCCACGGTCTCGCGCGTGTTCAACACGCCGGAGGTGGTCAGCCGCGCCACCCGGCAGCGCGTCGAGGCCGCCGCCGCCGAGATCGGCTACCTGCCGAACGAGTCCGCGCGCACGCTCGCCACCAAGAAGTCGAACATGATCGGCCTGGTCTGGGACACCGACCACCGGCGCAGCGGCTGGCGGCACCCGTTCCTCCAGGAGATCCTGGTCGCGCTGAAGACCGCGCTCTCCGCGCACGGCCTGCACCTGCTGCTGCTCGCCACCGGCGCGGACGCGCCCGACCGGCATCTCGCGGCGGTCCGGCGGCACAACCTGGACGGCGTGGTCCTGATCGACAACGGCAGCCGCGACCCGGCGGTGCTCGCCCTGGCCGACGCCGGCATCCCCTGCGTGGCGCTGGACCTGCCGCTGACCGGGCCGTGCTGCACCTACGTCACGTCCGACAACGCGGGCGGCGCCCGGCAGGCCGTCGCCCACCTGCTGCACCGCGGGCACCGCCGGATAGCCACGATATCCGGCCCGTCCCGCCCCGGCCCCGGCGCCGACCGGCTGGCCGGCTTCCGCGCGGAGCTGGCCGCGCACGGCGTCCCGCTACCGCCGGATTACGTGGTGGAGGGTGATTACTACCTGGACAGCGGCCGGGCCGCCACGCACCGCCTGCTGCGGCTCGACACGCCCCCCACCGCGGTCTTCGCGGCCGGCGACGAGATGGCGGTCGGCGCGCTCCAGGCCGCCACCGACGCCGGCCTCCGCGTCCCCGGCGACCTCGCGATCGTCGGCTTCGACGACATCGAGCTGGCCGCGCTCCTGCCACCCGGCCTCACCACGATCGCCCAGGACCGCGCCGGCTTCGGCACCGCCGCGGCCGAGGCCCTCATCTCCATGATCCAATCCAGCCCCGACACCGCTCCCCCACCGCCCATCACGCTCCCCACCCGGCTCGTCCCCCGCGGCACGGCCTGAGACCCGTTCCATGCCCGCCCGGTGGCGGCGTGCGGGGCCGATGCACGGCGAAATCCGTGGTCGAGAAGGCCCCGGGTACCGGACCGGACCGCCGCGGGACCGGCAGGGAGGAGCGCCGGCGACGACCGGTGCCCGCGGGAGCACGCGGGGGTGACCACGCCGGGAGTGGGAAAATCATGGTTTGTGGGTAATCACCGAAGGTGATCCTCGTCGGGACGTCGGGATGGCAGTACAAGGACTGGCGCGGCCGGTTCTATCCGATGCGGCTGCCGCAGCGACTCTGGCTGGAGCACTACGCGGAGCGGTTCGGGGCGGTGGAGGCGAACGGGGCGTTCTACCGGCTGCCGGAGCGGGATACGTTCGCGGACTGGCGGGCGCGCACCCCGCGGGACTTCCGGGTGGCGGTGAAGATGAGCCGGTACCTGACGCACGTGAAGCGGCTGCGGGAGCCGGCCGAGCCGGTGGCGCGGTTCATGGGACGGGCGGAGGCGCTCGGCGAGAAGCTGGGACCGGTGCTGGTGCAGTTGCCGCCGAACCTGCAGATCGACCTGGACGCGCTGGACGAGACGTTGCGGCAGTTCCCGCGCGGGGTGCGGGTGGCGGTCGAGCCGCGGCATCCGAGCTGGTGGACGCCGGCCACGCGGCGGCTGCTGGAGCGGCGCGGGGCCGCGCTGTGCTGGGCGGACCGGCGCAGCCGGCCGCTGACGCCGCGCTGGCGGACCACGGACTTCGGCTACCTGCGGCTGCACGAGGGGCGGGCGTCGCCGTGGCCGCACTACGGCCGGGACGCGCTCGGGTCGTGGGTGCGGCGGCTGGACGAGACGTTCGGTGACGACGACGCCTACCTGTTCCTCAACAACGACCAGGGCGGGGCCGCGGTCGGGGACGCGATGACGGCCGCCCGGGTCGCCGGAAGGAGGGAGCAAAAGCGCTCAGGACGTCACTGAACGGGCCGATGGGAGCCGTGGTGAATACTGCGAGCGGCCCGGAGGGACCCACGTGAGGCATCGGCTGGTGACCCGGAGCGACTTCGACGGCCTGGTCTGCGCGGTGCTGCTGCGCCGGCTCGACATGATCGACGACGTGCTCTTCGTGCACCCCAAGGACGTGCAGGACGGCGTCGTGGACATCCGGCCGACCGACATCCTGACCAACCTGCCGTACGCACCACAGGCGCACCTGGTCTTCGACCACCACCACTCCGAGACGCTGCGGGTCGAGGGCAAGCCGGCCAACCACGTCATCGACGCGAGCGCGCCGTCGGCCGCGCGCGTGGTCTACGACTACTACGGCGGCGTGGCCCGTTTCCCGGACCTGTCGTTCGACCTGATGGACGCGGTCGACAAGGCGGACTCTGCCGCGTACAGCGTGGAGGAGATCCTCCGGCCGACCGGCTGGACGCTGCTCAACTACCTGATGGACTCCCGCACCGGACTGGGCCGGTTCCAGAACTTCCGGATCTCGAACTACCAGCTCATGATGCAGCTGATCGACGCCTGCCTGCACCACCAGGACGTGGAGCAGATCCTGGCGCTGCCGGACGTGGCCGAGCGGGTGCGGCTCTACCGGGACCAGTCGGAACTCTTCGTGGCACAGCTCAAGCGGGTCAGCACGATCACCAACGACGTGGTCGTGGTGGACCTGCGGGACGAGGAGATCATCCACGCGGGCAACCGGTTCATGGTCTACGCGCTCTATCCGGAGGCGCGGGTCTCCGTGCACGTGATCTGGGGACGGCAGAAGCTGAACACGGTGTTCGCGGTCGGCAAGTCGATCGTGGACCGCAGCTCGCCGGTGGACGTCGGCTCGATCTGCCTGCGGTACGGCGGCGGCGGTCACCTCGCGGCCGGGACCTGCCAGGTGCCGCACGAGGAGGCGGCGCGGGTGCTCGACGAGATCGTCACGGCGTGCAGCGCGCCGCGCGCGGTCGTCGCCTGACCGAGGACGATCCAAAGGCCCCGGTCTCCCGGGGCCTTTCGCATGCGGTGGATCAGAACGAGCGGCGCTCGCGGTTGCTCTTGCAGGCGACGCAGGTGGTGGCGGACGGGAAGATCGCCAGCCGCTCCACCGCGATCGGCTCGCGGCAGGACTCGCAGTAGCCGTAGGTGCCGGCGTCCAGCGACTCCAGCGCGCGGGCGAACTGGTCGCGGCGGTCCAGCACGGTCTGGAGCAGCAGGGAGGCGGCCTCCCGCTCGGCGACCTTGGTGCCGCTGTCCGCGCTGTCGTCGCCGGCCGCGTCATCCATCTCGGCCAGGCGCAGCGCCTGGCTGTCCGCCAGCGCCTGCTCGTACTCCGCGTTGAGCTCGTCGAACCGGTCCTGCAGGCTCTGCCGGATCTGGTCGGTCTCGTGCTCCGGGCGCGCGGTCTTGGTGCCACCGGTCATGACGCTGTTGACGAGCATGGTCCCCCCTCTTGCCTTCTCTTCGGGTCGTAACTTCGCCCGGCCTTCGTCCCCCGCACGAGGAGCCCGCTGCCGTCGCTGTGGTGAGGTCGGCCAGGTACCCCGCGTAATCGTCCTCCAAACCGGATCCGCCGGGGGAAGATCACGCATTTTCGACCAGCGCGGGATGCCGCGGATCGTCCATCCGGACAACGACGTCGGCGAACGTGGCGGGCGCGACCTCGTCGTCATAACGAGCGAAGGCCGGGACCGTCCACAGCTCACTGTCGGGCGTCCGCCGGGCGAGTGCCGCGGCCGACTGGGTCAGGTGCACGGCCACGTCGAACGTGAGCATGCCGCCCAGCAGGAACGGCCCGCTGACCAGCACGATGCCGTCCTCGGGGAGTTGCCGGTAGGGCGCGCGGGTGGCCCGGTCGGCCGTCGCGTCCCACAGCGAGGGCAGCACCCGGCCGGAGCCGCCGGGACCGGCCGGGCCCAGCACCTCGCGCACCAGGCCGGCCTCGTCCAGCCACCCCTCGTAGAACGCGTCCGGGTTGCGCCGGCCGAACTCGTACCGCAGCGACGCGGGCCGCAAGAACCCATCAGCGGGCACGTGCAGGGCCGCGCGGCCCCGTACCCGCAGCGGATCGACCAGCGCCGCTGCCAGCTCCCCCGGACCGGCCGCCCCCGCACCGTCCACGGCGACGCGCAGGCGCTCCCCCGGCGCGTCCGCCGCGAGGCGGTCGGCGAGCTCCTCCACCAGCTTCGCCGGGGAGATGGGCCGGATCATCATGCGCCCCATCGTGCCAACCGAACCTGATGATTACCTGTGCCGCGCCCCTGCCCTTTCCCCTAGGGGAACACCTCCCCGCCGCCTTCAGGCCGCGGTGAGGCCGGTGGCGATGAGGGCGGTGCCGGTGAGCAGGAGGCCGAGGGTGAGGACGGCGGCGCCGGCCCAGAGCAGGGCGATCGGCGGGCCGGGGCGGGCCGGGTCGCGGCCGAGGACGCTGAGGAAGAAGCCGGCCGGGATGAGCACGGCGGCGGCGAGCACGCCGAGGTAGGACCAGCGCAAGGCGCCGTCGGCGCCGCCGGTCTCCAGCAGCAGGGCACAGACCAGGCCGAGCGTGACCAGCACGCCGGCGTGTGCGTGGCCGGCGCGGAAGAAGGACCTCTGGAGGTCGTTGGCGGGTTGACCGCCGGTGACGACGCGCAGCACGAACGTGCCGCCGAACGCGATGGTGACGACGGTGAGGACGGTGACGCCGGTGGTGATCAGCGTGATCGGGTGCATGACGGCGGGACCCCTTCGGATAGCCGGACTATCCGATTATGGATAGCCCTTCTATCCGCCGTCAACGCGGGGTCAGCCGTCGGTCCGCACGGACACCCGCGCGTCGTCGGCCAGCCGGTAGCCGACGCCGTAGACCGTGGTGATCAGCGGGATCTCGGTGCCGAGCTTCATCCGCAGGCGCCGCACGTGCACGTCGACCGTGCGGACGCCGGCGTGCTCGTAGCCCCAGACCGCGGAGAGCAGCTGCACCCGGCTGAAGACGCGGCGCGGGTTGCTCGCCAGGAAGTGCAGCAGGTCGAACTCGAGCCGGGTGAGGAACAGCGGCTCGGGGCCGACGAAGACGGTCCGGGAGCCGGAGTAGACGGTCAGCTCCGCCGGGTCGGCGACCACCCGCAGCTCCGGCTCCGCGGCCGGCCCGCCCAGGTCGGTCAGCACCGGCTCGGCCGGCGCGTCCAGCACCGACACCTGCGCCTCGCCCAGCGCGGCCAGCTCCCGGATCACCTCCAGCAGGCGGGTGTTGTCCCCGGCGCCCAGCGGGATGGAGAGCGTGACGGTCACGGCCGGGCGGCGACGGGCGGGACCGGGGACGGGCCGCTGCTGACGGGGGGCGAGTGCGATGACCGACATGTCTTCCTCCTACGGACGACGAACGACGAGCCCGGACTACGACGCGGGCTGATAGCTGGGTTGCAGGCGGGGCGCGTTGGCGGGCGGGAAGGCGGGCAGCCCGGCGCCCCGCCAGGCGCGGAAGCCACCGGCCAGGTCGGTGGCGAGGTGCAGGCCGAGGTCCTGGAGCGCGGCCGCGGCCAGCGACGACGTGTAGCCCTCCTGGCAGAACACGATCACGGGCAGGTCGTACCGGTCCGCGAACGGCAGGCGCGCGTCGGAGCGCGGGTCGAGGCGCCACTCCAGCACGTTCCGCTCGATGATCAGGGCGCCGGGGATCTCGCCGGTGGCCGCGCGCTGGGCGGCCGGGCGGATGTCGACCAGCAGCGCGCCGGCGCGGACCGCCAGGTGCGCGGCCTCGGGCTCCAGCCGGATGAGGCGGCGGCGGGCCTCCTCCAGCACCTCGGCGATGCCGCGCGAGCCGGGCGGCGGGGTGGTACAGCAGGTGAGCGCGGAGACGTCCCAGGGCGTGATCACCAGGCCACCCCCGCGCGGTCGATCTCCAGCACGCGCAGCGCGCCGTCCGCCAGCCGGTAGCGGGTCATCTGGGTCAGCGCCGGGCCGTACACGTGCAGGCTGATCGCGGGCTCGGCCGAGGTGTTCACGATCCGGTGCACGTGCTGCGACCCGAACGGGCGCGCGTCGCCGGCCGTGTACGGCGTGGACCGCAGCACGGCGCCGTCGGTGCCCGCGTGCACGGTCTCCTCGGTGAGCGCGCCGGAGACCACCACGAACGTGCCGGCCGACCCGCCGTGGTCGTGCAGGTCGGTGCCCTGCCCGGGGAGCCAGGTCAGCAGCCAGGCCTCGTGGTCGGCGGCGGCGAACAACCGCGCGTACCACCGGGCGGCGGCGTCGAAGCGCGGCGTCACGCCCCACGAGGACGGCTCGGCGGCGACGCGCCGGGCGATGTCGCGCAGCCGGCTCACCCGGCCGGGGGCTTCCAGATCAAGTGCACTCATCGTTGAGGTCCTTCGGAACTCGTCGGAACAAACCGAACACCGCCGAGTGTAGACGATAAACCCTATAGGTTTGATAGGGATACACCGACACGAAAAAGAGGCGCCCGGCACACCGCGCCGAACGCCCCCCTCGCGCCGTGATCTAGGCGCCGCCCTCCGTGAGCGTCACCGTGGCCGGCGTGAAGCCGGAGCCCACCACGTCCGTGCCCGACGCCGTCAGCGAGTCGACCGCCTTCCGCACGAACTCGTTGGTGTACGCGGTGCCCTCCGGCCGCGCGGTCAGCACGGTCTGGCCGTCCTGGTTCTTCGTGGTCAGTGCCAGGTCGACCGTGGCGTTCCAGGCCGCCTCGTCGATCAGGCCGACGCTCGACGCGGACGGCCAGATCAGCTTGTTGACCTCGTTCATCTGCCACAGCTGGTGGCTGGCGCCGAGCTTGGAGCCCTTCGCCACCACGATGTCCCGGCACCTCTCCGGGTTGTCCCGGCAGAACGCCCAGCCCTTCAGCGACCCGGCCAGGAACTTCACGGTGGTGTCCTGATACGCCGGGTCGGTCAGCCGCTCGGAGCTCGCCCACACCGCGTCCTGCAGCATCGCGGTGCCGGCCGTGTTCCAGTCCAGCACGGTGAAGTCGGACGGCTGGTACAGCTGACCCGTGTCCGGGTTGCGCGCCTCAAGCAGCTGCGCGTACTCGTTGTAGCTCATCGCCTGGGCCGCGTCGATGTCGCCGGCGAGCAGCGCCTGCATGTCGAACTGCTGCTGCACCAGCGTGACGTCCCGGCCCGGGTCCAGCCCGGCCTTGGTCATGGCCGCGAACAGCTCGAACTCGTTGCCGAAGCCCCAGTTGCCGACCTTCTTGCCGCGCAGGTCGGCCGGGGACTTGATGTTCGACGACGCGAACGACACCTGGTACGTACCGGACTTCTGGAAGACCTGCGCCACCTGCGTGATCCCGGCGCCCTGCTCGCGGGAGGCCAGTGCCTTGGGCACCCAGGCGACCGCGTAGTCGGCGTGCCCCTGCGCGAGCACGGTCTGCGGCACGATGTCGACGCCGCCCTCCAGGATCTGCACGTCCAGCCCCTGCTCGCGGTAGAAGCCCTGGTCGACGGCGGCGAGGAAGCCGGCGAACTGGGCCTGCACGAACCACTGGAGCTGCAGCTTGACCGGGGTCAGCCCGCCGCTGCCACCCGGCGCCGGGCTGCCGGAGTCGGCGGTGCCGCAGCCGGTCAGCGTCAGACTCGCGGCCAGCACCGCGCTCATCAACAGACGTTTCCTCATGGTGTCCTCCAGGGGGTCGCGAAACGCTCCACCAGCAGTGCGATCAGGTAGAAGACCAGTCCGAGCAGGCACGCCCCGAGCACGAAGGCCCATGCCCTGGGGTACGCCGTGTTGGCCGCCGCCGAGGTGATCCGCGAGCCGAGGCCGTCCTGGAGACCGCCGAAGTACTCGCTGACCACCGCCGCGATCACCGCCAGGGAGGACGCCTGGCGGAGCCCGGTGAAGACGAACGGCAGCGCGCCGGGCAACCGCACCAGCCGGGTGAACGTCCAGCCGCTCGCGGCGTAGCTGTCCATGAGTTCCCGGTGGGTGGGGTCGACCTCGCGCAGCCCGCGCAGCGTGTTGATGAAGACGGGGAAGAACACCACGATCGCGACCACCAGCCGGCGCGGGATGGTGCTGGTGGCCGAGAACATGTTGTTCAGGATCGGGGCCAGCGCGATGATCGGCAGCGCGTTGAGCGCGGCCGCGACCGGCACGGACACCTCGCCGACGAACCGGAACCGGCTCGCCGTCATCGCGGCCAGCAGCGCCACGACCGTGCCGAGCACCAGGCCGGCCAGCGCGTTCGTACCGCTGGCCAGTCCGGTCTTGATGATCGTGTCCAGATTGAGGGTGAACTGTTCCCAGATCGCGGACGGTGCGGGCAGCACGAACGGCGCCACCCGCCCCAGCGTGACCGTGGCCTCCCACGCGGCCAGCCCGGCGACGCCCACGACGAGCGGCGGAAGGACCCCGGAAGCCACACCCCGCAACCCTTTCGCGGTACGGCGCCGCCCGCGCGCCGGCCCGGCCGGATCCGCCGCCAGCGTGTGATCCACCCGCACGGTCACCGCTCCGCCCCCACGGTCTCCTCCGGGACGCGGGTGCCGCGCAGCGCCGCGCGGACCTTCGTGATGCCGGTGAAGAACCCGGGCGACTGGCGCGTGCTCTCGGTCCGCTCCCCCAGCTCGATCGGGATCACGCCGGTGATCCGGCCCGGCCGCGGGCTCATCACCACCACGCGATCGGCCAGGTAGACCGCCTCCGGGATGGAGTGGGTCACGAAGATCGTGCTGGTCCGGGTGGCCGCGCAGACGCGCAGCAACTCGTCCTGCAACCGCTCGCGGGTCATCTCGTCCAGCGCGCCGAACGGCTCGTCCATCAGCAGCAGCGGCGGGTGCACCGCGAGCGCGCGGGCGATCGCGACGCGCTGCTGCATGCCGCCGGACAACTGCGCCGGATAGTGCCGCGCGAAGTCGGCCAGCCCGACCAGCTCCAGCATCTCCCCGGCCCGCGCGCGGCGCTCCTTCCGGCCGTGCCCGCGCAACTCCAGCGGCAGCTCCACGTTGCGCAGCACGGTCCGCCACTCGAACAGCCCGGCCTGCTGGAACGCGATGCCGTACTCCTGGTCGAGCCGGGCCCTCCGGGCGGGCTTGCCGGCCACGGTGACGGTGCCGGAGCTCGGCTCGATCAGGTCCGCGACCAGCCGCAGCAGCGTGGACTTGCCGCAGCCGGACGGGCCGATCAGCGCGACGAACTCGCCGCGCGCGATGCTCAGGTCGACGCCGGTGAGCGCGGTGACCTCACCGGCCCGGCCCTGGTTGAAGATCTTGTCGACGCCGCTCAGCTCCACGGCCGTCTCGGGTGCGGTCATAGGGAAGCGCCTTCCGTGGCGTACCGGGGTGGGGGTTCAGTGCGTCGGCGCGGTGCGGCGGGTCAGGAGGAGTTCGGCGAGCGCGAGCGCGCCCGCCACCGCGAGCCCGAGCAGAGCCGCGCCGATCATGGCGGTGTAGACCTTCGCGGGGTCGCTGGTCGCCTCGCGCGAGTACTCGATGATCAGCCGGCCGATGCCGCCGCGCGTGCCGGTGGAGATCTCCCCGACCACGGCGCCGACCACCGCGGACGCGCCCGCCAGCCGCAGCGCCGGGAAGAGGTACGGCGTGGACGCGGGCAGCCGCAGCGTCCACAGTGTGCGCCACCAGCCGGCCGCGTAGCTGCGCATCAGCTCCTCCGCGATCGGCGCCGGGCTCTGCAGCCCGCGCAGCGCGCCCACCGCGACCGGGAAGAACGCCAGGTAGGCCGCGATCACGGAGACGGACATCCAGGGCTGCCACGGGTACGGGCCGATGGCCAGCCGCCCGCCCCAGCCCGCGATGACCGGCGCCAGCGCGATCAGCGGCACGGTCTGGGACAGGATCACGTACGGCAGCAGGCCGCGCTCCGCGATCCGGAACCGCTGCATCAGCACGGCCAGCAGCATCCCGATCGCGCCGCCGGCCGCGAACCCGACCGCCACGTTCCGCAGCGTGAACAGGCAGGCGGCCAGCACCACCAGCCAGATCGGGTCGCCGCCGGTCAGCTCCGCGCGGCCGAAGCGCTCCAGCACGTCCCACACGTGCGGCATCGCGGCGTCGCTCGCCCGGGGCAGCACCCGGACGCCGAACAGCTCGGTGCCGCGCGGGTCGCCGACCGCCTTGTAGCCCTCCCAGAGCGCGACGCCCGCGGCCAGCCCGGCGCCGGCCGCGAGCGTGGTGCGCCACCATGCGGTCATGCGGTGAACGCCGGGATGACGTGCTTGCCGTACTCGGCGAGCGTGTGCTCCTGGTCGTCGTGCTGGAGGTAGACCGCGAACTGGTCGACGCCGAGCTCCCGCAGCCGGGCCAGCTTCTCCAGGTGCGCCTCGACCGGGCCGAGCACGCAGAACCGGTCCACGATCTCGTCCGGTACGAACTCGGCGTGGCTGTTCCCGGCCCGGCCGTGCTCGCGGTAGTCGTACCCCTGACGGCCCTTGATGTAGTCGGTGAGCGCCTGCGGGACCGCGCCGTCCGCGCCGTAGCGCGCCACGATGTCCGCCACGTGGTTGCCGACCATGCCGCCGAACCAGCGCGTCTGCTCCCGCTGGTGCGCCAGGTCGTCACCCACGTAGGCCGGCGCGGCCACGCAGAACGTGATCGCGTCCGGGTCGCGGCCCGCCGCCGCGGCCGCGTCCCGCACCGACTTGATCATCCAGGCCGCGATGTCCGGGTCGGCGAGCTGGAGGATGTAGCCGTCCGCGACCTCGCCGGTCAGCGCCAGCGCCTTCGGGCCGTAGGCGGCGACCCACACCTCCAGCGCGGCGTCGTCCGGGATCCACGGGAAGTGCACGTCGTTGCCGTTGATCGTGGCGTGCCGGCCGCTGCCCAGGTCGCGGATGACCCGCACGCACTCGCGCAGCTCGGCCAGCGTGGTGGGCTTCAGGCCGAGCGTGCGGACCGCGGAGTCGCCGCGGCCGATGCCGCAGACGGTGCGGTTGCCGTACAGCTCGTTGAGCGTGGCGAAGGTGCTGGCCGTGACGGTCCAGTCGCGCGTGCTCGGGTTGGTGACCATCGGGCCGACGATCACCCGCTCGGTGGCGGCCAGAATCCGGGAGTGGATCACGTACGGTTCCTGCCAGAGCAGATGCGAGTCGAACGTCCAGACGTGGCTGAAGCCGGCGGCCTCGGCCCGCTGGGCCAGCTCCACCACGCGGCGGGCCGGCGGATCGCATTGGAAGACGACACCGATGTCCATGTACCGCCCTCTCAGTGCAGGTAGGTGGAGAGTCCGCGCTTGACGTACCGCCCGTGGCCCTTGCGGCCGTGGTACTCGCCGTCGCGCACCAGGACCGTGCCGCGGGAGATGACGGTGTCGACCTTCCCGGCGATCTCCCAGCCCTCCCAGGCGGAGTGGTCCATGTTCATGTGGTGGGTCTCGGCGCTGATCCGGGTGCGGCCGGCCGGGTCGTAGAGCACGATGTCCGCGTCCGAGCCGGGCGCGATGACGCCCTTGCGCGGGTAGAGGCCGAACATCCGGGCGGGGGTGGTGGCGATGGTCTCCACCCAGCGTTCCAGCGACAGCTTGCCGTCGACCACGCCCTGGTAGAGCAGGTCGACGCGGTGCTCGACGCCGCCGATCCCGTTCGGGATCTTGGAGAAGTCGCCGACGCCCAGTTCCTTCTGGTCCTTCATGCAGAACGGGCAGTGGTCGGTGGAGACCACGGCCAGGTCGTTGCTGCGCAGGCCCTTCCACAGGTCCCGGTGGTGGTTCTCGTGCTTGGACCGCAGCGGCGTGGAGCACACCCACTTCGCGCCCTCGAACCCGGGCGCGCCGAGCTGATCCTCCAGCGACAGGTAGAGGTACTGCGGGCAGGTCTCCGCGAACACGTTGCGGCCGGCGTCGCGCGCCTCCGCCACCGCCTCCAGGGCCTTGCTGGCGGACAGGTGCACGATGTAGAGCGGGCAGTCCGCGGCCACGCTGGCCAACTGGATCGCCCGGTGCGTCGCCTCCGCCTCCAGGGCCTCCGGCCGGGTCACGCCGTGGTAGTACGGCGCGGTCTCGCCGCGCGCGATCGCCTGCTGGACCAGCACGTCGATGGCCGGGCCGTTCTCCGCGTGCATCATGATCATGGCGCCGTTGTCGCGGGCCTTCTGCATCGCGCGCAGGATCTGCCCGTCGTCGCTGTAGAACACGCCGGGGTACGCCATGAACAGCTTGAAGCTGGTGATCCCCTCGTCCGCGACCAGCACGTCCATCGCCTTGAGCGCGTCGTCGTCCACGCCACCGAGGATCATGTGGAACGCGTAGTCGACGTGCGCCTCGCCGTCGGCCTTGGCGTGCCAGGCGGCCAGGCCGTCCTGCACCACCTCGCCGGTGCGCTGGACCGCGAAGTCGACGATCGTGGTGGTGCCGCCGAACGCGGCCGCGCGGGTGCCGGTGTCGAACGTGTCGGACGCATGCGTGCCGCCGAACGGCAGCTCCATGTGGGTGTGCGCGTCCACGCCGCCGGGGATCACGTACTTCCCGGTCGCGTCGATGATCTCCACGTCCTGCGGGCCGGTGCCGGGCGCGAACAGCGCGACGATCCGCTCGCCGTCGATCAGCACGTCCGCCGGGTGCCGGCCGGTCGCGGAGACGACGGAGCCGCCCTTGATCAGCGTGGCCATGACGCTCGCCCACCCTCTGCGCCGCGGTTCCGCCGTGGGACGCAGCGAGCCACCGGTTCGCTCGCGAGGCCGCTCACGGCCGCACCAGCCCGTCGTAGGTGTCCGGGCGGCGGTCGCGGTAGAACTGCCACCGGTCGCGGACCGTGTCGAGCAGGCTCAGGTCCAGGTCGCGGACGATCAGCTCGGGGTTGTGCGCGTCGCCGACCTCGCCGACGAACTTGCCCTCCGGATCGACGAAGTACGACGTGCCGTAGAAGTCGTTGTCGCCGAGCTCCTCGATGCCGGTGCGGTTGATCGCGCCGATGAAGTACTCGTTCGCCACCGCGCTGGCCGGCTGTTCCAGCTGCCAGAGATAGGCGGAGAGGCCGCGGCTGGTGGCGGACGGGTTGAATACGATCTTGGCGCCGGCCAGGCCGAGCGCGCGCCAGCCCTCCGGGAAGTGCCGGTCGTAGCAGATGTAGACGCCGATCCGGCCGACCGCGGTGTCGAAGACCGGATATCCCAGGTTTCCGGGGCGGAAGTAGAACTTCTCCCAGAACCCCTTCACCTGCGGGATGTGGTTCTTTCGGTATTTACCGAGGTAACTGCCGTCCGCGTCGACCACGGCGGCGGTGTTGTAGAGCACGCCGGGCTGCTCCTGCTCGTACATCGGCAGGACCATGACCATGCCCAGCTCCGCGGCGAGCGCCTGGAACCGCTCGGTGGTCGGCCCCGGGATCGACTCCGCGTACGAGTAGAACTCCGCGTCCTGCACCTGGCAGAAGTACGGCCCGTAGAACAGCTCCTGGAAACAGATGACCTTGGCGCCCTGCGCGGCGGCCTGCCGTGCGTACTCCTCATGGGCTTTGATCATGCTTTCCTTGTCGCCCGTCCAGTTCGTCTGGACGATGGCGGCTCGAACGACGTCTGCCATGGGTTTACCTCCAAGGGCAGTCTTGTGTTCGCCAATGCCGATGGCGTAGGACTTTAACGACACAGGTTCGGGCGGACAATGGCCAATTTGTTACAGCCTATTGCGGAGAAGTAACATGCTGCAGCTCATTGCCGGAGCGGTCAATGACCGCAGCGCACGCGGAATAGCGGCCGCGGTCAGCCGGCTCGTCCACACCGGAGAGCTACCGGCCGGCACCCGCCTGCCCACGGTCCGGTCCGTCGCCCGCGAGCTGGGCATCAGCCCCACCACGGTGAGCGAGGCCTGGCGCAGCCTCGCCACCGCCGGCGCGATCCAGACCCGCGGCCGGTCCGGCACGTTCGTGCTCACGCCCGGCCGCCCGCGGCAGAAGCTCCGCTACGCGCGGATCACCGCCGGGCCGGCCGCGCTGCCGCACGACTTCTCCACCGGCGTGCCCGACCACGACCTGCTGCCCGACCTCTCCGGTGCGCTGCGCCGGATCGGCGACACCCGGTTCACCACCTCGTACCTGGAGGAGCCGGTGCTGCCCCGGCTGGAATCCGTGCTGCGCGAGCGGTGGCCGTTCCCGCCGCACCAGCTCACCGTGGTGGACGGCGCGCTGGACGCGATCGACCGGCTCACCTCCGCCGTGGTCCGGTTCGGCGACCACGTGCTGGTGGAGAACCCGGCCTTCCCGCCCGTGCTGGACCTGCTCGAATCCGTGGGCGCGGTGGCCGTACCGGTGGCGATGGACGCCGCGGGGCTGCTGCCCGCCGCGCTGAAGGCGGCGCTCGACGTCGGCCCGACCGCGCTCTACCTGCAACCGCGGGCGCACAACCCGACCGGCGCGTCGATGACGCCGGAGCGCGCCGAGCGGCTCGCGGCCGTGCTCGCCGGGCACCCGCTCGGCGGCGGCGTGATGGTGGTGGAGGACGACCACGCCGGCGACATCGCCACCGCCACCGCGGTCAGCATCGGCGCCTGGCTGCCCGAGCAGACCGCGCACGTGCGCAGCTTCTCCAAGTCGCACGGCCCGGACCTGCGGCTGGCCGCGGTCGGCGGGCCCAGCGCGCTGATCGCGGCCGTGGCCGACCGGCGGCTGCTCGGGCCCGGCTGGTCCAGCCGCATCCTCCAGGCCGTGCTGCTCGACCTGCTCACCGACTCGGCCACGGTCAAGCAGGTGTCGGCCGCGCGGAAGGAGTACGCGGCGCGGCGCGCGGCGATGCTGTCCGCGCTCGAGGCCCGGGACGTGCGGGCGACGGCCGGGGACGGGATCAACATGTGGGTGAGCGTGCGGGACCAGCAGGTGGCGATGCTCAGCCTGGCCGCGCACGGGATCGGGGTGGCACCGGGCGCGCCGTTCGAGGTCGAACCGCTGGACGGCGACCACATCCGGATCACGGTGGGGCTGATCCGGGACGGCTTCGACGACCTGGCGGACATCCTGGCGGAGGCGGCCGGCGCCCGGCACCGCACCAGCGGCCGCCGGACCCGCTCCCTGCGCCGCGGAACCCGATAGCCCCGCCGCCCCTGAAAACGCCGATAACCTGTGCCCATGTGCCGAAGCATCAAGACCCTCCGTCCGCCGTACGTCGAGGACGCCGGTGAGGACGACGTGCACGCCGCCGCGTTGCAGTACGTACGGAAGATCAGCGGCTTCCGGGCGCCCGCCGCGCACAACCGGGAGGCGTTCGACGCCGCCGTGGACGCGGTCGCGGCCGCCACCCGCGCGCTGCTCGACTCGATCGAGGTCCGGGGCAGCCGCTCCGCCGCCGGATAGTCCGTCACTCTGCGCAATCCTCGGCGTGTCGAGGCCGGTCTAGGATGCGCATCCATGGACACCGGCGGCCACCTCGTCATTCCCCGACCGCGTCCTGCCACCGTACGGCCCGGCAGTCTCGGCGAGCGGCTGCGCGCCGCCCGCGACCGCGTCTTCGTCGGCCGGGAGCGTGAGCTGGCCGCGTTCCGGTCCCTGCTGCGCGACGGCGGCACGCTCTGCCTGCACGGCCCCGGCGGCATCGGCAAGTCCACACTGCTGCGCCGGCTCGCGGACGAGGCACGCGACGCCGGCCGCGCGGTCGCCGAGGTCGACGGCCGCACGCTGGACCCGACGCCGGCCGCGTTCGCGGCCGAGGTGTCCCGGGCCGGCGGTCCCGCGCCGGTGCTGCTCGTCGACGCGTTCGAGCACTGCCAGGGCCTTGAGGGCTGGCTGCGCGAGGCGTTCCTGCCCCGGCTGCCGGAGCGCAGCGTGGTGGTGATCGCCGGCCGCGAGCCGTTCTCCGCCACGTCGCGGGAGCTCGGCGACCTCAGCGCCGAGGAGGCCGCGCGGCTGCTGGAGGTCCGCGGCGTACCGGCGGAGTCCCGCGCCGCCGTGCTCTCCTTCACCGGCGGTCACCCGCTCGCGCTCAGCCTCGCCGCCACGCTGCCGCCCGACGCGCTGCCGTCCGCCGGCCCGCCCTGGTGCCCCGGGCCCGAGGTGCTCGCCTCGCTGCTCGGCACGCTGATCGGCGAGGTGCCGTCCGGCGCGTACCGGCGCGCGCTGGAGATCTGCGCGCACGCGCCGCACACCACGGAGGCGCTGCTCGCGGCCGTGCTGGGCGGCGTCGACGCGGGCGCGCTGCTGGCCTGGCTGCGGTCGCTGCCGTTCGCGGAGACCGGCCGGCACGGCGTGGCGCTGCACGAGATGGTGCGCGAGGCGATCGACGCGGACCTGCGCTGGCGCGACCCCACCGGATACGAGCGGATGCACCACGCGATCGGAGATCATCTGCTCACGCTGGTACGGGACGCGGCCACCCCGGCGGAGACGCTCACCGCCACCCGCGCGCTGGTCCACCTCCAGCGGTACGGCCCGGCCGCGGCCTGGCAGGCCATGCTCCCGCAGCACGGCGGCGGCTACGAGGACGGCCTGCGCCCCGGCGACCACGCCGCGATCGTGGAGATGACCCGCGCCGCCGAGGGCGAGGAATCCGCCGCGATCGTCACCCACTGGCTGCGCGTCCAGCCCGAGTCGTTCCGCGTCTACCGCCACTCCGCCGACGACGCCCCCGCCGGATTCCTGCTCTGGCTCCGCCTCCCGGCCGGCAGCCCGGACGCGGTCGCCGCCGACCCGGTCGCGACCGCCGCCTGGGCCCACGCGGAACGCACCCGCCCGCTCGGCGCCGGCGAACACGTCGGCATCACCCGCTTCATGATCGACGGTGCCGCGTACGACGCGCTGACGTCCGCGATGCACGTGCTCCAGCAGCGCGTCTACGCCATGTGGATTCGCTCCGACCGCCTGGCCTGGACGTACGTGCCCGCCGTCAGCGCCGCGAAGTGGGAGCCCCTGCTCGCCCTGGTCGGCCACCACCCGGTCGACGCCACCGCCACCATCGGCGGCCGCCACTACACGCTCTTCGGCTGCGACTGGCGCGTCACCGCGTCGCACGTCTGGTTCGGCCTCACCGCCCCGGCGGCCACCTCCACCTCCTCCCCCACCCAGTCCGCCACCGCCCTCTCCCGCCCCGACTTCGACGCCGCCGTCCGCGACGCCCTCCGCGACTTCCACCGCCCCGCCTCGCTGGCCTCCAGCCCGCTCCTGCGTACCCGCATGATCGCCGCCTCCCCCCGGCCGGCCTCCCCTGTGGACGCCCGCTCCGGTGCGGGGCCGGTTCCCGGCGCCGGACGGCACCCGGCCCGCCGCGCGACGCCGCCGCCGTCTCCCGACGCGAACTCCGCCCACCGTCCCGTCCCGGCCCGGGCCGCAGACCCGGCACCCGGCCACCGCGCCGCCCCGGCACGGTCCGCCGACCCCGCCACCGCCCCGGAACCCGGCCACCGCGCCGGTCCGGCGGAGGTTTCCGGCTCCGGTGCGGATACCGACGACGGATGGGGCCTCGGCCACCGCGCCGACCCGGCTCACGGCCCGGGAGCCGCACGCCGAGACCTCGCCCGGGAGCCGGAGGCGGGACTTCGGGCGACGCCGGGCTTCGAGGCGGAGTCGGCGTCGGCGTCGGCGTCGGCCGAGGAGTCCGTGGAGGCGCTGCGCGAGCTGCTGATCGACGCGGTCGACGGGCTGCGCGAGGACCCGCAGGACGCGCGCCTGCACCGCGTGGTGGCGACGACGTTCTTCCATCGGCTTCCCACCCAGGTGGCGGCGGCCGAGCGGCTCGGCCTGTCGTTCAGCACCTACCGCCGGCACCTGCACCGCGGCATCGAGCGCGTCTGCGAACGCCTCTGGCAACGCGAGTCGGCCACCGAGTAACCGGTTACAGCCTTTCCGGCCAGCAGCTGTTCCGATCCGCGGCCGAGCTCCTCTCGGGAGAGCGCGACCTTTCGATCGATCACTCACTGTGCGCGGCCCGGGCACGGAATTCCGGCACATGACGTGCCCACGCCTGACACCACCACGGCCGAGAGTCGCCAATGCCGAACGTTCGGGCGTGCGGCGCCCGGGGACGTGGATTCACCGACCGGAGTCGGCGCGGCCGGCGGGTATTCGGTGCAGACGGACGCTGGATCGGGGCCGGGTCGCGGACCTGGTCGAAAGGTGAGTGGTGCGGGACCGGGGCCCGCGGGAGCATGCGGACCCCGGCCACGCCGGGAGTGGGCAGATATAAAGGGTTTGTCACCAGGAACGGTCGGCGAGCAGGACGCGCAGGCGGGCGGCGACCGCATCGGGGCTGGCCTGGACGGACATGTGGTCGAGGCCGGGGAGTTCGAGGACGGCGAAGCCGCAGGCCTCGAGGTCGGGACGGGTGGCGCGGACGCGGGCGGCGAGGCGGGCGCCGGGGCGGGACTCGCGGAGGAGACAGCCGGGTTCGCCGTCGTCGGAGCCGTACCAGAGGAGTTTGGGGCCGGGGAGGGCGGTGAGGGCGGCGCGATCGTCGCGGTCGTGCCAGGCGCGGTACATGAGTGCGGTGGCGAACGCGTTGTCGGCCAGCGCGCGCATGCCGGCGGTCAGATAGGCGAGGCGGGCGCCCTCGGCGGACCCCATCCAGTATTCCTTCGGGCCGAGGATGGGGAAGCCGCCGGCGAGCAGGCCGGCGGCGCGCGGGGTGAGCGGGGTGAGGAACGCGGCGAGCGCGGCCATGCCGGAGTAGCCGGCGAGCACGAAACGGTCGGCACCGGCCTCGTCGGCGACCCGGTGCAGGTCGGCGATCTCCAGGTCGACCGGGAAGTCCTCGATCGGCTTGCCGCCCCAGAACGCGGGGCCGTCCTCCTGCTCCTCCCAGGTGACCCAGTCGCCGGCGTCGCCGGCCGGGGCGTCGAGGCCGGTCACGTGGCGGGGCATGTAGCGGATCACGCGGAAGCGGTCGGACAGCCGCTCGGCGAGGTCGGCGTGCTCGCGGCGGGTCCGGCACGGGAAGATGATCGCAGGGCCGGCGCCGAGCGCCTCGCACCACACCGGAAGGCTCATACCCCCAATCTAGGCGTCGTACGGCCAAAGGGTGATCAGCCGGCAGCGGAATCCGCCGGGAGCCGCCAGCCGGGCACGGACGGCCAGCGGACCGTGAGGACGACGGCGTCGCGCGGTACGTGCCAGGAGTGGTCCTCGCCGGGACCCCAGACCACGTAGTCGCCCTGCCGGGACAGCGTCACCTCGCGGTCCCGGAACTCCAGCGTGAACAGGCCGCTGATCAGGAGCAGCAGCGCGGTACGGGTCTCCCCCGTGGCCCAGGCGGCGCGGCGGTCCCCGGCCGGGTGGACGCCCCACTTGATCTCCACGTCCGTGCTGTGCAGCGGGCCGCCCGGTGGCTTGAAGTGGCCGAGCAGCCAGCCGCGCTCCGCGGGCGCGTCCGTGCCGGCGTTTCCCACGTAGACCGTCATGCGCCGACTGTGCCCGGCGCGGCCCGGGACGGCGAGGTTGACACGCCGGGGCCACGGCCGGGGTTACGCTCCGGTCGACGACATCCACGCAGGTCAGGAGGGCTTGGCATGGTCGCGCGGCTCAACCCGTACATCAACTTCCGCGGGCAGGCGAGGGAGGCGCTGGAGTTCTACCGGGAGGTGCTCGGCGGCGAGGTGGACGTGATGACCTTCGGTCAGATGGGCACCGAGGGCCCGCTCGCCGACCAGGTCATGCACGGGCAGCTGGAGACGCCGGCCGGGATGACGCTGATGGTCGCGGACACGCCGCCGGACATGGACGCCACGCCGGGGTCGAACATCACGATCAGCCTGAGCGGCGACGAGGCGGAGCTGCTGCGCGGCTACTGGGAGAAGCTCTCCGAGGGCGCGACCGTGCACACGCCGCTGGCGAAGCAGATGTGGGGCGACGAGTTCGGCCAGCTCACCGACCGGTACGGCGTCGGCTGGCTGGTCAACATCGGCGCGCCCCGGGAGTAGGCCCTACTGTGGTGGCGTGACTGGAGAGCTGGACGAGGCGACGCTGGAGTTCGCCCACCGGATGTTCGACCTGGCCCGCGGCGGCGGCACCGGGGAGCTGGCGGCCAACGTGGACGCCGGTGTTCCGGCGAACCTGACCAACGACAAGGGTGACACGCTGCTGATCCTGGCGGCGTACCACAACCACCCGGAGACGGTGGCGGCGCTGCTCGCCCGCGGTGCCGACCCGGCCCGGGTCAACGATCGCGGGCAGACCGCGCTGGCGGCCGCGGTGTTCCGGCAGAACGCGGAGACCGTGCGGATACTGCTCGGCGCGGGCGCCCGCCCGGAGGACGGCTCGCCGAGCGCGCTGGCGACCGCGGACTTCTTCTCGCTGCCCGAGATGCGGGCGCTGCTCACGGAGAGCCGGTCGTGAGGTGACCTCACGACCGGCTCGCGCGGCGTCGGGGCGTCAGAGCGCCGCGATGGTGAACAGGTAGCCCAGCAGCAGGGCCAGGCCGCCCGCGCCCATGGCGTACCAGCCGAGCGGGCGGTCGCCCAGGTAGGAGCCGACCGCGCCGAGCACGATGGCGGCGAGCGCGAACGCCAGCGGCGCGAACAGCAGCGCCACCACGGCGCAGACGAACGCGGCGATCGTGAAGACGCGGGCGGTGGATACGGTGCTGCGGCGACCGGTCTGGTAAGCCATGGGTACGGCCCTCCTCAGGGGTGCGAGTTCGTCCGGTTGAGGAGGGTGTACCCGGCTGCGGCGAATGGTTAAACTCAGCGCCGCCGCGGGGCCGGCTTCTGCTTGCCGCCGCGGTCGCCGCCCCGCTCGCTGCCGCCCTTGTCGAGGTGCAGCGCCAGCGCCGGGCAGACCAGGATGGCCTTGCGCGCGTTCTGCTCCAGCCAGATCGGCACCGGCGCGTCCGGGAACGTCGGGTAGCCGTTGCCGTCCAGCTTGATCAGCTCGGGGAACACCTCGGCGCACAGGCCGTGGCCGTCGCAGCGCGCCCAGTCCAGCTTCAGCTTGCCGATGCTCGGGCCGCCGGGCAGCTCGTTCGGGATCGGCAGCAGCTTCTTGACCGGCTTGCCGCAGCCCTCGCCGAGCCGGTGCCGCTTGATGTCCTCGGCGAACACCTCCAGCGCGGTGATCGCGAACCGGGACGTGCCGTCCGGGTGGCTGCACGCGCCGCGGCCGCGGACCATGCCGGCCGCGTTCCGTACCGCCTGTTCGGCCGCGGCCGAGCCGGACGCGGTGAGCAGCTGGAATTGGTTGGCCACGTCGGGCAGGCCCAGTCGGCACGGGCCGCACTGGCCGGCGGACTCGCCGGCCAGGTAGCGGACGATGCGGCTGGCCTCGCCGAGCGGGCAGGTGTCGTTGCCCAGCGGGATGATCATGCCGGCGCCGAGCGTGCCGCCGACCGCGGCGAAACCCTCCCGGGAGATCTCCGCCTGCTGCGCGTTCTCCCAGGTGATCCACTTGCCGTGGTAGCCGCCGACCAGGATGCCGGGGCCCTCGGTGGCGCCGCAGATGTCCAGCACCTCGCGCAGCGGCACGCCGGTCGGGCACTCCAGCACCATGTGCTGCGCCGCGGCGCCGCCGACCGTGAGCAGGACGGTGCCCGGCTCCTTCTTCGTGCCGACCGCGGTGTACTCCGCCGGTCCCAGCCGGGCCGCGACCGCGATCTGCGCGTACGTCTCCGCGTTCGACAGCAGCGTCGGCTGGCCGTTGACGCCGCTCTCCGAGGAGCGCTGCTTGATGCCGGGCGGGATGTGCGCCTCGCCGTTGATGCCGCGGACCAGCGCGCCGCCCTCGCCGGCGATGAACCGGTGCGGCACGGTCACGATCCGCGTCGGGGCCGGCATGCGGCGCTCGGCCAGCGCCTCCTCCAGCGAGCTCTGGCCGACGCCGTCGTCGGCCACGCCGATGACGATCTCCTCGGCCTCCAGCGCCCACGCGGTCAGCGCGGCCCCGTCCAGGATCAGATGCGGCGCCCGGGTGAGCAGCATCTTGTCCTTCCACGAGGGCGGCTCACCCTCGGTGGCGTTGACCACCACGACCGGCGCGCGGTCCTGCCGGTCCGCGGACTCGACCACGGCCTTGACCTTGCGGTGGAACGGGAAGCCGGCGCCGCCGCGGCCGGTGAGCTTGATCTTCTCGGCCAGGTCGATCAGATCATCGGCGGACAGCGGGCGCAGGTCGCCGTGGACCTCCAGGTGGGCCCAGAGGTCCAGGCGCCCGAAGTCCTCGAATCCCGCCGTCAACCGGGCCGGGCCGATGCACCCCACCGGAGGCACAACGCCTGTGCTCACCGTTCGTCTCCTTCATGTGCTGTACGGGTCGTGCGGAGGAAGAGAGAGACTCTACTTGGCCTCGCCACGCATGCGCGCCCAGAACTCCTCGTCCGAGACCTCGTCCGCGGCGGCGCGGCCGGGGCGGCGGGTGCGGGCCGCGTCCTTGGCCGGGCGGGCCGAGCGGGCGGCCCGGCGGGAGGCCAGGTCGACCAGCGTGGGGGTGTCGTCGCCGACGAACTCGGGGCGGGCCGCGGGACGGGCTTCCTCCTCCTCGTACCGGCTGACCGGGTTGGCCGGCGGGCGCCAGTACTCGTCGACGGCGGCGCGCTCCTCGGTGTCCTCCGGCTCCGCGGCGCGACGGGCGCGGCGCGGCGGGGCCACCTCGGCCACCTCCGGCTCCACGTCCTCGGCGGCACGGTGCGAGCGGCGCGGGCGCGCCTCCTCCTCGTCCTCCTCCGCGGCCCGGCGGGCGCGGCGCGGGCGGGTGGCGATCGCGACCTCGTCCTCGGCGTCCTCGTCGGCGGCCCGGCGGGCGCGGCGCGGGCGGGTGGCGGCCGCGACCTCGTCCTCGGCGTCCTCCTCGACCGCGCGGCGGGCACGGCGGGACACGGTCTCGTACTCGCCGGTCGGGTACGCGTCGTCCTCGTCCTCCGCGGCCCGGCGGGCGCGGCGCGGCGCGGCCGTCTCCTCCGGCTCCTCCACGGCCCGGCGGGTACGGCGCGGCGGCGTGGCCGCGGCCGAGATCTGCGCCTCGCCGAACTCCTCCTCGTCGTCGGTACGGCGGGAGCGGCGCGGCGCGGGCTTGGCCGGCGCCTCCGCGGCCGGGCGGGTGCGGCGCGGCGCGGGCGCCTCCTCCTCGATCTCGTCGTCGTAGTCGAGCTCCGGCTCCGGCTCGCGGCGGGTCCGGCGGGACGGCACCGGCACCTCGTCGTAGTCGTCCTCGACCGGCGGCGGGGTGCGGCGGGGCCGGCGGGCGACCGGCTCCTCCTCCACCAGCTCGGGCACCAGCGGCCGGCGGGCGGGGCGGCGCGGCGCCTCGTCCTCGTAGTCCTCGATCGGCTCCGGTTCGCGCGGCGCGGGCGCGCGGCGGGCCGGCCGGGTCTCGATCAGGTCCTCGTCCAGCATGGCCGTGGCCGGCGCGCGGCGGGCCGCGGCCTGGACGAGTTCCTCCGCCTCCTCCACCACGTCCCGGGAGATCTTGGACATGAGCTGGGTCTCCTCCAGCGCGTTCGCCGGAAGCGGCGTCTGGCGCTGGCGGCGCTGCTCGGCGTTCTCGTCGGAGAAGCCGCCCCAGGCCGCGCCGCGCGGCGCGCTGAGCGACTCATCGGCGGACGGCTGGTTGCGGACCGCGCCGCGGTACATCGGGCGGGCGGCGCCGCCGCGCGCCCCGGTGGCCGCCTCCAGCGGGCCGGTCTGCGCCTTGCCCGCGGCCTTCGCGGCGGACGGCACGGCCTTCGGCTGGTTGATCCGCTTGCCGTACGCGGTGATCGCGCGGACCAGCAGCGCGATGATCACACCGACCACGCAGAGGATGTACGAGACGATGACCCAGGTGGCGGCCGCGCGGCCGGCGAGCAGGCCGTGACCGAGCGCGGGCGGCCAGGCGAGGTAGCCGACGGAGTGGACGGCGCGCCACACCCACGGCTTGCCCTTGCCGGCGAAGGCCACCCGCGCGATGCCGCTCCAGAACGCGGCGATCAGTCCCCAGGCGGCGAGCGTGCCCATGCCGACGTAGAGCGTGTTCGGGTTCATGAACGGAACCACCAGGTCGATCACCGAGGCGTGCGCCTCCAGGATCTTGACCGTCACGTGCAGCAGCAGGAACGAGATCGCGATGGTGCCGGTGGTGCGGTGCAGCCCCTGGACGAGCACGCGATGGCGGGGCGTGAGGATCAGCCGGTCCGTGGCGGCGAGCCCGACCATGACCGTGATCGACAGCGAGACCAGCACGACCACGCCCGCGTAGAAGTCCAGGTACGCGAAGAGGTACGCGGCGGGCTTGACCCCCGCGTTGGTCAGGCTGCCGATCGCCCACAGCGCGACGACGGCGCCGCCGCCGATGAGCAGCCAGGACATCCTGGCCGACAGGCCCTTCCTCTTCTCGCCGTCGCCCGGTGCGGCCTCGGGAGCCGTCTCACGGGTGGACCGTTGAACCTGCTTGCGTTTAGCCATCGCTCCTCGATCTTCTGCATTCGCGCTACCACCGCTGCCGCGCGGCCGGATCCCGGCCGGTCCGCGCGTTCCTCGTACGGCCCTAGCTATGAAGTCGTCTCGCGCAACCCACGGTCATCCCCATGTCCCCATCACCCGGTGAAACCCATGTGAGCCGGCCGGCGCGCGGGGCCATCCGCACGCCTGCTGTGTTCGCCACGATGTACGCACCGGTAGGTGCGGAAGGATTAAAGAGATTGGAGAAATTTCCTGAGGCGGCAACCACATCACTCACGGCGAAGGGGTGAGATGCGGTGCGTAATGAATCGGACAGCATGAAGCCCGCCTTACCGGCCTAGAACCGGACAAGGCGGGCTTCACCCGTGCGTGGTATGTCGTTTATTTCCGTCCGGTAACGAGGCGCCGGCCGACCGCCGCGATCAGCCGGTCCAGTTCGGAGCCGAACGGGTTGTCGTGCACCAGGTAGGTCCAGGTGGCGCTCGGGCGCACCAGGTTGGCCTGGGCCGGCTCCCAGGTGTCGGTCACCTCGTCGATCTCGGCGAACGTGTCGACCGTCCGGTCCTCGATCTCGGGCATGATCTTGCTGAACGCCGGCACCGCGGCCCGGTGGAACTCGTCCAGCGGATCCAGCTTGCCGAGCGCGCGCAGGTGCACGCCCTCGCGCACCTCGGACAGGTAGGACAGGTGCTCGGCCCACAGCCGGTCGAGGTGGTAGAGCGCGATCGACCGGGACACCTTGTCCAGCACCTCGTCGTCGATCTCCTCGGTCTCGTCCGGGAACTTCGACTTGAGCATGTCCGCCGCGACGTTGGTGGTGAGCAGCCGCTCGCGGCGCTCGGAGAGCGCCACCCGCTGCTGCTCGATCACCACGTTGTACCGCCAGGTGTTGCGGTGGATCTCGTGGCCGACGCCCTCGGCGACGCGCTGCGCGTGGCCGACCGCGTAGTCCACGCGCTCGTCGGTGACCACGCCCTCCATGTCCATGTGCGGCGACGGCGGGATCATGTCGCCCGCGTTCCGCACCAGCAGGTCGTCCTCCAGGCTGCCGTAGAACACGGACGTGCCCGGGTCGCCCTGCCGGCCGGCCCGGCCGCGCAGCTGGTCGTCGATGCGGCCGCTGTCGAACCGGCCGGTGCCGATCATGTAGAGCCCGCCCAGCTCCGCGACCTCGTCGTGGTCGGCCTCGTCGCTGCCGCCGAGGCGGATGTCGACGCCGCGGCCGGCCATCTGGGTGGAGACCGTCACGGCGCCGCGCTTGCCGGCCTCCGCGATGATCGCGGCCTCCTCGGCGTCGTTCTTCGCGTTCAGCACCACGCAGGGGACGCCGGCCGCCTCCAGCGCGGCGGCCAGGCTCTCCGACTCCTTCACGTCGCGCGTGCCGATCAGCACCGGGCGGCCGGTCTCGTGCGCCTCCGCGATCTCCTTGACCAGCGCGTCCTCCTTCTCCTGCCGCGTCGCGTAGATGCGGTCGGGAAGGTCCTCGCGAATGTTCGGCTTGTGCGGCGGGATCACCGCGACCTCGAGCTTGAAGAACTCGCGGAGCTGGTCACCGACGAGCACCGCGGTGGCGGTCATGCCGCAGACCGTCTTGTAGAGCGCGATGAACGACTGCACCGTGATGGTCTGCAGCACCTCGCCCTCACTGGTCGCGGAGAGCCCCTCCTTGGCCTCGACCGCGGCCTGGAGACCGTCCGGCCAGCGGCGACGCTGCGCCACCCGGCCGCGCGACTCGTCGACCAGCTCGACCACGCCGTTGCGGACGATGTAGTCGACGTCGCGGTGCAGCAGCGCGTGCGCGTGCAGCGCCACGTTGAGCGCGGAGAGCTGGTCGAAGTTCTCGTCGGCGTACAGATCGACGCCGCCCAGCTTCTTCTCGATCTTCTCGGTGCCCTCGGCGGTGAACGCGACGCTCCGGCCGTCCTCCGCGACCTCGTAGTCCCGGTTGCGCCGCAGGCCCTTGACCAGCGCGGCCGCGGCGTGCACCGGGTCCTGCTCGCCGGGGACGGTGCCGGCCAGCACCATCGGCACGCGGGCCTCGTCGATCAAGATGGAGTCGGCCTCGTCGACGATCGCGGTGGACAGCTCGCGCTGCACCCGGTCGTCGATGTCCACCACGAGCTGGTCGCGCAGGTAGTCGAAGCCGGCCTCGGAGACGGAGACGTAGGTGACGTCGCAGCCGTAGGCCTCGCGGCGCTCCTCCGGCGTGGACGCCTCGGTGACCGAGCCGACCGTGAGGCCGAGCAGCGTCAGCACCGGGCGCATCCAGTCGGCGTCGCGGGCGGCCAGGTAGTCGTTGACGGTGAGCACGTGCACCGGGCCGCGGCCCTGGCGGACGTGGCCGTAGGCGGCGATCGCGGCGGTGAGCGTCTTGCCCTCACCGGTCGCCATCTCGGCCACCCTGCCGGCCAGCAGCGCCATCACGCCGAGGATCTGCTCGTCGTACGGCCGCTGGTCGAGACCGCGCCGGGCGGCCTCCCGGCCGATCGCGCAGATCTCGACGGTCTCACTCGCCTCGCCGGCCCGCTCGGTCAGCGCGGCGTCGTCGAGCTCCTTGAGCTCCTCCTCCAGCGCCTCGACCGCGGGCAGCCGCTTCTGCAGCGGCGCGAGATCGACGGTCGTCCCTGGGCGCTGCAGGAACTTCTGGAAGCGGCTCTTCAACCGTGACGACACACCCATGGTGCGAAACGCTACTTCATCACGCCACAGAGTGGTGAGGGGCATCTGTCAAATCCGGCACCAGCAGTTGGTGCGCGGCCAGCTCCCGGTAGAGCGGATTCGTCGCCACCAGCTCGTCGTGGCGGCCGGTCGCCACCACGCGGCCGCCGTCCATCACCACGATCTGGTCGGAATCGACGACCGTGGAGAGCCGGTGCGCCACCACCAGCAGCGTGCGCGACTCGGCCGCGGCGTCGATCGCGCGGCGCAGCGCGGCCTCGTTGCGCGCGTCCAGGTTGCTGGTCGGCTCGTCCATCAGCAGGATCGGCGCGTCGGTGAGCAGCGCGCGGGCGATCGCCAGCCGCTGCCGCTCACCGCCGGAGAGCAGCACGCCGCCCTCGCCGACCTGCGCGTCCAGGCCCTGCTCGGTGCGGGTGACGATGCCGGAGAGGTTGACCGACTCCAGCACCTCCAGCAGCCGCGCGTCGTCCGTGTCCGGCGCGGCGAGCAGCAGGTTCTCCCGGATGGTGCCGGCCAGCACCGGCGCCTCCTGCTCGACGTAGCCGAGGCGGGCGCGCAGCGCGTCGCGGCCCTGCTCGCGCACGTCGCGGCCGTCCACCCGGATGGTGCCGGCGGTGGTCTCGTAGAACCGCTCGACCAGCGCCAGCAGCGTGGACTTACCCGCGCCGGAGGGGCCGACCAGCGCGGTGCGCGTCCCGTACGGCACGGCGAAGCTGACGTCCGTGAGCACCGGGTCCTCGGCGGACGGGTAGGCGAAGCCGACGCCGTCGAACTCGACCGCGATCTCGCTCGGCTCGCCCGGCGCGGACCGCCCGTTCTCCTCCGCCGGGATGCGCAGCACCTCCTCGATCCGCTCCAGCGCGCCGAGCCCGGTCTGGAGCTGGGTGTACGCGCTGAGCGCCTGACCCAGCGGCAGGATCAGGAAGAACAGGAAGAGGATGAACGCCACCAGGTCGCCGACCGTGATGTCACCGGCCGCGACCCGGGCGCCGCCCACGCCCAGCACGGCCAGGAACGCGCCCTGGGTGGCGGTGGCCGTGACCGGGGAGATCAGCGCCTGCAGCCGCGCCACGCGCAGGCCCGCCGCGTACGCCCCCTCCGCGCTGGCCACCACCAGGTCCGCCTCGCGCCCCTCGGCGCGCGCGGCGCGGATCGTGCGCGCGGCGGTGAGCGCGCGCTCCACCGTGGAGGTCATCTCGCCGATCCGCGCCTGGGTGGCGCGGGACAGCGCGCGCACCCGCCGGGACGCGACGATCGCCACGGTCATGCCGAACGCCAGCGCCAGCAGCGTGACGCCGAGCAGCAGCGGGTCGAGCACGGCCATGGCGCCGACCGCGCCGACCACCATCACGGCGCCGGTGACGATCTCGAACAGTCCAGACGTGACGACCGCGCGCAGCAGCGTGGTGTCCGCGCCGACGCGGGAGAGCAGGTCGCCGGTGCGGCGGGTGTCGTACTCCGCGATCGGCAGCCGGAGCAGGTGCTGGGCGAGCCGGCGGCGGGTGCCGAGCACCACGCCCTCGGCGGTGCGCTGGAGCAGGTAGTCCCGGACCGCGTCGATCGCGGCGGCGAGCAGCACCAGCGAGGCCAGCAGCGCGACCGTGCCGCCGACCGCCTGCGACGCGCCGATCGCGTCCAGCAGGTCGCGGGTGAGCAGCGGCTGGACCAGCGACGCGGCGGCGCCGGCCATGGACAGCACCGCGACCACGGCGAGCGTGGGCCAGTGCGAGCGCAGGTGGGGCGCGAGCGCGCGCAGCCCGACCGGTGCGGTCTCCCCCGTCATGCGATCCACGCTAGCCACGGAGGGCTCGAATCCGCCCTCCGCCCTCAGCGAAACCACAGGCACGCCACGTGGTGGTGAAAGTACGCATAGTTACTGAATGACGTTTTGTTTCACGTTCCGTCATCGTGGGTAACTGAAGCCTGCTCCGAAGCGCACCGCCGAGCGGGAAGACCGTTGCCAGCCATGACAGCCCAGCCCTCGCACCATACGGTCCGGGCGTCGCTGCCGCCGGTCGCCGACTCCAGCCGCACCGCCCGCCACCTGGTGGTCGACGCCTGCGAACGGTGGAACGTGCCGGCGCTGGCGGACGTCGCCTGCGTGATCGCCAGCGAGTTGGTCACCAACGCGGTACGGCACGCCGGCACCCCGATGGACATGACGCTCGCGATCGCGGACGGCAAGTTCCTGCTCGCGGTCCGGGATCGCAGTCCCCGGCCGGCGATCCCGGCCCGGCCCAGCCCGCACACGCCGGGCGGCCGCGGACTGCTGCTGGTCGGTGAGATGTCGCAGGCCTGGGGCAGCCTCGCGCTGCCGGACGGCGGCAAGGTGGTCTGGGCCGCGCTGCGCGCCGACGCGGAGTGACCCTAGGCGATCGCGCGCGCCGGGGCCGCGTCCGCCGGCTCGCCGGCCGGCTCCGACAGCCGGTCCGGCAGCGCGGCGTCGCCCGCGTCCGGCGCGGGCGGCGTGACGTCGCGGGAGCCCGTGCCGAGCAGGCTGCCACCGAGCCGGGAGGCCGGGTGGCCGAGCGCGGACTGCGCCGCGGCCCGGCGCGCCTCCGCGCTGCCGGCCGGGTGGACCGGCAGGCCGGCGCCCTCCAGGACCAGGATCGCGTTGCGCACCGGCGGGCAGGGTAGCGGCGACTGGCACCGGTCGCACATGTGGTCGTCCGGGGCGCCGCTGTCCGGGCCGTGCGTGGCCACCATCTCCAGCGCCGTCTGCGCGAACACGCTCTCCGGATTGATGTACGAGTGGCTGCTCATCACGTTTCCCCCTGCGATCCGCGGCCTATGCCCGATATCTTCCCCCGCAACCGGCCACCGGCGCGGCGGAAGCGGTGAACCGCGCGCCATCCGGCCGTACCGTATGGGCGGTTTATGCCTTTGAGGGCTTGTTATCACGCGCGATTCACTCAATGTCGCCAACTGGCTACCAAAAGTAGAATCGAGAGGTGCCACGCTCACCCAGCGTTCAGCCCGTGGCAGCAGAAACGGAGTGACACCCATGCCCGAGGCAGTCTGGGACAAGGAACTCTTCCCGGAGCCCGTGGTCCGCCGCTTCGGTCCCGTCGTGACCGGCCGGTTCCTCACCTACCTCGGTGGCTACACCCGGGAGCTCAAGGTCGACCAGCCGATCCTGATGGCGGTCTTCGTGGCCGCGACCACCGCGCAACTGGTCGGGACCGCGCTGCTCACGCTGGTCCGGGGCGCCGCGGGCAAGGGCGCGACGCGGCGCAAGTTCAAGGAGCTGAAGAAGGGGCCGGAGTTCCTGGTCACGCCGATGCGCATGCGCGGCGACGACGGCCAGCTCTACGAGATGGAGCTGCACGGGCACGTGGGCCAGAGCGCGATCATCCGGCAGGATCACATCCAGGTGACCGTGCGCCGGCAGAAGGACCCGCAGCTTCAGCCGCGGGTCGAGCGGATCGTCAACATCACCACGCAGCAGGTGATAGTGCCGCACCCGCCGACCATCTGGTCACACCTCGGCCCGGGCATGCTGCTCCAGGCCATCGCCGGCGTCGTGATCATCCTGCTCGTGGTGGGCGTCTGGGTGGCGCTTTAGCGCGAGCAGCCCGCGCCGCCGCGCCCACCGCTCGAAGGCGAGCGTGGCCAGCGGCGGGATCGAGCAGACCAGCCCGACCAGCGCGGTCGTCCAGCGCCACCGGTTCAGCCGGGCGACCGCGAGGGTCAGCCCCACGTAGGCCACGAACAGCCCGCCGTGGATCGGCCCGAAGATCTTCACGCCGATCTCGGTGCCGACCACCACGTACTTGAAGAACATCCCGATCAGCAGCCCGGTCCAGGAGCACGCCTCGGCGATCGCCACGATCGAGAACAGGGACAGCGCGGCGCGTCGCATGATTCCTCCGCCGGTTGGAAATGAGATAGAGCGGATAGTAACCACGACGTACGGCGGAGGGCGGCGGCGCGTATGGGCGAGGAGGTCGGGCCCCGGGAGTTCACCCGCGAGGACCGTGCCAGGTACCGGCAGAAGATCCGGCGCTGCCTGGACGTGCTGGCCGAGATGCTGTCCGAGCACCGCTTCGACGCCGATCACCCGCTGACCGGCCTGGAGATCGAGTTCAACCTGGTCGACCCGGGCGCGGACCCGGCCATGCGCAACGCGGACGTGCTCGCCGCGATCGCCGACCCGGCGTTCCAGACCGAGCTGGGCCAGTTCAACATCGAGATAAACGTACCCCCGCTGGGCCTCTCCGACGGGGGCCTGACCGGGTTCGAGAAGCACCTGCGGGACAGCCTCAACGAGGCGGAGTCCAAGGCGCGGGCGGTCGGCGCCCGGATGGCCATGATCGGCATCCTGCCCACGCTGCGGCCGGAGCACCTCACCCTGGACTCGCTCTCCGTGAACCCGCGCTATCAGCTGCTCAACGAGCAGATCTTCGCGGCCCGGGGCGAGGACCTGGACATCCGCATCGACGGGCCGGAGCGGCTGGAGCTGACCGCGGACACGGTGGTGCCGGAGGCGGCCTGCACCAGCACGCAGTTCCACCTGCAGGTCAGCCCGGACGACTTCGCCGCGTACTGGAACGCCGCCCAGGCCATCTCCGGCGTGCAGGTCGCGCTCGGCGCCAACTCCCCCTACCTGCTCGGCCGCGAGCTGTGGCGGGAGACCCGGATCCCGCTGTTCGAGCAGGCCACGGACACCAGATCGGAAGAGATCAAGGCCCAGGGGGTACGGCCGCGCGTCTGGTTCGGCGAGCGGTGGATCACGTCCGTGTTCGACCTGTTCGAGGAGAACGTCCGGTACTTCCCCGCGCTGCTGCCGGTCTGCGAGGACGACGACCCGGTCGAGACGCTGGCCCGCGGCGAGACGCCGTCACTGCCGGAGTTGCGCCTGCACAACGGCACCATCTACCGGTGGAACCGGCCGGTGTACGACGTGGTCAACGGCGTACCGCACCTGCGCGTGGAGAACCGCACGCTGCCGGCCGGCCCGACCGTGGTCGACACGCTGGCGAACGGCGCGTTCTACTTCGGGCTGGCCCGCGCGCTGGCCGAGTCGGAACGCCCGCTCTGGTCGCGGATGTCCTTCGGCGCGGCGGAGGAGAACTTCCACGCCGCCTCCCGGCACGGCATCTCCGCGTCCGTCTACTGGCCGGACGCGGGCACGGTGCCGGTCACCGAGCTGGTGCTACGCCGGCTGCTGCCGTTGGCATACCAGGGTCTTAACGCCTGGGGGGTACGCCCGGACGAGCGCGACCGGCTGCTCGGCGTGATCGAGGCCCGCTGCCTCGCCTCGGCCAACGGCGCCACCTGGCAGGTGGAGACCGTGCGTGAGTTGGAGGAGCGCGGCAACCTGGACCGGCGGGCGGCGCTGCACGAGATGCTCGGCCGGTACCTGGACAACATGCACACGAACCGCCCGGTCCACGAGTGGACGTGAACGGTGTCCGACCTGAGGATGAGCGAGCGCGCGAGCGAGGCATCGGTGCAGCGCCGACCACCACGCAACCGCCGGCGGCGTCATCCTCAGGCATGACGGTAACGATCCGGCGTACGACGGGTGCTGTACGCAACATTCACTCGTTATCCGGACGACTCCCGCCGATCGATGCGGGATCGTTGAGGGCATGACGTCGCATGGCCCGGACTGGATAGCGAGATGAACGCACTGGCGATCGCCATCGCGCTCAGCGTCGCGTCCGCGGGCGCCTACGCCGCGGGCGCGGTGGTGCAGGAGCGGGTCGCCGCGCACGGCGCCGGCATCCTCGCCTCGCTCCGCGTCCCCCACTGGTGGTTGTCCGTGGCGCTCAACGGCGCCGGTGCCGGGCTCCACGTCGGCGCGCTCGCGTTCGGGCCGCTCAGCATCGTGCAGCCGCTCGGCCTGCTCACGCTCGTCTTCGCGCTGCCGATGGGTGCGGCCGTCATCGGCCGCACGGTCGCCGCCGTGCACTGGCGCGGCGCCGGGCTCACCATCGCCGGCCTCGCGCTGCTGGTCATCACGGCGCCGCTGGGCAGCGCCCGCGCGCTCGACTCCACCGAGGTGCTGACCGTCGCCATGCTCGGCGGCGGCGTGGTGATCGGGGTGGCGACGCTGGCCCGGCAACTGCACGCGGCCACGCAGTCCGGCCTGCTGTACGCGGTGGCGTCCGGCGTGGCGTTCGCCTGCTCCTCGGCGCTGACCCAGACCGTGTCGCTGCAGGTCGCGGCGGACGGTCCGCTGGCGGTCGTCTCACCGGCCGCGTTCACGCTGGCCGCGTTCATGTCCGCGGGCGTGCTGCTGTCCCAGGCGGCGTACCGGGACGGCGGCCTCGGCGCGCCGCTGGCCACGGTGTCGCTGTCCAACCCGGTGGCGTCCGCGGTGATCGGCATGCTGCTGCTGGACGAGCGGTTCGTCGGCGGCCTGGCCGGCGGCGGCGTGGCGGCCACCGGGGGCGCGCTGGCCATCTGGGGCGTGCTGCTGCTCACCCGCCCGGCGGACGGCGACGACACCGAGCTCGCCGAGGCGCCGGAGACCGGCGGCGGCTCCCCCGCCGTCCCCGGGCCCGGCGACGTGTCCGGCGAGCCCGGCGTCGCGTCCCCCGGGCCGGCGACCACCGCCTCCGCCACGGCGGGGCCGGCGCAGCGGTCGCGGTCCGTGACCATTCCAGGCCGGCGGCGCGCGCAGATCGCGGTCGGCCAGCGCGGCCTGCCCTCCTGCGCGGTGCCGGGCGGCACCCGGCGCCGGATCATCCGGCCGGGCCGCGGCTTCCACCCGCGCCCGGGCCGCCGCCCCACCACCTGAGCGCTGGGTTCTTCGTCACCACCGGGCGGGGGCCGGTCACCGGCCGGCGCCGGATCTGACAGTCTCGTGCGGGTGAGCAGCGTGCAACGCCGGCGTGGGCTGGCCGACGTCGGGGACGATTTCCGCCGGTTCTGGACCGAGCGGCACCTGTGCACGCTCACCACGCTGCGCCGGGACGGCACGCCGCACGTCACGCCGGTCGGCGCCGTGATCGACTGGGAGGCCGGGACCGCGCTGGTCCTCACGTCCGGCACCAGCACCAAGGCGCGCAACGCCGCGGCCACCGGCACGGTCGCGCTCTGCTCCGTGGACGGCCGCCACTGGTCGACGGTCGAGGGCCGGGCCCGGGTCCGTGCCGAGCCGGACTTCATCGCGGACGCGGAACGCCGCTACGCCGAGCGCTACCGCACCCCACGCGTCAACCCGGCCCGCGTCATCCTCGAGATCACCATCACCCGCGTACTCGGCAACGTGACATGAGCGAGCGTGCGAGCGAATCGGCGGCTCAGCGCCGCCCACCACGCCACCGGACGGCCACCGCAACACCCGGCACACGTGAGCGTGCGAGCGAATCGGCGGCTCAGCGCCGCCCACCACGCCACCGGACGACCGCCGCAACACCCGGCACACGTGAGCGTGCGAGCGAATCGGCGGCTCGGCGCCGCCCACCACGCCACCGGACGACCGCCACAACACCCGGCACACGTGAGCGTGCGAGCGAATCGGCGGCTCAGCGCCGCCCACCACGCCACCGGACGGCCGCCGCAACACCCGGCGCACGCCCGCTTGCGAGCGCCGCGGTGGCTCGGCGCCGCCCGCCACGCCACCGCGGCGCGAGCGGGGGTTCGGCGTGACCGTCGCGGTGGTCGGGATCGGGGCGGACGGGTGGGACGGGCTGGCGCCGCCGGGGCGGGAGGCCGTGCACGCGGCCGAGGTGCTGCTGGGCAGCGCGCGACAGCTGGCGCTGATCCCCGCGGAGGTCGCGGCCGAACGCGTACCGTGGCCGGCGCCCTTGATCCCCGCGCTCCCGGGCCTGCTGGACCGGTACGCCGGCCGCGCGGTGTGCGTGCTGGCCAGCGGCGACCCGATGCACTTCGGCATCGGCGGCACGCTGGTTCGGCTGGCCGGGTCGCGCGGGTTCCGCGTCGTGCCGCATCCGTCCGCGATCTCGCTGGCCTGCGCCCGGATGGGCTGGCCGGTCGAGGAGACCGAGGTGGTGAGCGTGGTCGGCCGGCCGCTCGACGCGCTGCACGCCAGGATCCAGCCCGGCCGGCGCCTGCTGGTGCTGAGCGCCGACGGCCGCTCGCCCGCCGCCGTGGCCGGGCTGCTGACCCGGCGCGGGTACGGCGGGAGCACGCTCACCGTGCTGGAGAACCTGGGCGGGTACGGCGAACGGCACGTCACCGGCACGGCCGCGACCTGGCCCGCCTCCCCCGCCGCGCCGCTGAACGTGCTGGCCGTGACGTGCGTGGCCGACCCGGACGCCGCGCTGCTGCCCGCGGTGCCCGGCCTGCCGGACGACGCCTACGAGCACGACGGCCAGCTCACCAAGCGGGAGGTCCGCGCGATCACGCTGGCCCGGCTCGCACCCGTACCCGGGCAGTTGCTCTGGGACGTCGGCGCGGGCGCGGGCAGCATCGCGATCGAGTGGATGCGCGCCCACCCGGCCTGCCGTGCCGTGGCGATCGAGGCGGACGAGGCGCGGGCCGCGCGCCTGACCGGGAACGCGGCGGCGCTCGGCGTGCCGTCGCTGACCGTGGTCCGTGGTGCGGCACCGGCCGCGCTGGACGGCCTGGAACGCCCGGACGCGATCTTCGTCGGCGGTGGCGTCACCGCGCCCGGCATGATCGACGCCTGCTGGTCGGCGCTGCGCCCCGGCGGCCGGCTCGTCGTCAACGCGGTCACCCTCGAGTCGGAACGCGTGGTCACGGCCGCGCGGGACCGGCTCGGCGGCGACCTCACCCGCATCGAGATCTCCCGCGCCGGCGCGGTCGGCGGCTTCACCGCCTGGCGCCCCGCGCTCCCCGTGACCCAATGGACGGTACGCAGCTCATGACCGTGCACTTCATCGGCGCCGGCCCGGGCGCCGCCGACCTGATCACCGTGCGTGGGCGGAACCTGATCGCCGCCAGCCCGGTCTGCCTCTACGCCGGCAGCCTGGTACCGCCGGAGATGCTCACCTGGTGCCCGTCCGGCGCCCGGCTGGTCGACACGGCCCGCATGTCGCTCGACGAGATCATCGCCGCGCTGGTCGCCGCGCACGAGGCCGGTCTCGACGTGGCCCGCCTGCACTCCGGCGACCCGTCCGTCTTCTCCGCCATGGCCGAGCAGATGCGCCGCCTGGACGCGGCCGGCGTCCCGTACGACGTGGTCCCCGGCGTCCCGGCCTTCGCCGCCGCGGCCGCCAGCCTGCGCCGCGAGCTGACCGTGCCGGAGGTCGCCCAGACCGTGATCCTCACCCGTACCGCGGAGCGCGCGACCGCGATGCCGCCCCGCGAGCAGCTGCCCACGCTGGCCGCGTCCGGCGCCACGCTGGTGCTGCATCTGGCCGTGCAGCGCATCGACCACCTGGTCGGCGAGCTGATCCCGCACTACGGCGCGGACTGCCCGGTGGCGGTGGTCGCCCGCGCCTCCCGCCCGGACGAGGAGATCGTGCGTGGCACGCTCGGCACCGTCGCGCCGCTGGTCCACGCCGCCGGCATCCGGCGTACCGCCGTGATCATCGTGGGTCCGGCGCTGACCGCCGCCGCGTTCCCGGACAGCCACCTCTACAGCGCGGACCGCTGCCGCTCCTGACGTGGCATCTTCCCGGGATTCGCCGGGCCCGGGGTCCCGCGAGGCTGTAGCGGACACCCCAACGAGGAGGAGCGACACGATGTCGTACGGATACGCCCACCCCCACTACGCGGCGTACCCGGCCGCGCCCCTGCGGCAGCCGGTGCGACGGTCCGCACCGCCGAGCGTGCACACGCTGGCGATCCTGCACTACCTCGGCGCCGCGCTGCAGCTCGCGGCGGCCGCCGTGCTGCTCACCATGCCCGCGGACCCGTTCGCCGGCGACAGCCAGTTCGCGGACCCGGCCCGCCTGACCCCGATCGCCTACACCGTGGCCGGCGTACTGGCCGCGTCCGCGCTCATCTCGGTCTTCATCGGCCGCAAGCTTCAGCGGGGGCGCCAGTGGGCGCGGGTTCTGATGATCATGCTGAACCTGGTCGCCGTGGGAAGCGTCGTGGTCGCGGTCGCCACCACGAACGACCCGGCACAGGCAGCGGGTCTGGTGGGGCCGGCGCTCTACCTGCTGCTGCTGAACACGCGCGCGGCCCGCTCCTGGTTCCGCTGGCACACCTGGTGATCCGGGTCCGCGCGGGCGGCGACGACCCCATCAGCGTCGCCGCCGCCCTCCCGCCGCGGCGGGGCGCGACCTCGGCCGGCGGCCGGTCGTAGCCCGGCCTGCGGACTCGGCGTCAGCGATTTCGACGGCATCGGGCTCAGCATCACCGGGCTCAGCATCACCGGGCTCGGCGGCACCGGCCTTGGCGGCGGAGTCCTTCGCGGTCATGCCGGGAGCCGGGCCGGCCGGTCCACGGATCACGAGCGATCTCGCCCGCTCCGCCCGATCGCTCACTTTGTGAGGCTCAGGCACCTTATTCCGCGCGTATAAGGTGCCTGAGCCTCACAGTCACACTGGACGACCGGCCCCACCCTCAATATGACGTTTTCGGACGCGAAGCGCCCGACCATCTGCTACCCCGCGCCGATCTAGGGCGGATTCCCGCGCGTCGATCACCGATCACGCGAATCCCGCCTAGATCGACGCGCACGGTCGGCGCACGCCACACCGGCGGACACCGCACGCACCGACGCTCCACCGATGGCGCCCCGCGTCACCAACCCCCGCGCCGATCTAGGGCGGATTCCCGCGCGTCGATCACCAATCACGCGAATCCGGCCTAGATCGACGCGCGGGGTGGGCGCGGCCGAGGCGGGCTGGGGCGGGTCGGGGCGCCGCCGGTGGGTGCGGGCGAGGTGGGTGCGCCGCCGGAGGCGGGCGGGGTGGGGACGGGCGGCGGCGGGCAACCGGCAGCGGCAGGCGGCGGCACCGGCAGGCGGCGGCAGCGGCAGGCGGCGGCAGGCGGCGGCAGGCGGCGGCAGGCGGCGGCAGGCGGCGGCAGGCGGCGGCGGCAGCGGCAGCGGCGGGCAGGGGGTGCGGGACCGGGGGCCGCGGGAGCATGCGGGCCCCGGCCACGCCGGAAGCGGGTCAGTGAAAGAGATCTACGACGGCAGGGACGTGATCGGCTCCGGGGAGATCAGGCCCAGGGTCTGGGTGGCGCGCGTCAGCGCGACGTAGAGGTCGCCGTCGCCGCGTGGGGACTCGGCGACGATGCGGTCGGGGTCGTAGACGATGACGTCGTCGAATTCGAGGCCCTTGGATTGACGGACGGTGAGCAGGACGACCGGCGTGGTGAGGTCGGCGCGGTCGCCGGAGGCCGTGTCCGGGAGGGCGGCGGCGGCCTCGTCGAGGAGGGATGACGGGACGATGATGCCGAGGCGGCCGGCGCCGTTCCAGCGGGCGACCGCCTTGACCAGGGTGGACAGGTCACCGAGTTCGCGCCAGGGGGGTGCGCCGGTGTGGCGCACGGCGCGGGGGACGGCGAGCGTGGGGTTGACGCGGGCGAGGACGGCGGCGGCGAGGTCCATGATCTCGCCGGGGGTGCGGTAGCTGACGGTGAGTTCGGCGAGGCGGTAGCGGCGCTCCAGGTACGGGGAGAGCGCGGCGTCCCAGGAGGAGGTGCCGCCGAGGTCGCCGGTCTGGGCGACGTCGCCGACGATGGTCATGGAGCGGCTGGGGCAGCGGCGCATCAGCAGGCGCCAGGCCATCGGGCTGAGTTCCTGTGCCTCGTCCACGATGACGTGGCCGAAGGCCCAGGTGCGGTCCGCGGCGGCGCGCTGGGCCGCGGTGAGCGCGGCGTCGAACTGCTGGCGTTCGGCCATCCGGCCGGCGTCGAGCAGGTCGGTGGCGGTCAGCAGCTCGGGGTCGTCCTCGTCCTCGAGGTCGACGGAGCGGGAGCCGAGCGCGATGTCCAGCGCGCCCTGCGCGTACTCCAGCTGGAACAGCCGCTCGAGGGTGGCGATGCGCTCGCGGCGGGTGTTCTCCTCCTCGCCGAGCAGTTCCGCGGCCTCGTCGAGCAGCGGTACGTCCGCGGGGCTGAAGCCGCCCTCGGGCTCGCGGAGCAGCGCCTCCTGCTCGTCCAGCGTGAGCAGGCCGGACGCGGCGGCGGTCATCCGGGACAGCGAGGCGTAGAGGCCGGCGACGATCTGCTGCGGCGTGAGGCGCGGCCAGAGCCAGTCGAGCACGGCCAGCACCTCGGGCTCGCGGCGCAGCTCGCGGCGGATCTGGGCGAGGTCGGCCTCGTCGAAGATGATCGGGTCACCGGGCGCGTCCTCGCCGCCGAGCGGGTCGTCCGCGTACGGGTCGGTGCCGACCTTCTCCGCGTACTGCAGCGACAGTGAGTGGATGATCTCGGTGTCGAAGTCGGGGCGGGCCAGATTGTGCAGCTTGCCGGTGCGGCGGACGCGGTCGCGGGCGGAGCGGATCACGGCCGGTTGCAGCAGCAGCCGGGTCTCGCCGTCGATCATGATCTCGACCGGCTCGTCCGGCACGCGCTGGCGGTCCGCGACGGCGGCGGCGATCACGTCGGCCATCACGGCGCGGCCCTTGATCTCCGCGATCTCCGGGGACTCCGGGCGGCGGGCGAGCACGCCGGGGAACATGCCGCCGAGCGTGCGCAGCAGCACGCCGGTCTCGGCCAGCGACGGGAGCACCTGGCCGATGTAGCTGAGGAACGTCGGGTTCGGCCCGAGGATGAGCACGGCCTGCTTGGAGAGCTGCTGCCGGTACGTGTAGAGCAGGTAGGCCGCGCGGTGCAGCGCGACCGCGGTCTTGCCGGTGCCGGGGCCGCCCTGCACGACCAGCGTGCCGGACAGGTCGGCGCGGATGATCCGGTCCTGCTCGGCCTGGATGGTCTCGACGATGTCCTTCATCCGCCCGGTGCGGCGGGCGTCCAGCGCGGCCAGCAGCGTGGCCTCGCCGGTCAGGTCGTGTGCGCCGTCGCCCGCGTCCTCCAGGTCGAGCACCTCGTCGTCGAGCGCGACCACGGTGCGGCCGGTGGTGCGGATGTGCCGGCGGCGCACCACGCCGAGCGGGGCGGCGGCGGTGGCCAGGTAGAACGGCCGGGCCGCCGGGGCGCGCCAGTCGACCAGCAGCGGCTCGTAGTCGCCCTCGTCGTCGAAGATGCCGATCCGGCCGATGTAGCGCCGCTCGGCCTCGTCCTCGAAGTCGAGCCGGCCGAAGCAGAGGCCCTCCTCCACCGCGCCGAGGACCGCGACCTGGTCGGTGTACATGGAGACGGAGCTGTCCCGCTGGGACCGCTCCTGGAGCGTGCCGCCGGACTCCTTGAGCCTCTCCGCGAGGCGCGCGGAGGCCTCGGCGCGCATGCCGTCGAGCCGCCGGTACAGCCCGTCGAGGTAGGCCTGTTCCTCACCGGTCGAGGATTTCTGCGCCACGGTGCTTGACAAAACCGCCCCCTGTTTGTCTACTATGCAACGGGCAGCACGCCTTAGATTAGCTTTGGCGTGCCCACACGTCGCTGATGCCCGACGGAACAGCCTACCCTACGCGCCGCGCCATTCGCGCACGATCCGCTCGGCGTCCAACCGCTTGATGATCGTGGGTGGCCCGGACAGCAGGCCGCGGTGGTTGTCGGCGATCCGCTCGTTCAGCTCCGCCACGATGCGCCGCACCTCGGCCTCGGTGCGCACCCGGGCGAGCGTCTCCGGCAGGTCCTCCAGTTCCTTGCGCAGCGCCAGCGTGCCGGGCAGCACCGCGCCGCCGACCTGCTCGCGGTCGACCAGCTCCTTGACGTACCAGTCCTCGTCGTATTCGTCGCCGTGCCCGGGCAGCGGCTTCCCGGCGCCGCGCAGGTTCTCGAACTCGCCGCGCTCCAGCGCCTCACGGATCTTCCGGTCGACCAGGGTCTCGAAGAAGTGCGCCATCGGTGGATTTTACCGGGGCTTGCGATCGAACACCTCGAACAGGACCGCGGCCTCCGCGCCGATCGCGGCGCCGGCCTGGCCCAGCCACTGGGTCAGGATCGGCCGGGCCGGTGGCATGTCCGCGAGACCCTCCAGGTACGCCGCGTGCGCCTCCAGCGCGGCGATCCCGCGCTCCAGCGGCTCGCCGCTCACGTCGACGCCGTGCGTCTCGTCGGCGGAGCCGCTGACGCAGACGTAGCGCACGCCGTCCCACGGCTCGCCCGCCTCCGGGAAGATCCAGCGGTTACCGGCGTCGGTGGCGGCGTCCAGCGCGGCCAGCCCGACCGCGCGGTGGTCGGCCTGGTTGACCAGGCCGCCGGTCATCCGCAGCGCGAACGGGCCGGTCACGATCACCTCGGGGCGCAGCCGGCGGATCACCCGGACGATGTCGCGGCGCAGCGCCGGACCGTACTCCACCACGCCGTCGGGGTGGTCCAGGAAGAGGACCTCGTCCACGCCGACCTCGCGGGCCGCGGCGCGCTGCTCCTCCTCGCGCATCGGGCCGGCCTCCGCGGGCGGGACCGAGTCGATGCCGGCCTCCCCGCGGGTGGCGAGCAGGTAGGTGACGGTCTTGCCCTGGGCGGTCCAGCGCGCGATCGCGGCGGCGGCACCGTACTCGATGTCGTCCGGGTGCGCGACCACGGCCAGGCAGCGATCCCAGTCCTCGGGCAGTTCGGGCAGCTCAGCCATGGGATCGAGCATAGTCTTTCGGTCGTGCATCCACAGACCGCCGCCGCGCTGCGGCTTCAGCGCCGTTCACCGCTGACCATCGACAACCTTCCGGCGGTACGGGAGAGCATGCGCGCCGCCACGCTCGACGAGGTCGGACCCGGGCCGTCCGTGCCGGTCACGGACGTGCCGGGCGGCCGCCGGTACGGCGACGGCGGGCCGGGCGTGATCGTCTACGCGCACGGCGGCGGCTGGGCGCTCGGCGACCTCGACACGCACGACGGGCTGTGCCGCACGCTGTCCGACGCGACCGGCTGCACCGTGCTGTCCGTCGACTACCGCCGGCCGCCCGAGCATCCCTATCCGGCGGCGCTGGACGACGTGACCCGGGCGATCGCCACGGTGCGCGGCGAGGGCCGCCCGATCGTGGTCGCCGGCGACTCCGCGGGCGGTCACCTGGCCGCGGCCGCGGCGCGCCGGGAGCGGGACGCCGGGCGCGCGCTGGCCGCGCAGGTGCTGATCTGCCCGGTCGTGTCGCCGGCCATGGACTACCCGCCGCTGGACGAGTACGGGCTGCACCGGGACGAGATGCGCTTCTTCTGGGACGTGTACGCGCCGGTCCGTACCCACGCCGATCTGGATCTTCTGGCGGCCGACCTCCGGGGGCTCCCGCCCGCGATCGTGATCTCCGCCGGGCTGGACATCCTCGGCCCGGAGGCGGACCGGTACGCGGAGGCGCTGCTGGCGGCCGGCGTGCCGACCACCGCGGTGCGCTACGCCGGGCTGCCGCACAACTTCCCGCGCAAGCTCGCGGTCTTCGACGCGGCCCGCGCCGCGATCGCGCAGATCGCGGCGCTGCTCCCGTCACTTCTCGACTGAGCCGTTCCCGGCCCGGCCCGGTCGGCCGGACGGCCTGGCGCCGCTCGACGGCCCGGGTGCGCCGGGTCGAGAAGAGTGCAGTGACGCCCAAGCCTCGGTGGCCAGCAGGAGGCCGCGCAGGTCGCCGATGCCGTCGCCCATCCGGTTCATGGCGTACGCGAGGACCGCGCGGGCGTCCAGGTCGACCGCGACGAACGCGCCGCCGGACCCGCCCCAGAACAGTGTGCGCGGGCCGGGCAGGAAGTCCCGGCCGAGCGCGAACCCGAGGCCCCAGCGCAGCGGGATGCCGAGCACCAGGTCCGTACCGGCGATCTGTTCCCGCTCGATCCGGGCGGCCAGCGACGCCCGGCCGGGCTCGGTCAGGATCGACAGCACCCGCGCCATCGACCGCGCGTTGCCGTGCCCGTTGCCGGCCGGGATCTCCGCCGCCCGCCAGGCCCGGGTGGCCGTGGTCTCCGGCGGCAGCGGCGGGTTGCGCGCGGCGTTGAGCTGGATCTCGCTGATCTGCCCCTCGCGGAACGGCGGGTTCTCCGGCGGGACCAGCTCGGCGACGCGCACGTCCTCGCTCTCCGCCAGTCCGATGTGGAAGTCCGCGGCGGTCTGCTCGCGCAGCATCGTGCCGATCGTCTCGCCGGTGACGCGCCGGACGACCTCGCCGACCAGGTACCCCTGGGTGATCACGTGGTATCCGGAGGCGGTGCCGGGCTGCCAGAACGGCTCCTGCGCGGCCAGCAGCGACGTGCACTTCTCCCAGTCGTAGAGATCCTCGGTGGTGATCGGCTCCCGCCAGCCGGACAGGCCGGACGAGTGACTCAGCACCTGGGCGACCGTGATGTCGCGTTTTCCGTTGGCCGCGAACTCGGGCCAGTAGTGCGCCACCGGCCGCGTCTCGTCCACGGTCAACAGCGCGATCAGCGCCGCGATGGGCTTGGTCGCGGACCAGACGTTGACGATCGTGTCCCGCTGCCACGGGCGGGTGCGCGCGCGGTCCGCGTGCCCGCCCCACAGATCCACGACGACCTCGCCGTCCACCATCACGCAGAAGGAGGCGCCGACCTCCTCGCCACCGGCCACGCCGGCCTCGAACCGCTCCCGGACGTCGCGGAAGCTCTCGGGTACGTCCATGCGCGGAGTATTCGCGTCGCTCCGCCCGGCGAGCCAACCGTTTTCCGGTTCATGTCGAGACGGTAACGTCACGCGAAACCGGATTGAGGGATCCCGATGATCGTCTTCTTCGACGACCCCGGCGACGGGGTGCGCGTCACGGCCGACACGATCACCACCGGCGGGCGGTCCTGGCCGCTGGACGAGCTGGAGACGCCGCGCACCGCCCGCTCTCCGCTGCCCCGCGCGCTCCCCCGCCTGGTCGCGCTCACGCTGTTCCTCGCGTTCGCCACGCCGGTGTCCTGGTTCGCCGCCGGGCCGGCGATCGGCACCGCGGTGCTGGTCGCGACGCTGGTGCTGCTCGCCGCCGCGCTGCTGGTCGCGCGCCGCCCCCGCCCGTGGGAGCTGTGGGCCGACCACCGCGGATCGGCCGTCAAGATCTTCTCCAGCACCAACCCCGGCCGGTACGGCAGGGTGGCCCGCGCGCTGGTCCGGGCCGCCGACTGGCGGGTGCTAGCCGGCCCGGCCGACGATGGTCCCGGCCCGGTCGATGACGATCACGTCGACCCGCACCGGCGCCTCCCGCAGGACGCCGACCGCGGTGCGCCGCGCCCCGGCCGCGATCAGATCGCCTAGCGGGAAGTCGCGCGCCCGGCTCTGCTGCAACGCGTCCAGCGCGGTGTTCGCGGTCTCGATCCCGGCCGCCAGGTCCGCCGGGCCGCCCGCGCCGCGGACCAGCGCCGCGAGCGCGCCCAGATCCACCTGGCTGCGGCCGCTGTGCAGGTCGAGGTGCCCGTCCGCCAGCTTGGACAGCTTCCCGACGCCGCCCGCGATGGTCAGCCGCGGCACCGGATGGCGGCGCAGGTACTTGAGCACCGCGCCGGCGAAGTCACCCATGTCCAGCAGCGCGTCCTCGGGCAGGCCGTGCACCTCCGCCGCGACCCGCTCGGACGTGCTCCCGGTGCAGCCCGCCACGTGGGTGCGCCCGGCCGCGCGGGCCACGTCCACGCCGCGCCGGATGCTGTCGATCCAGGCCGCGCACGAGTACGGGACCACGATCCCGGTCGTGCCCAGGATGGACAGGCCGCCGAGGATGCCGAGCCGCGGGTTCCAGGTCTTGCGGGCCAGCTCCGCGCCGTTCGCCACGGAGATCTCGATCTCCACGTCGCCCGGGTCGCCGAACCGCGCCGCCAGCTCGCCCACCGCCGCGGTCATCATGGCGCGCGGCACCGGGTTGATCGCCGGTTCGCCGACCGCCAGCGGCAGGCCGGGCTTGGTGACCGTGCCCACGCCCGGGCCGGCCCGGAACGTCACGCCGCTGCCCGGCGCCGCCCGCCGGACCGTGGCCTGGACCAGCGCGCCGTGCGTGACGTCCGGGTCGTCGCCGGCGTCCTTCACCACGGCCGCGCGGGCGTACCCCGGCGTGATCTCCTCCGTGGCCAGCGCGAACGCGGGCCGCTGCCCCTTGGGCAGCGTGATGGTGACCGGGTCCGGGAAGTCGCCGGTGAGCAGCGCCTGGTAGGCCGCGGTGGTGGCCGCGGTGGCGCAGGCCCCGGTGGTCCAGCCGTAGCGCAGCTTCCCGGGGGTGCCGTCCGGTGGGGTCGCTGCCGATGTCACGGTATTCAGCATGCCTGGTGACGTGCGCGCGAACGCGGGAGGGTCGGCCCCTCAAGATCGGATGACGGTGCTGGTGCTGGGTGGCACGGCCGAGGGCCGCCGGCTCGCCACCGCGCTGCACGCGCTCCCCGGGCTCACCGTGGTCAGCTCGCTGGCCGGCCGCACCAGCGCGCCGCTGCTCCCGCCCGGCGAGGTCCGGATCGGCGGTTTCGGGGGCGCGCCGGGGCTGGCCGCGTGGCTGCGCGAGCGCCGGGCCGGCGCGGTCGTCGACGCCACCCACCCGTTCGCCGGCACGATCAGCGCGTCCGCGGCCACGGCCTGCGCGGACACCGGCACCCCGCTGCTGCTGCTGCGCCGGCCGGGCTGGACCGCGCGGCCGGGCGACGTCTGGCACCGGGTGCCGTCGCTTCCCGCCGCCGTGGCCGCGCTGCCCGCGATCGGGCGGCGCGCGCTGCTGACCACCGGGCGGCAGACGCTGGCCGCGTTCGCGCCGCTGTCCGACGTGTGGTTCCTGGTCCGCGCGGTCGAGCCGCCGGCACCGCCGTTCCCGGCGCGGATGTCGGTGCTGCTCGACCGCGGCCCGTTCACGGTGGAGGGTGAGCGGGCGCTGCTGCGCGAGCACCGCGTCGACGTGGTCGTCACCAAGGACAGCGGCAGCCCCGCGGTCGCGGCCAAGCTCGACGCGGCACGGGACCTGGGCGTTCCGGTCCTGATGATCGACCGGCCGCCCGCGCCGCCCGGCGTCGCCTCGGTCGCGTCGGTGGCGGAGGCGGTGGCCTGGGTCAGCCCGCCGGGTAGCGGCGCGGCGTGAACACCGTCCCGTTCACGTGCCGGGTCTGCGAGGAGCCGATGATCAGGAGGGTACGCATGTCTACCGCGTCCGGGTCCAGGTCGGCGAGCCGGACCACGGTCACCGACTCGCCGGCACCGCCCACGTCGCGGCCCAGCACCACCGGCGTGTCCGGGCCCCGGTGCTCCAGGATCAGGTCGCGCGCCTTCTCCACCTGCCAGGTGCGGGACCTCGACGCCGGGTTGTAGATCGCGATGACCAGGTCGGCGCGGGCGGCCGCGGTCACGCGCTCCTCGATCACGTCCCACGGCTTGAGCCGGTCGGAGAGCGAGATCACCGCGTAGTCGTGCCCGAGCGGCGCGCCGGCCCGGCTGGCCACCGCCTGCGCCGCGGTGAGCCCGGGCAGCACCCGCACCGGGATCGACGCGTACGGCTCCGTGGCCGCCACCTCCAGCACGGCGCTGGCCATCGCGAACACTCCCGGATCGCCGGACGAGACCACGGCGACGCGCCGGCCGCGCGCGGCGAGCGCCAGCGCGAACTCGGCCCGCTCCGACTCCACCCGGTTGTCGCTGGGGTGCCGGGCCTGCCGCGGGTTGGCCGGCACCCGATCCAGGTACGGGCCGTAGCCGACCAGGTCGGTCGCGGCGCTCAGCGCCTCCTGCGCCTGCGGCGTCAGCCACTCCCGGCCGGCCGGGCCCAGGCCGACCACGGTGACCGCGCCGGTGCCGGCCGGCTCCGCCGCGGCGCCGGCCAGCGCGGCGGCCGTGGTGGCGTGCACCCGGCTGGGCAGCAGCGCCACCGAGAAGTACGGGACGGTCGCGGGGTCCACCGAGGCCAGCGGCGCGATCCGCTGCTGTGGGGTGCTGGCGCGCTCGACGTACCAGGCGTCGTCGAGGCGGCCGGCCGACTCCAGCGCGTCCCGTACCGCGCCGAACGTGCGGCCCAGCTTCATGATCGCGGCGGAGTCGGCGGCGGCCAGCCGGGAGGCGAGCTCCGCGGGCGGCAGCGTGCCGGGCAGCACGGTCAGCGTCTCCTCCGCCTCGACCAGCGGGCGGCCGAGCTCCGCGGACGCGCCGGCGATCGAGGTGACGCCCGGGACGACCGTCGTCTCGTACCGGGTGGAGAGGCGTTTGTGCATGTGCATGTAGGAGCCGTAGAAGAACGGGTCGCCCTCGCAGAGCACCACCACGTCGCGCCCGGCGTCCAGGTGCGCGGCGAGCCGGCCGGCCGCGTCCGCGTAGAAGTCCTCCAGCGCGCCGCGGTAGCCGCCCGGGTGGTTCGTGGTCTCGGTGGTCACCGGGTAGACCAGCGCCTCCTCGATCTGCCCGGCACGCCGGTAGGGCGCCGCGATCCCGCGGGCGATGCTGCGCCCGTGCCGGGCGCTGTGGAAGGCGATCACGTCGGCGGCGCCGATCAGGCGGGCGGCCTTGACGGTCACCAGCTCCGGATCGCCCGGTCCGAGTCCGACGCCGTAGAGCCGGCCGGTGCCCATTACTCCTCCTCGCTGGCGATGGCGTTGAGCGCCGCCGCGGTCATCGCGCTGCCGCCCCGGCGGCCGTGCACCACCAGGAACTCACACCCCGCCGGGTGTACGGCCAGCGCCGCCTTGGACTCGGCCGCGCCGATGAAGCCGACCGGGATGCCGATGATCGCGGCGGGCCGGGGCGCGCCCGCGTCCAGCATCTCCAGCAGCCGGAACAGCGCGGTGGGCGCGTTGCCGACCGCGACGACCGCGCCGCCGAGGTGGTCCCGCCACAGCTCCAGCGCCGCCGCGGATCGGGTGGTGCCGAGTTCATCGGCCAGCGCCGGTACGCGAGGGTCGCGCAGCGTGCAGATCACCTCGTTGTCCGCGGGCAGCCGGCGGCGGGTGACCCCGGCCGCGACCATGTGCGCGTCGCAGAGGATGGGGGCGCCGGCGCGCAGCGCCTCCCCGGCCCGGGCCACCACGCCGGGCGAGTAGGCGAGGTCGTCCACCAGGTCGGTCATCCCGCAGGAGTGGATCATGCGGACCGCGACGCGCGCGACGTCGTCCGGCAGTCCGTCGAGCCGCGCCTCCGCGCGGATCGTGGCGAACGAGCGGCGGTAGATCTCCGCCCCGTCGCGCACATAGTCGTAAACGGTCACGCGCCGGTCTCCTGTGCGGGGTACGTCGGGTTGGTGCGGGCACCGGCGACCACGGCGGCGAGCCGGTCGAGGTCGGCGGCGGTCTGATCGTCGGACCCGTCGACGCGGTAGCCGCCCGGCGTGGCCAGCACGAGCACGTGCGGCGTCGCGGGGTGGCCGCAGGCGCGCTCGCAGCCGGCCCAGTGGACCGGGAGCGCGCGCGGCGCGACCCGCGGCGGGTCGAGCGCGACCACGGCGGTGGCGTCCGCGCGGACGTCGGCGCGGGACTTCGCGCAGCCGGGCCGGCCGGCGCAGGCGGTCACGCCGTACCAGGGGGAATCCGTGCCGGTGACGAGCCCGGCGGCGGCCGGGCGGGCGGCGTCCGCCGGTCCGGGGACGACCACGCCCCGCCAGGGCGTGAAACGCAGCTCGCCGGCGCCCTCGGCGGCGAGGTCGGCGAGCAGGTCGAGCTGTCCGGCGGAGATCCGGCCGAGCGGGACGATCACGGCGAGCGCGGCGCCCGACCCGATCACGCCGGCCGGCGGGGCGGGTGGGTCGCGCCGCTCGCGCACGGGCGCGGCGGTGGCGCCGAGGCGGGCGGCGACGCGCGTCGCACCCTGATCAATCTCGGACATTCGCCAGCCGGCGGAGCCCTGTGCGGCACGCTCCGCGAGGAAGGCCTCGGCCGCCGCGACCGCGAGCCCGGGCGCGTCGCCCGCCGGAGTGCGCACGCCGTGGTCGACGCCGTCGAGGAGCAGCGCGAACCCGCCGCCGGCGACGGCCGCGAGGCAGATGTCGGCGTGCAGCGCGGCCACGTCGCCGCGGCCGTCGTCGAGCGCGAAGAGGAAGCGGCCGGAGAGCGCGGCGAGCGCGGGCGCGGCACACAGCGCGGCGTCCAACTCGCCGATCAGCGGGCGCACGTCGGCCAGGCCGGCGCCGTCCAGGCCGCTCAGCGGCGACGCGACGATGTTGCGGGCGCGCTCGTGCGTGGCGGACGGCAGCAGGCCGGCCTCCGCCAGGCGGGCGCCGAGTTCCGTCTCGGCTCCGGGCGGGAGCGCGCGGAGCTGAAGATTGCCGCGCGAGGTCTGGTCGAGGTGGCCGTCGCCGAGCTCACGGGCGGCGCGGGCGAGCACGCGGGCCTGGTCCGCGGTGACCACCCCGCCGGGGATGCGCACCCGGGCCAGACCACCGTCCGCGGCGGCGTGCACCTGCAGCGCGGTCGGGCAGGCATCCGGCCCGGTGCGCACCACCACGCCGCCGGACGGCGCGGTGCGCGCCACCACGGGCGCGGCCGGCCGGCCGGGGACGGGAGTCGGGGACATGCGGCGGATACTACGGGTTGTCGCGGAGGTCGCTTCACGTTCGGCCACGCAAGCCCGACGTGCGTCACAACCGCCCCCACCCGCCGCGCGGGGACGGGGGACGTATTCGTAGGGACGCGCGCCCGACGCGACGCGCACGGCGCCGGCAAACGGAGCCACACGTCAGCGTGGGCGCGGCACGTCAGCGTGGGCGAGGCACGCCAGCGTGAGCGAGGCACGCCAGCGTGAGCGAGGCACGCCAGCGTGAGCGCGGCACGCCAGCGTGAGCGCGGCACGCCAGCGTGAGCGAGGCACGCCAGCGTGAGCGAGGCACGCCAGCGTGGGCGCAGGACGCAACGCGGGCGAAGCCGCCACTTCGGCGGGACACGCTCAGCAGTCTCGATCGGGCGCTCCGCGCCCGATATTTCATCTTTTATGAGCGCGCGCACGACATGAATGCCCGCATACAACTCGCAGGTGGACCACGAGGCGGTTAGCTATCGGTCAACCGCGCCCGATCGGCAAAGGCCGCATATCGGGAATGCCGTATGTGACCTGAGCGAGGCGGAGAGATGCGAGGCGGAGTCGGGCGAGTCGGGAACGGGCGGACCCGACGCAATACGAGGCCAGGCCACCCGAGGTCGGGCGGCGGGAGGCGACGCGTGGCGTGGCGACGCGTGGCGTGGCGACGCGTGGCGTGGCGTGGCGTGGCGACGCGTGGCGTGGCGACGCATGGCTTGGCGACGCATGGCGTGGCGACGCGACCAGAGGCGAGGCGATCAGAGATGAGGCGACCAGAGGCGAGGGTGGGGAGGGCGAGCAAGATCACTGGGGGTGGCTTGACGGGTGGGGGCGAGGATCGGGAGAGTGGGAGGGCTGCACAATGAGCGCGCGGCGACGGTGGAGGAAGCCGGTGGGAGTCCGGCGCGGTCCCGCCACTGTCACCGGGGAGCGGACCCCAGGACGACCACGGCCGTGATGGCGGGAAGGTCGGGGCGAGCGCCGATCCGGGAGCCAGGAGACTCCGGTCGCCGCGTCAACCGTCACGATCTGGGGCGAGGACCCCGGGGAGGAGCCCGCGGTGCCCCGCGTCCTGCTGCTGTCGACGTCCGACACCGATCTGCTGAGTGCCCGTGCCAGTGGCGCGGACTTCCGGCTGGCGAACCCGGCCCGCACCGCGGTCGAGGATCTGGACGGGCTTACCGAGGGTACGGATCTGGTGGTGGTCCGGATTCTGGGCGGCCACCGGGCGTGGGAGGAGGGCATCGACGCGCTCCTGGCCCAGCAGCGGCCGGTCGTGGTGCTCGGCGGGGAGCAGGCGCCGGACGCGGAGCTGATGCGGCTGTCCACGGTGGCGGCGAACCTCGCGGCCGAGGCGCACATGTACCTGGCGCACGGTGGGCCGGCGAACCTGGCCGAGCTGCACCACTTCCTGAGCGACACGATCCTGCTCACCGGGCACGGGTTCGCGGCGCCGGAGCCGGCACCGGCGTGGGGGCGGCTGGAACGGCCGGAGCCGAGGAACCCGCACGGCCCGGCGATCGCGATCCTGTACTACCGCGCGCACCACATGGCGGGGAACACCGGGTTCGTGCACGCGCTCGCGGACGCGGTGGAGGACGCCGGCGCGCGGCCGCTGCCGATCTTCTGCGCCTCGCTGCGTACCCCGGATGACGATCTTCTGGAGGCGCTGCGCGAGGCCGACGCGCTGATCGTGACCGTGCTGGCGGCCGGCGGCGCGGGCGGGATCGTGCCGGCGGCGGCGCAGGCCGGGGGCGACGACGACGCGTGGGACGTGGGCGAGCTGGCGCGGCTGGACGTGCCGATCCTGCAGGGGCTGTGCCTGACCAGCGACCGGGCGACCTGGGACGGCAACGACGACGGGCTGTCACCGCTGGACGCTGCCACGCAGGTGGCGGTGCCGGAGTTCGACGGCCGGATCATCACGGTGCCGTTCTCGTTCAAGGAGACCGACGCCGACGGGCTGACCGTCTACGTGGCCGACCCGGAGCGGGCGCGGCGGGTGGCGGGCATCGCGGCCGGGCACGCGCGGCTGCGGCACGTCCCGCCCGCGGAGCGCCGGATCGTGCTGATGCTGTCGGCGTACCCGACCAAGCACTCCCGGATCGGCAACGCGGTCGGCCTGGACTCGCCGGCCTCCGCGGTGCGCCTGCTCAGGGCGATGAGCGAGCGCGGGTACGACGTGGGCGAGTTCCCCGGCGTGGCGGCGCAGGACGGCGACGCGCTGATGCACGCGCTGATCGCGGCCGGCGGCCAGGACCCGAACTGGCTGACCGAGGAGCAGTTGGAGGGCAACCCGATCCGGATCCCCGCGGCGGAGTACCGCGCCTGGTTCGCCACGCTGCCGGCGGAGCTGCGCGAGGAGACCGAGCGGCACTGGGGGCCGGCGCCGGGCGAGCTCTACGTCGACCGGAGCGGCGACCCGGACGGCGAGATCGTGCTGGCGGCGCTGCGCGGCAACAACGTGGTCGTGATGGTGCAGCCGCCGCGCGGGTTCGGCGAGAACCCGGTCGCGATCTACCACGACCCGGACCTGCCGGCCAGCCACCACTACCTGGCCGCCTACCGCTGGCTGGCGGCGAACTTCGGCGCGCACGCGGTCGTGCACCTCGGCAAGCACGGCAACCTGGAGTGGCTGCCCGGCAAGACCGTGGGCCTGTCCGCCGCGTGCGGGCCGGACGCGGCGCTCGGCGACCTGCCGCTGATCTACCCGTTCCTGGTCAACGACCCCGGCGAGGGTACGCAGGCGAAGCGCCGTGCGCACGCCACGCTCGTCGATCACCTGGTGCCGCCGATGGCGCGCGCGGAGTCGTACGGCGACATGGCCCGGCTGGAGCAGTTGCTGGACGAGCACGCGACCATCGCGGCGCTGGACCCGGCGAAGCTGCCGGCGATCCGCGCGCAGATCTGGACGCTGCTGCAGGCCGCAAAGCTCGATCACGATCTGGGCGTGACCGACCGGCCGCACGACGCGGAGTTCGACGACTTCCTGCTGCACGTGGACGGCTGGCTGTGCGAGGTCAAGGACGTGCAGATCCGCGACGGGCTGCACGTGCTGGGCGAGGCGCCGGGCGGCGAGGCCCGGGTGAACCTGGTGCTGGCGATGCTGCGCGCGCGGCAGATGTGGGCCGGCCGGGTCGCGGCGCTGCCCGGACTGCGCGAGGCGCTCGGCCTGGCCGAGGACGGGTCCGCGCCGAAGTCCGAGGTGGACGCCGTGGAGGCGGTGGCGAAGTCCCTGGTCGAGGAGATGGAAGCGCGGGGGTGGGACCCGGCGGCGGTCCCGGGCGTGGTGTCGCGCGCGGCCGTACGTACCCCCGAGGTCGTGGAAAAGGTTTTGATCTTCGCGGCCACGGAGATCGTGCCGCGGCTGGATCGCACCACGGACGAGATGGCGCATCTGCTGCACGCGCTGGACGGCGGCTACGTGCCGGCCGGGCCGAGCGGGTCGCCGCTGCGCGGCCTGATCAACGTGCTGCCGACCGGGCGGAACTTCTACTCCGTCGACCCGAAGGCGATTCCGAGCCGGCTGGCCTGGGAGACCGGGCAGGCGATGGCGGAGTCGCTGGTGGCCCGCTACCGCGCGGACACCGGCGAGTGGCCGCGCTCGGTCGGGCTGTCCGTGTGGGGCACCGCCGCGATGCGCACGGCCGGCGACGACGTGGCGGAGATCCTGGCGCTGCTGGGCGTGCGGCCGACCTGGGACGAGGCGTCGCGCCGGGTGAACGGGCTGGCCGTGGTCCCGCTGGCCGAGCTGGGACGGCCGCGGGTGGACGTGACCGTCCGGATCAGCGGCTTCTTCCGGGACGCGTTCCCGCACGTGGTGGCGCTGCTGGACGACGCGGTGCGCCTGGTGGCCGAGCTGGACGAGCCCGCGGATCTCAACTTCGTGCGGGCGCACGTGGCGGCGGACCTCGAGGCGCACGGTGACCCGCGGCGGGCGACGCTGCGCGTCTTCGGGTCGAAGCCGGGCGCGTACGGCGCCGGTATCCTGCCGCTGATCGACAGCCGGAACTGGCGCGGCGACGCGGACCTGGCCGAGGTGTACGCGGTGTGGGGCGGCTACGCGTACGGGCGCGGGCTCGACGGTGTGGCCGCGCGCGCCGACATGGAGACCGTCTACAGGCGCATGTCGATCGCGGCGAAGAACGTGGACACCCGCGAGCACGACATCGCCGACTCCGACGACTACTTCCAGTACCACGGCGGCATGATCGCGACGGTGCGCGCGCTGACCGGCACGGCCCCGCGCGCGTACATCGGCGACAGCACCCAGCCCGCCGCGGTACGCACCCGCGCGCTGTCCGAGGAGACCGCCCGCGTGTTCCGCGCCCGCGTGGTCAACCCGCGCTGGATCGCCGCCATGCGCCGGCACGGCTACAAGGGCGCGTTCGAGCTGGCCGCCACCGTCGACTACCTGTTCGGCTACGACGCCACCGCGGGCGTGGTCGCCGACTGGATGTACGACACGCTGGCCCAGACCTACGTGCTCGACGAGGAGAACCAGAAGTTCTTCGAGCAGTCCAACCCCTGGGCCCTGCACGGCATCGCCGAACGCCTGCTCGAGGCCGCCGACCGCGGCATGTGGGAGCACCCGGACCAGCCCACCCTGGACGCCCTGCGCGACGTCTACCTGCGCACCGAGGGCGACCTGGAGGACCGCTGATGCGAGGCGGGGTGGCCGGTGGCCACCCCGCGTCACCTGTCAGCCCCGGGCGCTGACCGCCTCGGCGTGGTCGTCCGGCTCCGGCATCCCGTACAGCTCCTGGAGTCGCCGCTCGACGTCCACGCCGCGCGTCAGACTCCGCAGCATCGAGTCGCCGGCCAGGTCGATCAGCCGGTCGACCTCGAGGTGCTCGTCGTTCTCCATCGCTCCACCTCCCTCCTCCGGGCCTCGCCGAGCATGGCCGGGTCGAGCATCCGGGCGAGCCGGCGGCGTGCGTGGCGCAGGTTGGACCGGACGGTCGCCGGTGGCTGCCCGGTGATCGCGGCGATCTCCGTCGTGCTGTACTGGTCGACCCGCAGCGCCATCACGGTCCGCTGCTCCGCGGAGAGCGCACCGAGCAGCCCGAGCACGTAGCGGGTGTCCGCGTCGAACTCGAACTCGGTACCGTCCGCCCACACCGGGCGGTCGGCGGTTCCGGCGATCTCCCGGCCGGTCCGGGACCGGCCGCGCCACAGCGCGCGCAGCGCGACCGTGCGCACGAACGCCGGCGGGTGATCGATCCGCGCCCACTGCTGCAGCGCGGTCCGCATCGCCTCCTGTGCCGCGTCCTCGGCCTCGGCCCGGCCGGCACCCGTCAGCATGAGCGTCCGGGTGAGCGGCAGGAACTCGCCGCGGTAGAACTCGTCGAAGCCGGCGTGCCGCTCCGCGGCCGGCTGCGTGGCCGTACGTTGATCCATGGGACTGGACTCCGTTCACTCGGTCGGTCTCGTGACCGCGCCGTGCCTCTCGACATCAGCGCTTCCCCCGTTTCGCGAGTGCCTCAGTGACGGGATGCTCCCGGCATCGTCGGCACCCGGTTGCCGCCGGTTGCCGCCGGTTGCCCATGGCCTGCCGTGCATGCGGGGCGGAGGTGACGGTTGCGCCGAGTCACCGCCGTCCGTCGCGGACGTGCATTCCTGTCGCTGTTTCCTTAGCCAGTAGTGCACCGGCCCGGCCGGAACGTGCAAGGGCCGGGCCGGATTTCTCGCCCGCCTCAGGACTTCGGGCGCCGGCGCGCCAGGTGCACCGCGACCATGGCGGCGGCCGCCAGCGCGGCCACGATCGTGACCAGCACCGAGCCGGACGTCGCGTAGGCGGCCGGGACGCCGACCAGGCCGGCGTTGGCGAGCATGATCAGTGTGGTGGCGTCGGTGCGGCCCGGTTCCCGATCAGCTGGTTGCATGACTGACCTCCTCGCCAGGTATGTGCCGGGCGCGGAGTCCGGCGTGCAGGCCGGGCGGCGGTCAGGTGCGGGGGCGGGCGTTACGGAGCCGGATGCCGCTGAAGCCGAGCGTCGTGGTGATCACGTCGTCCCAGAACGGGTGGAGGGTGGGCAGCACGCGAAGCTGGATGCCGGCCCGGTCGTGCAGCGCGAAGAGGTCGCCGACCGGCTCGGGCGGGCCGAGCGGGGTGATCGGCTCGCGGGCGGCGTGGGCGTGCGGGACCGGGTCGCCGATCGGGGCGAAGCGGTCGGCCGGCAGCCGGTACGCGTACAGGCGCACCGTGCGCATCGCCTCCAGCCAGCCGTACTCGATGGCGTGCACGCGATCGCCGCCGCCCGGGCCGAGGACGCGGTCGCGGTCGGCGGCGGTGGTGTCCGGTGTGGTCCAGGCCAGGGCGCGCGGACACTGGCGGGGGAACCAGTAGTCCGGGGCCCGATCGTGGTCGACGGCCCAGACCAGCGGCTCGGCCCGGGTGCTGGTCGGTGCCACGTGCGGGATGAACCGGGCGATGGCGGGGTCCTCGGAGAAGTGGAGGACCTGTCCGGGCTCCGGGCGCATTCCCGGTATTGTGCCTTCCCCACCCTGCGGGGCCGTTGCCGGAGCGCGGGGTGTCGCGTTTCCTTCGTCGGCAGACGTTCGGAAGGGCGGAGCAGCACGTGGACGTGATGAGCGGTCCGGGGATCGACACCCCCGCCGGGTACACCGGCACCCATCGGATCGGCTCGGGCGGCGGCGCCACCGTCTACCGGGCGTGGGACGAACGCGGCGCGCGCTGGGTCGCCCTGAAGCTGTTTCACCGGTACGTACGGAGCCAGGCGGCCGTGCTCGCGTACCAGGACGCGTGCCGCGCGGTCGGCCGGCTCGGCGGGCACCCGTCGATCGCGGCCGTGCACGCGGTGGGCGTGACCCCGACCGGGCGGGCCTGGCAGGCGATGCGCCTGGGCGAGGGCGGCACGCTCGCCGAGGCGCTGCTGCGCACCGGCCCGGTCGACCAGGCGTGGGTGCTGGCCGCGGCCGTCCGGCTGGCGGACGCGCTCGCCTACGCGCACGGGCTGGCCGTGCCGCACGGGGCGGTGCGGCTGTCGAACGTGCTGCTGGATCTGGAGGGCCGGCCGCTGCTGTCCGACTTCAGCGTCGGTACGGCGTACCTCTCCCCGCGCGACGACCTCGCCGGCCTGGGTGAGGTGCTGTTCGCGCTGCTGACCGGCGCGGTGCCGCAGCCGGGTTTCGGCGTGTACGCGGGCCTGGCCACGCCGGGCGTGCTCGCGGTGCCCGGGCTGGCGGACGTGCTCGGCGCGGTGCTGGGCGTGCCGTCCGCGGTCGAGGTCGACTCGGCGCGGCAGTTCGGCGAGCGGCTGCGCGAGCTGCAGGCCGCGGCCGGGTTCGCGGTGTCGCCGCCGGACCCGTGGCTGGACGCCCCGGCCGCGGTGCCGGGCGCGCGGCGGACGCTGGAGCTGGGGTCCGCCGCCGAGGGTGACCGGGTGCCGGCCGTGGAGCGCGCGCCGGGCGCGGGGTGCGGGCCGGGGCGGCAGCGGAGCCGCGAGACGGAGCCGTCCACTCCGGACGCGGGCGAGGCGGAGGCCGATCGCACCGGGGCGGAACCCGCCGGTCCGGCCGTGACGGCCGAGGCGGCCGAGGCGGCCGAGGCGGCCGAGGCGGCCGAGGCGGTCGGCCAGGTGGACGCCGCCGCCGATCCGGAGGGCGACGATCCTCGGGAGGACGAGCCCGCCGCCCCCGCCGAGGTGGAGCCCGGCGAGGACTCCCCGGAGGCCGACCGCTCGGGCCCGCCGGAGCTCTCCCCCATCGACCTCATGCACCGCCGGGAGTCGCGCCGCCGCCGCATCACGGTCGCCGCGCTGACCACCGGCACGCTGCTGATCGGCGTCGCCGCGATCCCCACCACCCGCTCGTTCCTCGCCGGCGAACTGGAGCCGGCCCCGACGCCCGCCCCCACCGGCGCACCGTCGCCGCCCCGGTCCTCCGCTCCCCCGCTGCGCGCCGCGCGACCGCTGCCGCCCGACGGCGTGACCGGCGGGCTGCAGCTCTGGTGGCCGGCCGACGAGACCACCGGCCGTACGCTGGCCGACGCCTCCGGCACCGGCAACACCGCCACGCTGTCCGGCACCGCCGGCCGGGTCGCGGGCGGCCACGACGGCACCGGCTCCGCGATGCGGTTCAGCGCGTCCACCCCGGACGGTCAGGCCAGTGCCGGGCGTCCCGCCGTGCGTACCGACCGGAGCTTCACGGTCATGGCCTGGGCCTACCTCACCGACCGCCGTGCCGACCGTGGCATCCTCTGCCAGCCGGGCGCCGTGGGCAGTGCTTTCATCCTCCGGTACGACCGGGCCGCGGACGCCTGGCGGGCCCTCCTGCCGCGCACCGACTCCACCGCCCCGGACGCCGACGTCGCCACCGGCACCTCCACGCCGCAACTGCGCACCTGGACCCACCTGGCCGTCACTCACGACGCCGCCACCGGCACCGTCACCCTGTTCGTCGGCGGCCGCCCCGAGGCCACCGTCCACCACCCGGTCCGCTGGAACGCCACCGGCCCGCTCCTCGCCGGCCGCACCCTGATCGACGGCGTCTGGACCGCCCCGTTCGGCGGCGCCATCGACGACGTCCGCGCCTACGACCGCCCGCTGACCGCCGCCGAGATCGCCACCATCGCGGCCTGAGACGGCCGGACCTCGCGCGCACGTGCCGAAGCTCATGCCGGGCGAATCCTGTGGCGAGGCACGGTGCCGTCAGATCGTGATGACGGTCTTGCCGGTGGGGTGGCCGCCGGCCAGGTGGGTGATCGCGTCGGCGCCGGATTCGAGGGGGAAGGTGCGGCCGATGACCGGGGTGAGGGTGCCGGCGTCGATGGCGCGGGAGAGGTCCTCCAGGCCGGCGGTGCTCTCCCGGCCGGCGACCGGGCGGAAGCGCTGGCGGGCGAAGGTGGTGAGCAGTGGTGCGCGCAGCTGTCGGGTGAAGCCGCCGAGGAGGCCGGGGGCGTCGTGGCCGCCGCCGGCCAGCAGGACCCGGCCGGTGCGAGTGAGCGCGCGGCGGAGCAGCGGGAACGGGCGGCAGCCGGCGGTGTCCAGGATGACGTCGTGGACCGGGCCGTCCCGGTCGACCTCGTCGCGCGTGTAGTCGATGACGCGGTCCACGCCGAGCGACTCCATCAGCGCGGCCTTGCCGGGGCCGCAGACCGCGGTGACGCGCGCGCCGGCCGCGATCGCGAGCTGCACCGCGAAGACGCCGATGCCGCCGCCCGCGCCGGTGATCATCATGCGGCGGCCGGTGAGCGGACCGGCGGCGCGGATCGCGGCGAGCGCGGTCTGGCCGGAGACCGGCACGGCCGCGGCCTCGGCGAACGACAGCCGGGCCGGCTTGCGGGCCAGCCACGTCACCGGCGCCACCGTGTACTCCGCGTAGGAGCCGCGGTCGCAGGTGCCGTACACCTCGTCGCCGGGCGCGAGCGTGGTCACGTCCGGGCCGGTCTCGACGACCACGCCGGCCAGGTCACGGCCGCGGACCGGGTGCTTCGGGCGGCGTACCCCGAAGCCCATCAGGCGCATGGCGGGCGGGCGGCCGGTGACCAGAATCCACACGCCGGGGTCGACGGCGGCGGCGTGGACGCGGATCAGCACCTCGCCGCGGGCCGGCGACGGGCGGGGCAGGTCGGCGAGCTCCAGGACCGCGGACGGATCTCCGTACCGCCGGTTGATCAGGGCTTTCATCACGACTCTCCGGGTGACGAGGGGTAGTGGAAGACGTCCTCGAGGGGGACGCCGAAGACGTGCGCGATCTGGAAGGCGATCTCCAGCGAGGGCGAGTAGCGGCCCTGCTCGATGGCGATGACGGTCTGCCGGGTGACGCCGATGCGCCGGGCCAGGTCGGCCTGGGTCATCTCGTCGTGGGCGAAGCGGAGGGCGCGGATGCTGTTCGTCACCCGGGTCGGCTTCACCACGGCATGCCCGTGCGGTAGAGGATGGCCTTGGCGACGCCGCCGAGCACGGCGGAGAGCACGAAGCCGAGGTAGATCGCGTTGGCGATCCAGAAGTGGTCCCAGCCCGCGATCGCCATCAGCATGCCGGCGAGCGCGCCGACCACCAGCAGCGACTGCCCGATGTGGTCACCGGCGCGGCCGATCTCGCGGTCCCGCTCGTCGATCTCGCGGGACCGGCCGCCGAGCAGGATCTCGCCGAGGATGCCGGCCGCGATCGCGCCGCCGACGGACCAGAGCAGGGCCGGGCCGTACGGCGCGCCGGCGGCCACCACCGCCACGTAGACCCCGTAGGCGATCACCGCGACGACGAGCCTGATCCAGGCCCGCCTCTCCTCCAGCGACATGGCACCGTCCCTCCCGTGATGTACAAAATCTTTGACATCACCAAGGTAAGGTCTACTGGACATGATGTCTACAATTTTTTACATACGGCCGTTCGCCAGCGCCGTGAGCAGCGCGGACGCGCGCTCGGCCGGGTCCTGGCCGCCGGTCTCGTCGCGCAGCGCGCGGGCCCGGGCCGCGAACGACGGGCCGGCCAGCACCCGGCGCACCGCGTCCCGGATCGCCGCCGGCGCCGGCGTCTGGGTGCGCAGATCAACCCCCACGCCGCTGTACGCCACGCGCGCCGCCACCTCCGCCTTGTCCTCGGTCCGGCCGGCCACCACCAGCGGCACGCCGAAGCCGAGCGCGGTCTGCACGCCGCCGAAGCCGCCGTTCGTCACCACCACGGACGCGTGCGGGAAGAGCGCGCCGAACGGCACCCAGGCGGCCGTGCGCGCGTTCGCCGGCAGCGCGCCCAGCTCAGCCGGGTCCGCGCCCGAGGTCAGCGCCACCACCAGCACGTCCTCGCCGGCGAGCGCGGCCAGCGCGGGCCGGACCAACTGGCCGAGGTCGGTGGCGACCGTGCCCTGGGTGACCACCACGACCGGCCGCCGCGCGCACTCCACCTCGGACCACCACGCCGGCCGCGCCCAGCCCGGGTCCGGCGGCCGCGGGCGGGGATGCCCGACGAAGTGGACGAAGCCCGGCAGGTCGCCGCGCGGATACTCGAACCCGGGCGGCGAGAGCTGCAGGTACGCGGCGGGCGGCGCGATCTCCAGCGCGGTCCGGCCGGCCGGCGGCAGCCCGAGCCGGGCACGCTGCGCGTCCATCAGCCCGGTCGTGAACCCGAACACGGTGCGCCGGACCAGCGCGTGCAGCGCCCGGTTGCGGAGCCGGCCGAGCGGGCCGGACCGGGGCGGCAGCGCCAGCCCGGTCGGCGCCACGTCCACGCTGGGGAACGGCAGCACGCTCATGCCGTAGAGCGCGAGCGGCGGGCCACCGGCCTCCGCGGCCAGCCCGGCGCCGAGACACAGCACGTCCGCCACCAGCAGGTCCGCCGGCTCGTCCGCCAGCAGCCGCCCCAACTCCGCGGCCACCGGCACGGCCGGCGCCACGAACAGGTGCGCGAGGTCCCAGCGCAGCTTGCGCAGCCCGCGCAGCGCGGCCCGCTCCGGGAACCGCCGGTCCAGGTTGGAGTCGCCGACCTCGGCCTCCGGCGGCGCCCGGTGGAACTCGGCGCCGGCCCGGATGATCGCGTCGCCGAACTCGGCGCCGGTCATGAACCGCACCCGGTGCCCGGCCGCGGTCAACGCCGCGACCAGCGGAAGCGCCGGGTTCACGTGCCCGGCCAGCGCCGTGGCCGAGAACAGGAACCGCGCCATCGCCGTCACCCCTTTTATCGACTACCGTCTCAGGATGGCGGCACGGGTCAAGCGACCGGCAGCCCCGCGACCGTCTCCTGCAGCGCCCGCAGCAGCGCGGCCGCCACCGGGCGCACCCGCCGCCGCGGCGTGGCCACACCCACGTACCGGATCGGGCCCGGGCCCATCAGCGGCACCACGGACAGGCCGCCGCGGTCGGCGGCCAGCGCCACCTGCGGCACCAGGCTGATGCCGATGCCGGCCCGGACCATCGACTGCGCGAACACGTAGTCGGTGCTCCGGCACGCGATCACCGGCGCGAACCCGGCCAGCGCCGCGTGCTGCCCGAGCATGTCGTCGAGGCCGACGCAGCCGAGGATCCAGCGCTCCTCGGCCAGTTCGCCGAGCGTGACCGTGTCCCGGCCGGCCATCGGATGGCCGGACGGCAGCACCACCCACATCGGATCGTCGAGCAGCGGCGTCCACGCCAGGCCCGGCACGGACGGCGGCGGGCCGTCGAAGTGGTACGCGATCGCCAGATCCGCCTCCCCGGTGCTCACCCGCGGCAGGCTCTCCTCGGTGTCCGCCTCCACCACGTTGAGCAGCACGTCCGGGTGCTCGCGGTGGAACCGGCCGAGCGCGGGCGGCAGCAGCCGCTGCCCGCCGCTGGTGAACGTGGCGACCGCGAGGTGCCGGTCCGCGTCGCCGGACAGCCGGGCCAGGTCGTGCACGGCCCGATCCAGCTCCGCGGTGACCGCGTCCGCGGTCTCGGTCAGGATCAGGCCCGCGTCGGTCAGCCGCACACCGCGCGTGCTGCGCGCGACGACCGGGGTGCCGACCGAGCGCTCCAGCGCGGCGATCTGCTGGGAGACCGCGGACGCGGTCATCCGCAGCGCGACCGCCGCGCGGTTGAAGCTGCCGTGCCGCGCCACCTCGCGCAGTACCCTGAGCCGGTGCACGTCGATCATCAGTGCTCCTTAAAACAACCCCAGCGAATCATCACTACCGCTTACAACGGTACGGCGAGAGGCTGACGTCGTGAACAGACGTGCCTGGTTTCTCTTCCTCACCGTCTCCCTGCTGTGGGGGATGCCGTACCTACTGATCAAGGTGGCGATCGAGGACCTGTCGCCGCTGGCGGTGGTCTTCGGCCGGCTCGCCATCGCCGCGCTGGTGCTGCTGCCGATCGCGGCCGCGCGCGGCGTGCTCACCGCGCTGCGCGGGCGGCTGCTGGTGATCACCACCATCTCGTTCGTGCACATCGTCGGCCCGTTCCTGCTCATCACGTACGGCGAGGTGCACATCAGCTCCTCGCTGACCGCGCTGCTGATCGCGATCGAGCCGGCCGTGGTCACGCTGCTCCTGCTGCGCACCGAGCCGCTCAGCCTCGGCCGGGCCGCCGGCCTGGGCCTGGGCTTCGCCGGCGTCGCGGTGCTGGTCGGCGCGGACATCTCCGGCGACCGGCTGGGCCTGATCGGCGCCGGCATGGTGCTGCTGGCCACGATCGGCTACGCGGTCGCGACCATCCTGGTGCAGCGCTGGGCCGCGGACGTGCCGCCGGTCGCGCTGACCGCCGGCACCACCACGATCAGCTCGCTGGTGCTGCTGCCGTTCGCGCTGTTCGCGCTGCCGGTCGCGCCGGTACGGCCGGTGTCCTGGCTGGCGCTGGCCGGGCTCGGCGTGCTCTGCACCGCGGTCGCGCTGCTCGCCTTCTACGGCCTGATCGCGGAGGCCGGCCCGTCCCGCGCCGGCCTGGTCACCTACGTCAACCCGGTGGTCGCGGTGCTGCTCGGCGTCGCGCTGCTCGGCGAGCCGATCGGCGTCGCCACGGTGGCCGGCTTCGCCCTGATCGCCTCCGGCTGCTGGCTGTCCACCCGCCCGGCCCGCCCCTCCGCGCCGGCCGGCGACGAGGTCCCGGAGACGCTCCCCGCCACCCGCGACGCGGCGGTCACCACGCCCGCCTGACCGCCGCGACCGGCCGCGTCGATCACCTCCCGGCCCGCCGGATCACGGCGGGCCGGTTCGTCGCGTGTGCCGGGCGCGGCCTCGGCCGCGGGCCGGCTCCGACGCGAGACCCGCCTCCGGCCCGGAAGCCGACCCGGGTGGGGACACCGGCCTCCGGCGCAAGGCCCGCCTCCGACACGAAAGCCGACTCCCGCGCGAAAGCCGACTCCCGCGCGAAAGCCGACCCCCGCGCGAAAGCCGACCCCGGCACGAAAGCCGACTCCCCACGCGAAGGTCGGCCCCGGCACGAAAGCCGACCCCGGCACGGAAACCGACTCCCGCGCGAAAGCCGACCCGGCACGAAAGCCGACCCCGGCACGGAAACCGACTCCCGCGCGAAAGCCGACCCGGCACGAAAGCCGACCCCGGCACGGAAACCGACTCCCGCGCGAAAGCCGACCCGGCACGAAAGCCGACCCCGGCACGGAAACCGACTCCCGCGCGAAAGCCGACCCGGCACGAAAGCCGACCCCGGCACGGAAACCGACTCCCGCGCGAAAGCCGACCCGGCACGAAAGCCGACCCCGGCACGGAAACCGACTCCCGCGCGAAAGCCGACCCGGCACGGGAACCGACGCCCGCGCGAAAACCGACCCCGGCACGAAAGCCGAATGCGACGCGAAGGCCCGCCTCGGACGCGGAAGCCGACCTGGACGCGGGAGCCGAACGCGACATAAGACCCGTCTCCAACGCGGAAACCGAACCCGGCGCGAAGCCCGCCTCCAGCGCGGCGGCCTACTCCCGCGCCGAGGCCGACTCCGGCGCGGACGCCGGCTCCGGCGCGGACGCCGGTGGAGGAGGGGTGGGCTTGGCGCGCAGGACCGTGGCGGCCACGCCGGCCGCGGCGGTGGCGCCGATGACGCCGAGCCACGAGGTGGCGGAGAGCGCGGCGACGAAGGCCTCGCGGGCCGCCGTGATCAGGGCCGCGTCGCCGGTGGTGGCGGCGACGGAGAGCGCCTCGCCGATCGAGCGGCGTGCCGGTTCGGCCGCGTCGCCCGGCATCGCGGAGCCGTAGACCGTGGTCAGCACCGTGCCGATGACGGCGACGCTGAGCGCGGCGCCGACCTGCTGCACGGTGTCGTTGACCGCGGAGCCGACGCCGGCGCGGTCGGGCGGGAGCGCGCCGAGCAGCGTGCCGACCGCGGGCGGGGCCGCGATGCCGCTGCCCGCGCCCATCACCACGAACGCCAGCGCCAGCCTGAGGTAGCCGTCGTCCGGGCCGGTCGTGGCCAGGATCGTGAAGCCGGCGGCCATCAGCAGCAGGCCGGCCGCGATGGCGACGCGGGCCCCGGACCGCCTGTCGACGACCACGCCGATGCCGTTGAAGACCATGGTGGTGACCAGCATCGGGATGAAGGCGAGGCCGGCGCGCATCGGGCCGTACCCGAGGACGAACTGCAGGTATTGGGTGAGCGCGAGCATCATGCCGCCGGCCGAGAAGGACAGCAGCACGATGGAGAGGCTGGCGCCGCCGAAGTCACGGTCGCGGAACAGCGACAGCGGCAGCATCGGCTCGGGTGCCCGGCGCTCCCACCACACGAACGCTGCCAGCAGCGCGGCGCCGAGCGCGAAGCCCGCGACGGTACGGCCCGCGGCCCACCCGTGCGACGCCACGTTGATCACGCCCCAGACCAGCGCGGCCATCCCGGCGGTGGAGAGCAGCGCGCCGAGCACGTCCGGCCGGGACGCGGGCCCGCGCGACTCCGGGATGAGCAGCCACGCGGCGACGATGCCGAGCGCCGCGATCGGCACGTTGAGCAGGAAGACCGAGCCCCACCAGTAGTGCTCCAGCAGCAGGCCGCCGAGCGTGGGGCCGCCGAGCGAGGCGAGCATCAGCACGGAGCTCCAGATCGCGATCGCCTTCTTCCGCTCGTCCTCGGCGAAGACGGTGGTGAGCACGGAGAGCGTGCCCGGCATCAGGAAGGCGGCGCCCGCGCCCATCAGGCCGCGCACCGCGATCAGCTGCTCCGGCGTGCGGGCCAGCGTGGCCAGCACGGACGCGCCGCCGAACACCACCAGGCCGATGATCAGGCCGCGCCGCCGCCCGTAGCGGTCGGAGAGCGAGCCGGCGGTGAGCAGGAGGCCCGCGAAGACCAGGATGTACGCGTCGACGATCCACTGCACCTCGGCGGTGCTCGCGCCCAGGTCGCTGATCAGGGACGGGATCGCGATGGTGAGCACCATGTTGTCGATGACGACCACGAGCAGGCTCAGGCAGAGGACGCCGAGGATCACCCAGCGCCGTGGATCACGCGGCTTCTCGAACGGTGTACTAGTCACTCGAACACCGTACCATCGAGGTCTGTTGCCGGTGTGTCGCGGCCGTAGACTGGGCGGCATGGCGCCGCAGAAGTCCGATCCGTACACCGACTCGGTCTGGCTGCGGCCGCCGGCCCGCACCCGCGGCGGCGCGCCCACGCTCACCCGCGAGCAGATCGTGCGCACCGCGATCGAGCTGCTCGACGCCGAGGGCGCCGAGGGCCTGAGCATGCGGCGGCTGGGCACCCGGCTCGGCTCCGGCGCCACGTCGCTCTACTGGCACGTGACGAACAAGACCGAGCTGCTCGAGCTGGCGGTCGACGAGATCATGGGCGAGCTCTACGTCCCGGAGCCGGGCGACGTCAGCTTCCGGATCGGCGCGTCCGTGTACGCCACCGGCCTGCGCGCCATGCTGCTGCGCCACCCGTGGGCGATCCCGCTGCTGGGCACCCGCCCCAACCTGGGGCCGAACGCGCTGCGCGTCGGCGACCGGATCGTGGCGCTGCTGGTCGCGAGCGGCTTCGAGGGGCTGGCGCTGTCGCACGCCAGCTCGGTGATCACCAACCACTCCATCGGGGCGGCGCTGGCCACCGCCGCGGTCTCGGCCGGCACGGCGGCGTCCGGGCTGACGCCGGCGGAGGTCACCGAGCGGGTCACGCCCTATCTGGACCGGGTCGGCGACGACTATCCGCACCACCGGGCGTGGCGCGAGTCGGTCGGCGCCGTGCCGATGGACGCCTCCGCCTGGGACGAGAACTTCGCGTTCGGCCTGGACCGCATCCTGGACGGGCTGGAGGCGTGGCTGGCCGGGGTCAGTGGCCGGGCTCCGGCCGGGCCGGCTGGAGAGTGAGCGTGAAGACGCTGCCGGCCGGCGTGTTGTCGCGGTGCGACACCGAGCCGCCGTTGGCCTCGGCGAGGCTGGCCACGATGTGCAGGCCCAGGCCGTGGCCCTTCGCGGTGACGCCGGCCGCGCGGGTGTAGCGCTCGAAGAGGTGCGCGCGCATCGCCGCGGGCACGCCGGGGCCCTCGTCGTGGATGGAGACGCCGACGGCGTCCTCGCCGGCGGTCACGGCGATCAGCGTCGGGCCGCCGCCGTACTTGGCCGCGTTGCTCAGGAAGTTGACCACGATCTGTTGCAGGTGCGCCGGGTTGACCAGCACGGTGACGCCGGGCGGGCAGGCGACCGGCACGGCCAGGTCCGCGGCGAGCAGCGCCTCCCGGAGCGCGGGCGCCAGCGGCACCGGCTCGCGGCGGGCCTGCAGGCGGTCGGCGTCGATCGTGCACATGGCCAGCACGTTCTGGCGGAGCTGGTCGATCCGGCGGGCCCCGTTCAGGATCTTGTCCAGGATGGTCTGCTGGCGTGGCTCGCTCAGCGATTCGGCGAGCACCTCGCCGTACCCGATGATGGTGGCCAGCGGCGTGCCGATGTCGTGCGAGAGCATGCCCATCAGGTCGAGCTTGAGCAGGTTGGCCTGCTCCAGCCGGCGGTTGCGGTCGGTGAGCGCGTCCTCGGCCGCGCGCCGCTCGCTGATGTCGCGCAGGAAGCCGTGCAGGCGCAGTCCCGAATGGCCGGCCGTGACCTGGAGCGTCAGCTCCACCGGGAAGCGGCGGCCGGTGCGGTGCTGCCCGGTCAGCTCGACGCGCCGGCCGGCCAGCGCGGAGACGCCGGTGGCCCGCACCCGGATCAGGCCGGCGTCGTGCGCGGCGTGGTACTCGGGCGGGATGATCAGGCCGGTCAGCTCGCGGCCGGTCGCCTCCGCGCGCGACCAGCCGAACATCGCCTCGGCGGCCTGGTTCCACTCCACGACCACGCCGTCCGGCGCGATGGAGACGAACGCGTCGTGCGCCACGTCCAGCACGGCCGCGAACGCGGCGGCGGACCGCTCCGCGTCGCGGGCGGCCAGGCTCAGCGCGATCTCCGACTCCACCGCGGCGGTCAGGTCCTCCAGCACGGCCAGGTCGGTGCCGGTCCAGGCACGCGGCCGGGAGTCGATCGCACAGAACGCGCCGAGCGTCTCGCCGTCCACCCGGATCGGTATGCCGGCGTACGCGATCACGCCCAGGTCCGGGATGGCCAGGTTGTCGCTGAGTCGCGGATCGGCGCGCGCGTCCGTCACGACCAGCGGCTCGTCGTCCGCGACCACGTATTGGCAGAACGAGTGGGAGAGCGGGGTCCCGCCCACCTCCATCCCGACCCGGCCGGGGAAGACCTGACGGTCCGCGGTGACCAGCGAGACCAGGGTGGTGGGCGTGCCGAGCAGCCGGGACGCGAGCCGGGCCAGCCGGTCCAGGCCGGGCACGTCGCGGCGGTCCGCCAGCCCGGTGGCGGAGACGGCGGCCAGCCGCTCCGGCCGCTGCACCCGGCCGGTCACCCGCACGGCGCCACCGGGTGCCGGGGCAGCGTCACGCACACGGTCGTACCCTCGTCCGGCTCGCTCTCGATCGCGATGGTGCCGCCGTGCGCGTCGATGATCGCCTTGACGATCGTCAGCCCGACGCCGGAGCCCTGCGTGGCCAGCAGGTCCGAGGTGCTGCTGCGATGGAACCGGTCGAACAGGTACGGCAGGTCCGCGCGCGGGATGCCGACGCCGGTGTCCATGATCGTCAGCGTCGGCTCCTCGTCGCCGCTGGTCGCCACCGCGATCCGGCCGCCCTCCGGAGTGAATTTGATCGCGTTGAACATGAGGTGGCTGAACGCCTGGGACAGCCGCTGCGGATCGCCGGAGATCGGGATCGGCGCGCCGGTGTGCTCCACCACCGTGATGCCCTTGTGCTCCGCCAGCGGCCGGGATGCCACGGTCACCTGGTAGACCAGTTCGGACAGGTCCGCGGACGTGCTGGACAGTTCCAGCCCGTCCTCGTGCAGCCGGGCGACCAGCAGCAGGTCGTCGATGAGCCGCAGCAGCCGGTCCGCGTTGCGCTGCATGACGGCGAGGAAGCGGCGGGCCGTGTCCGGGTCGGCGTCGTCGTCCAGCAGCACCTCCAGATAACCCCGGATCAGCGACAGCGGGGTACGCAGTTCGTGGCTGACGCTGGCCAGGAACGAGTCCTTGAGCCGGTCCAGTTCGCGCAGCCGGTCCGCGGCGGCCACCACGCGGCGGGCGTACCGGCGCAGTTCCAGGTGGGCGGCGGCGTGCCGGGCCAGCGCGCGCAGCGCCCGCCGCTGGTCGCCGGTCAGCTCGCGCGGCTCGCGGTCCATCACGCAGACCGTGCCGACCGCGTGCCCGTCCTGCATCAGCAGCGGCGCGCCCGCGTAGAACCGGACGCCCTCCTCCGCGACCAGCGGGCTGTCCGCGAACCGCGCGTCCCCGGCGGCGTCGCCCACCTCCAGCATGCCGCGGTCCGCCACCGGGTAGGCGCACATGGCCGCGTCCCGGCTGGTCTGCGGCAGGTCCAGGCCGATCCGGGCCTTGAACCACTGCCGGTCCGAATCGACCAGGCTGACCAGCGCGATGGGCGTGCCGCAGATCTCGGAGGCGAGCACGGCGATGTCGTCGAACTCCGTCTCCGGCGGCGTGTCGAGGATCGCCGTCTCGCGCAGCGCCGCCACCCGCTGCGGTTCGTCGACGGGCACCGGTGCCTTCACCACCCCATGATCCCAGCCGGTACGCCGCCCGTCCGGCGTTTCGTGGGAGGCTCGTCGCCATGGCCGTCCCCCACGCCCACTGTTCGTTCTGCGGCGCCGCGTTCGCGCCGGACCAGCCCTGGCCGCGGCTCTGCGCCGGGTGCGGCCGGACCAGCTACCGCAATCCGGTGCCGGTCGCGGTCGCGGTGCAGCCGGTCGGCCGCGGGCTGCTGGTGGTCCGGCGCGGCGTGCCACCGGCGTACGGTGCGCCGGCGCTGCCCGGCGGCTACATCGACGTGGGCGAGCGCTGGCAGGACGCGGTCGCGCGGGAGCTGCGCGAGGAGACCGGCGTGGTCGCGGACCCGGACGCGGTCACGCTCTTCGACGTGCACAGCGCACCGGACGGCACCGTGCTGATCTTCGGGTTGCTGCCGCCGATCTCGCCCGTGGCGCTGCCGGCGTCGCACCCGAACGAGGAGTCGCTCGGTCACCATGTCCTGGACGGCCCGGCCGAGCTCGGATTCCCGTTGCACACGATCGTGGCGGCGCGCTTCTTCGCCGCGGGAGTGTGACCCGGCGACGAAGATGATCAGCGGGTAGGCTGCGCACCGATGCGGACGAAGCAACGCTTGACCGAGGACATCCACCGGGACCGGCGAGCGGTGCTGGTGGTGAACACGCACTCCCGGCGCGGCCGGCTGCTCTACGAGGGCGCGCGGTCGCGGCTGCTCGGCGCCGGGTTCGACCTGATCGCGTCGTACTCGGTGGAGAAGCCGCGCCACCTGGAGGAGACCCTGATCCGGGCGCGCGAGTCCGGCGCCGATCTGGTGGTGGCCGGCGGCGGTGACGGCACGATCAGCACGGCCGCGCGGATGATGGCGCACCGGGAGAACGCGCTGGGCCTGCTGCCGCTCGGCACCACGAACAACTTCGCCCGCACGGTACGGGTGCCGATCGACCTGGACGAGGCGATCCGCACGCTGGTCGAGGGCAAGGTGGTGGACGTGGACCTGGGCCTGGCCGGGGACATGCCGTTCACCAACCACGTCGGCGTCGGGCTGTCCGCGGCCGTGATGAACGCGGCCCCGCCGCCGCTGAAGCGGGTCGCCGGGCGCTGGGCGTACCCGATGACCGGTCTCGCCCTGCTGTTCGGGCACCGGCCGATGCGCGTGGTGGTGCGCGCGGACGGGCGCGAGCACGAGTTCCGCACCCACCAGCTCTACGTGGCGAACGGCGGGTTCCACGCGGGACGGCCGATCACGAAGGACGCGGACGCGGACGACCGGCTGCTGATCGCGTACCCGGTGGGCGGTGAGGGCCGGTTCGGCCTGCTGCGGGAGACCGCGCGGAACGCCACGCTCGGGCACCGGCGCACGCTCGGCGACGACCCGTTCCTGGCCGTGGGCGAGCTGTGGCTGGAGACCGGCCGGCCGGCGCCGGTCGAGGTGGACGGCGAGCCGTGCGGGAGCACGCCGATGCGGATCGGCCTGGACGCGAACGCGCTGCGCGTGATGGCGCCCGCGGACTCGATCGACCGCTGAGGCCTCACGGCCGCAGGATCAGCTTTCCCGAGGTGGTCCGGCCGAGCAGCGCCCGGTGCGCGTCGGCCGCCTTCTCCAGCGGGAACTCCCCGCCGTGCAGCGACCGGAGCGAGCCGTCCGCCAGCGCGCCGAGCAGTTCGCCGACGGCCGCGGCGTACAGGTCGGGGCGGCTGCGGATCACGTGGAACAGCCAGAAGCCGATCACGCTGCGACCGGCCCGCATCAGCGCGGACGGCAGCACCGGCGTGGCCGGCGTGCGGGACGCCATGCCGAAGTGCACCAGCCGGCCGAGCGGCGCCAGCGCGCGCAGGCTCGCGTCGAAGACCGGGCCGCCGGACATCTCCAGCACCACGTCGACCTTCGCGCCGCCGTTCGCCTCGATCAGCCGGTCCCGCAGGTCGTCCCCGGTGACGTCCACGGCCGCGTCCGCGCCCAGGTCGAGGGTGATCGCGCGCTTGTCCGGCGTGGACGCGGTCGCGATGACCCGGCCGGCGCCGGCGCGGCGGGCCAGCTGGATCGCCTGCGAGCCGGTGCCGCCCGCGCCCGCGTGCACCACCACGGACTCGCCCGGCTCCAGGCGCGCGGCCCGATGGATCAGCAGGTACGCGGTGGAGCCCTGGACGAGCGTGCCGAGCGCGGCGGCGTCGTCGACGCCGTCCGGGACCGGGATCAGCCGGTCGGGGCGGGCGAGCACCCGCTCCGCGTACGCGCCGGAGCCGACCAGCGTGGCGTAGCGCCGGCCGTCCGGGCCGCGGACGATCGCCTCGCCGCCCGGGATCAGCGGCAGCGTCTGCTTCGCCAGGTAGGAGTCCTCGGTCTGGTGGGTGTCCGCGTAGTTGACGCCGGCGGCGAGCACGTCCAGCACGACCTCGCCGTCGCCCGGCACCGGCTCCGGCACCTCGGAGACGGTGAGCAGTTCGGGACCGCCGAACTCGGTGATCTGGACAGCGCGCACGGCGTACCCCCTGGTTGATCGCTTTACCGGCGTATCACACGGACGGTAGGCCGAAACCGATATATCCACAATCATCTCTACGGTGGTTAGCGTCGAGGAACCGTTCGTCACTCGATCGCATCGATCGATCCGATTGCGAGGTTCCGCGATGGTCCTACGACGACTGTCCGCCCTGGCCGCCGCCGTCGCGCTGCTGCTCGGCGGCGTGCTGGTCGCGGCGTCACCCGCCCAGGCCGCCGTGCGCGTGCTCTACTACGACGCGAGCACCGCGCAGGAGTTCGCGTCCGTGGTGCACCAGGGCGCGCAGATCTGGAACGCGCGCGTCACCAACGTGCGGCTGGACCCGGTCCCGGCCGGGCGCACGCCGAACATCCGGGTGTACGCGGACAACGGGTGGCCGCGCGCCTACGTCACCTCGCTCGGCAACGGGCGCTGGTACATGGGCCGCGAGGCGACCAGCCAGGGGTACTACCAGCCGCGGATCGCCGCGCACGAGTTCGGCCACCTGCTCGGGCTGCCGGACCGGCGGACCGGGCTGTGCGGGGACCTGATGTCGGGCTCCAGCGCGCCGGTGTCGTGCACCAACCCGAACCCGAACAGCGCGGAGATCCGCCAGGTCGACGCCGCGTTCGCGGGGTCGCTGGCCACCGCGGGCACGTACGTCTGGCGCTGACCGGGCAGGGCGCGCCACCGGGGTCACGGTGGCGCGCCGGTGCCACGCTGGCACGCATGGGGGTCGATCTCTTCGCGCGGTGCCGGGACTACGAGGTGGCGCGGGCCGCGCGCGCCGCCGGGGTGTACCCGTACTACCAGGCGTTCTCCGGGCCATGCGGGGCGACCGCGGTGCTGGACGGGCGCACCGTGATCATGTGCGGGTCCAGCGACTACCTGGGGCTGGCCGCGGACCCACGGGTGATCCGGGCGGCGCAGGACGCGGCAGCGGCCTACGGCACGTCGCGCGCCGGCTCGCGGATGCTGAACGGCGGGACGCCGCTGCACGCGGAGCTGGAGCGGGAGTTGGCCGCGTACGCGGGGATGCCGGACGCGCTGCTGTTCCCCACCGGCTACCAGGCGAACGTCGGCACGATCGCGGGACTGACCGGGCGGCGGGACGCGGTGCTGGTGGACGCGGAGGCGCACGCCTCCGCGTACGACGGGGCGGCGCTGGGGCCGGGGCGCGCCGCGCGGTTCCGGCACAACTCGCCGGCCGCGCTGGACCGGCTGCTCGCGGCGCAGTCCGGCGACGCCGCCCGTCTGGTGGTGGTCGACGGGCTCTACTCGATGAGCGGCGAGTCCTGCCCACTCCCCTCGATGATCACCACCTGCCGCCGGTACGGGGCCCGGCTGCTCGTCGACGACGCCCACGGGTTCGGTGTGCGCGCGCTGGACGTGGACGGCGTGGACCTGCTGACCGTGACGTTCAGCAAGGCGCTGGCGTCGGTGGGCGGCGCGGTGCTGGGTCCGCCGGAGGTGATCGACTACCTGCGCCACCACGCGCGCGCGGAGATCTACAGCGCGGTCGCGCCGCCGTCGTCGGTGGCGGCGGCGCTGGCCGCGCTCCGGATCGCGGCGGCGGAGCCGTGGCGCGGGGCACGGGCGGTGGCCGCGGCGGCGGCACTGCGCGCGGCGTTGATCTCGATGGGGCACGCGGTGCCGCCGGGGACCGGGCCGATCGTGTCGCTGCCGATGCCGGACCTGCCGGCCACGCTCGCCGCCTGGCACGGGCTGCTGGCCGCGGGCGTCTACGTCAACCCGGTGGTGCCGCCGGCCGCCCGCTGCTCGCTCCGGATCACCACGACCGCGGCGCACACGGACGCGCATCTCGCCACGGTCGTCGCCGCGCTGGCCGCGCTGTCGTGACGCTCCCTCAGGAGTCGGACGATCCGGAGGACGACGACGAGGACGAGCCGGAGTCCGGCGGCGAGGAGTCGGAGGACGGGCCCGGGGACGGCGGATCCTGGGACGGGTGGGACTGCGGCCCCGGGTGGCCGGGCGGGTCGTAGGGCGACTGGCCCTGGTACTGCTGGCCGGGATACGACTGCTGGCCCGGATACGGCTGGCCGGGGTACGGCTGCTGGCCCGGGTACGGCGGCTGGCCGGGGTGCGACGGCGGCGGCTCGTAGGGCTGGCCGGGGCCCGGCTGCTGCGGATCGTAGGGCGGCTGACCCGGATGGGACGGCTGGTCGGGGTAGGGCGGCTGGCCCGGGTACGACGACTGCGGATAGCCCGGATAGCCGGGCGCGCCCGGATAGGGCGGCTGGCCGGGGTAGGGCGGCTGGCCCGGATACGGCGGCTGGCCGGGCTGCGGCGCGGCGCCCGCGCGGTTCCTCGTCGCCAGCTTGTAGATGCCGAACGCGATCAGCGCGACCAGCGCGATGCAGAGCAGCGCGCAGATCCCGCGCCCGACGATCGCGCCGAGCTCTCTGGCCGGATCGTTCTCCGTGTAGTCCACGGACGCTCCCTCCCTGGTGTGCCCGTCGCCCAGTACACACGCACCTTCACCGCGGCGCCACCCCGCCCGCGGGATCGGTCACGGTAGATCGCCCGTATCGTGGCCGGGGCCTTCCGCCCGCGCGCGAAGCACGCGGGCCGCCGGGCCCCGGCCACGATGCGGCGACGTCAGACGTGCGCGGACGGCCGGGACGGTTCCGAGGACTCGACGGCCGCCGCCTCCGCGCGGCGGTTGGCGGCCAGCGACGTGAGCGTGACGGTGACCAGCGTGAGGATGATGACCGCGAGCGACAGCGGCGTCGGCACGTCCGGAATCCACGACCAGACCGTGTGCGCCCAGTGCAGCACCAGCTTGAAGCCGATGAACGCCAGGATGATGGCGAGGCCGTGGTTGAGGTGGCGCAGCTTGCTCAGCGCGTTCTGCAGCACGAAGTAGAGGGCACGCAGGCCGAGCAGCGCGAACGCGTTCGTGGCGAAGACCAGGTACGGGTCCTCGGTCACGCCGTAGACCGCGGGCACGGAGTCGACCGCGAAGACCACGTCGGTCATGAAGACGGCCACGACGACCAGCGCCATCGGGGTGAGCGTGCGCTTGCCGTGCTCCACGATCGACAGCTTGGAGCCGTGGTACGTCGTGGTCACCGGCATCAGGCGGCGCAGCAGCTTGACGCTGCGCATGCCGTCGATGTCGACCTCGTGGTCGGTGCCCCGGATCGCGTCCCGCATCACCTTGACGGCGGTGACCAGCAGGATGCCGCCGAAGAGCAGGAAGGCCCAGGTGCCGGTGCTGAGCACGGCGGCGCCCATGGCGATGAAGATGGCGCGGAGGACTAGCGCGCCGACGATACCGTAGAGCAGGACGCGCTGGGCCAGCTCCTTCGGCACGGCGAAGGCGGCCAGCAGGAGCATGAAGACGAAGAGGTTGTCGACGGAGAGGGACTTCTCGACGACGTAGCCGGTGAAGAACTCGATGGACGGGGTGGCGCCGTAGAGCGGCCAGATGATCAGGCCGAAGGCGACCGGCAACGCCAGGTAGAAGATCGTCCAGCCGACGGCCTCCCTCATGTGCACGTCGTGCGGCCGGCGGGTGATGACGAAGTCCACGGCCAGCAGGCCGAACAGGATGACGAGGGTGACCGTCCAGAGCGCGGGCGATCCGATCGTCTGGAGCGGAGCGGACAGGACTTCCACGGGTGTGCCTCCTCAGGCGCACGCGAAATCGCCTGAGGTCTCCCCCGCCGCACCGAGATCTCGGCACGGCGATCGCCCGGGGGTCACATGGGTGCACCCGTACTGACCGGAGCGATCTTTGTGGGGTACTCCCCTCGACGCGCAACCATATGGGCCTTACCTGGATGATTCCTGAGAACTACCAGTTCAGGGGCGGGTTGTGACTAATTGCAACCGGCCAGCGTGCGCAGGATCACCCCGGCCGGGCCGGGGCGTGCGGCGGCGTACCCGGTGCCGGCCCAGAGGTTGATCGACTCGGCGTCGCCGCGGGCCGCCGCGGCCGCGCGGATCGGCGCGGTGAGGTGGTGGACCGCGGGGTACGCCAGCGGCGCGTGCGGCCCGTAGGTGTCGGTGAAGCGGTTGCGCAGCGCGCGGGCGGGCCGGCCGGTGAACGCGCGGGTGACCACGGTCTCCCGCCGCTCGGCGAGCGCGGCGCGGTGCGCGGCCCGGGTGCCGGCCTCCTCGGCGAGCAGGAACGCGGTGCCGGCCTGGACCGCGCTCGCGCCGGCGTCGAGCAGCGCGCGCACGTCGGCCGCGGTGCCGGTGCCGCCGGCCGCGACGATCGGGACCCTCGCCGGCAGCGACCGCAGCAGTTCGGCCGCGGTGCCGGTGCCCCGGTAGCCGGCCGGGTCGAACGTGCCGGAGTGGCCGCCGGCGGTGCCGGCCTGCGCGATCAGCGCGTCCGCTCCGGCCGCGAGCGCGCGCCGCGCCTCGTCCGCGCTGGTCACGGTGAGCAGCACGGTGCTGCCGGACGCGCGCAGCGCCGCGATCGCGTCCGCCGGTGGCAGCCCGAACGTGAAGCTGACGAACGGCGCGTCGGCCGCGATCCGCAGCTTCTCGGCGAAGTGGTCGTCGTCGGCGAGCCGCGGCTGCGGCAGCGGCCCGTGCTCCGCCTCCAGCCGGGCCCGGTATCCGCGGACCGCGGCCTCGTCCGCCGGCGCGGCCTCCGGCACGAAGATGTTCAGCCCGAACGGTACGCCGGCCGCGCGCGCCTCCCCGACCTCCCGCGCGGTCACCTCCGGCGATTTGTAGCCCGCGGCCAGGAACCCCAGGCCGCCCGCCCGCGCCGCGGCCACGACCAGCGCGACCGTGGACGGCCCGCCGGCCATCGGCGCCACCAGCACGGGCCGGGTCAGCCCGAACACGCGATCGCCCCCGTCGGCCGTGGCCGGACCGGCGCAACCCGGCCGGCGCCGGCACACTGGTCCGCGGGCCGAAGCCGCGCGCGGGTCCGGCTCACTGACCGGCGCGCCAGGTGGTGGCGTCGAGGCGGTAGAGGACGCACGGCTGGAGGGGGTGGTCCGGGGGCATCTGGAGGTGCAGGAAATCCTCGGCCGGGTCGCGGGTGAGGCCGAGGCGCTCCATCACGGCGCGGGACCGGGTGTTGGTGTGCGCGGTGAAGCTGACCAGCGCGTCCATGCCGAGCGTGGTGAACGCGTGGGTGAGCACGGTGCGCGCGGCCTCGGTGGCGTAGCCGTGACCCCAGGCGTGCCGGGCCAGCCGCCAGCCGATCTCCAGCGCGGGCGTGAAGTGCGCCTCGAACCGGGGGCGGGCCAGTCCGACGAAGCCGATGAAGCCGCCGGGGGCGTCGACGGCCCAGAGGCCGTAGCCCTGGCGTGCCAGGTCGCCGTCGATGCGGTCGATCATCGCGTCGGACTGCTCGCGGCTGAGCGGCGCGGGGAAGTGCCGCATGACCTCGGGGTCCGCGTTCAGCGCCGCGAACGGCTTCCGGTCCGTCGCCCGCCAGCGCCGGAGGAGCAGTCGTTCGGTACGCAGCTCGGCCATCCGGAGATCGTAAACCGGTGGCGGGGCGCGGGAGGATCGGGACGTGGACGAGGAGATCCTGTTGCCGCGCGGCAACGTGAGCGGTGACATCGTGCGGGTCGGGGACACGGTGCGGCGGCCGGCCGGGCCGTGGACGCGGTCGGTGCACGCGTTCCTGGAGCACCTGCACCGGCAGGGGTTCGCGCACGCGCCCCGGCCGCTCGGGTTCGACGAGCGCGGGCGGGAGGTGCTGACGTTCGCCGAGGGTACGGTGCCGTGGGGCGACGACCTCCCGCTGCTCGCGGGCGACGAGGCGGTCCGGGCGGTGGCGCGGGTGATCCGCGAGCTGCACGACGCGGCGGCCGGTTTCGTGCCGCCGGCGGACGCGGTGTGGAACACGCTGATCGCGCCGGACCGGGCGGAGCTGATCACGCACAACGACCTGGCGCCGTGGAACCTGGTGATCGGCGAGCGGCTGACGTTCATCGACTGGGACGGCACCGCGCCCGGCTCCCGGCTGTGGGACCTGGCGTACGCGGCGCACGGCTTCATGCCGCTGGCCACCTGGTCGGACTGGGACCACGGGCGGCGGCTCGGGATCTTCGCGGACGCCTACGGCCTGGACGGCGGGGAGCGGGAGGCGCTGGTGCCGCTGCTGGCCCGCCGGACCTCGTCCATGCACGACTTCCTGCGCGACCAGGCGGCGCTCGGCGTGGAGCCGTGGACCACGCACTGGCGGACCGGGCACGGCGACGCGTGGCGCGACGACACGGACTACATCGCGCGCCACGAGACGGTGTGGCGGCGGGCGCTCGGCCTGGCATAGGTAGGGCCGGCCCTACCCCGCGGACGCGGGCTCGCCGTATGGGGTGCGGCGGCCGCGGTCGATAGCGTCGACGGCATGACGACCGCGACCGTTGCCGCCTTCCGGAACGACACCGCGCTGCGGCAACTCGGTGCCGACACGCGCTACGTGCTGACCGGGTTCCCGATCGGCATCCTCACGTTCGCCGGCGCCGTCGCCGGCCTGGCGCTGGGCGCCGGCACCGCGGTGCTGGTCGTCGGCGTGCCGATCCTGGCGGGGACGCTGGCGGCGGCCTCGCGCGTCGCCGCGGCCGAGCGTCGCCGCGCCGCGCGGGTGCTCGGCCGTCCGGTGCCGGCGCCGTACCCGGCCCGGCGCGGGTCGCGGCTGGCGAGCGCGGAGGCGTGGCGGGCGCTGGCGTACGCGCTGGTCCGGTTCGTGCCGAACACGGTCGCCTCCGGTCTGGTGGTGACCTGGTGGGCGGCCGCGATCGGCGGGCTCAGCACGGCGCTGTGGGACTGGGCGATCCCGTACGAGCCCCGGTACGAGGGGCTGCCGGCGCTGATCGGGCTGGGCTCGGCCACCGAGACGCGGATCTGGTTCTTCACCGCCTGCGGACTGTTCTTCGCGCTGACGCTGATGCCGCTGGTGCGGTCGATGGCGCGGATGGAGGCGAGTTTCGCCGAGTTCGCCCTTTCGTCCCGGATGGGCGCGTCATAGCGTGGTGGCAGGGGTGAGGCGGATGGCCACGATGACGATGCGAGCGATGCACGCCGGCGAGTTCGGTGCGTTCCGGGCCTCGGTGGTGGACACGATGGTCGAGTCGATGGTGACCGCCATCGGGGTCGGCCGGGACGCCGCCCGCGCGCAGGCGGTCGACGGCGTCCGGACCTCGCTCCCGCTCGGCTTCGACACGCCGGAGCACGTGCTGCTGGTCGGCGAGGTGGACGGCGCGCGCGTCGGCGCCGCCTGGTTCGGCATCCGGCACCCGCGTGGCGTCGAGGGGTGCGCGTTCCTGCACATGCTGCTGGTCGACCCGGCCCACCGCGGCCACGGCCTCGGGCACGCGCTGCTCGACGGTGTGGAGGCGGAGGCCCGCGCCCGCGGCGCCCGCGCGATGGAGCTGCACGTGTTCGGCTTCAACGCGCCCGCGACCGCGCTGTACCGGTCGTCCGGCTACGAGGTCATCACGCAGCAGATGCGCAAAACGCTCTGAGCCACGACGAAACCGGCAGGGAGGCCGCCCCGCGGCCGACCGGTGCCCGCGGGAGCATGGGACCGCGACCACGCCGGAAGCGGGAAAACGGCTCAGCCTTCCGCCGTCACCCGGTTGCGGCCGGCGCGCTTGGCCGCGTAGAGGCGGGCGTCCGCGCGCGGCAGCAGCGCGGTGTGGTCGCCGTCCTCGCACTCGGCGACGCCGATGCTGACAGTGACGGCGAGGCCGGGCTGGAGCGTGGACCAGTCGTGGTTCTGGATGATCAGCCGCAGCTTCTCCGCCAGGTGGGTCGCCTCCGGCAGGTCGACGCCCTCGAACGCGACCAGGAACTCCTCGCCGCCCAGGCGGGCGACCAGGTCGATGCCGCGGACGTGCTCGCGCAGCAGCGCGCCGAGGCGGCGCAGCACGTCGTCGCCGGCGGCGTGGCCGAAGCGGTCGTTGACGCTCTTGAAGTGGTCGACGTCCGCGATGGCGAGGCAGAACGGGCGGCCGGTGGCGGCGGCCAGTGTGGCCAGCTCCGGGAGGCGCTGGTCGACGGCGCGGCGGTTGGCCAGGCCGGTGAGCGCGTCGGTGAGCGCCTGCTGCTCCAGTTCGGCGCTGCGCATGCGGTGCAGTTCGGACTCCAGGCGCGCGTTGTCCGCCTCCAGCCGCGCGTTGTCCAGCTCGAACATGTGCACCATCATCCGGGCGCGGACCGCGGCGACGTCGTTGTGCGACTCCCGCTCCAGCGCGTGGTAGGAGCGGTAGTGGGTGAGCGCGGCCTTGAAGTCGCCGATCCGCTCGTACGCCTGGGAGAGCTGGAGGTGGATGGCCATGGTCATCGGCTTCTCCTTGGCCTCCTTCGCGCGCTCCAGCGCCTCCAGCAGGCCGAGCACCGCGATCGCGCAGTCGCCGCGGAGCAGCCGGATCTGCGCCTGGTGCTGCAGCGCGGCGGACTCCAGCGAGCGGTAGCCGTGCGCCAGCGCGATCATGCGCGAGTTCTCCACCAGCGTGAAGGCCTCGCCGTACTCGCCGCGGTGCGCCATCAGCATGCCGAAGTTGTCCAGCACGATCGACTGCCGGTACGGGTGGTTGGCGGCCTCGGCCAGCTCCAGCGCGGTGCGCACGTGGCCGAGCGCGGTCTCCAGCAGCTCGTCCGCCTCGTCCTCGCGGCCGAGCTCGCGCAGTTGCGGGATGCGGTAGACCGCGTTGTCGCCGAGGTTGTTCAGCACGCAGAAGCGGGCCTCGTCGTCGCCGGGGTCGACCACGGCCAGCGCGTGCCGCAGGCACTCGTTGCTGGAGGCGAGGTCGCCCATGGCCGCGTGCACCACGCCGGTGCGGTTGTGCACCCAGTAGAGCAGCGCGCGGTCGTCGAGCCGCTGCGCGATCCGGCGCGCGCGGTCCAGCGCGTCGAGCGCCTCCTCGTGCAGGCCGAGGTCGTTGAACGGGATCGCCTGGACGGTGAGGGTCTCGCAGATGCCGCGCTCGTCGCCGATCGACTCGAACAGGCCGGTCGCCTCGGTGCACGCGGTGATCGCGGCCTCCTGCTCGCCCACCCGGAGGAGCTGGTTCGCGGCGAGCCGCAGCGCGGCGGCCTGGCCGGCGACGTCGCCGTGCCGCGCGCTGAGGTCGGCCGCGCGCCGGGCGAGCGCGACGCCGGACCGGTAGTCGCCGCGCGTGCGCGCGCGCTCGGCCTCCTCGTACAGCTCCGTCGCGGTCGACGGCCGTCTGTCAGCCTCAGTGACGCCGCTGGTCGACAAGCCGCGCCTCCTTCGTGCCGGCCGGTCGGCGTAACCGCCGATCGTGCGGGGCCCTTCGGCCAAACCTAGGGCATGCGGAGGAATTACCACCAACTGAGACCCCGGTCACACTAATGGTGATTGACGTTGCCCGAGGTCAATGCCCATGTCAGCGGATTCCGCGCGATCCGCTACGGTGCGGTATTGCAACTGATCTCCGGGGGGACATGGAACGGCCCCGACCAGACGACCCGAAGGGAAGCCGACCTTGACGCCCACCTCATCCGTGCGCGCCGGTGGCTCGACCGCGCAGCCGACCGATCCGCGGTGCCTGCACTGCAAGGAGCCCCTGGTCCAGGACGACATCTGGGGCTGGATGCACGAGGGACAGCGATACCTGTGCCGTGACCCGCGCACCGGCGAACTGCTCACCCAGGCCGCGACGCTCATCTGAGACCCCGGGTGCCCCCGGGCACCCGGATCTCGTCCCCCGGCACATGCTGACTCTCCTGATCGACGACCTGCGGTCGTTCACGGACGACCGCGCCGCGCTGATCGCCCGGACCAGCGCGGAGGGCATCGCGCTGCTGGAGCGGCACCGCGGCGCCCGCATCGACGAGCTGTGGCTGGACCACGACCTCGGCGGCACGGACACCAGCTGGCCGGTCGTCGAGGTGCTCGAACGCGCGGCCTTCGAGGGCGCCCCGTTCGACGTCGGCGTGGTGTACGTCCATTCGGCGAACCCGCCCGGCGTCGCACGGCTCGTCGGGACGTTGCGCCGCTGGGGCTACGACGTGCGCGCGGTTCCCGGCAGTCCCGCGGTGTGGTACCCGGGCTGATCATGGTTGCCGCACCGCCCTGCGACGCGTGGCGCGCCCGCCGTGCAGGTAGAGCGAGCGTCCGTGGCCGTCGTCGCCGAGGAAGGCGTAGACCGGGTGGGCGAGGCCGGGGTGGTCGCGGACGATCAGCGTGTCGCCGGTCAGGTGGACGAGTTCCTGGGCCGGGGCGGGCGGGCCGAGCTGGGTGAAGATGCCCTTCGGCGCGTCGTGCAGCCAGACCCGGCCGTCGCCGTCCCGCGAGACCGTGAGCTCGGCGACGCGGGAGGAGTAGACGCCGAGGTAGCGGGCCGCGTCGAACGGCGCGGGGTCGGCCGGGACCTCGGCCGGCGCGGGCAGCGCGATGCCGGTCAGCTCGCGCAGCAGCGGCGGGAGCAGCGACAGGTAGAGCGAGACCGCGTCGCCGCCGTTGGTGAGCAGCACCGCGGCCACGTCGCGGTCCGGGACGACGCGCAGGAACGCGGCCTGGCCGATGGTGCCGCCGTCGTGGCCGATGACCGTACCGGCGTCGTTCATGATCTCCCAGCCGAGTCCCCAGCCGGCGCCGGGCATGCCGGGCGCCGGACGGTCGGCGGCGCGCTGCTGCATGGCCTTGACGCCGTCCGGCGAGAGCAGGCCGGCGCCGCCGGACAGGTGCATCCGCGCGAACAGCAGCAGGTCGCCCGCGCTCATCGCCAGCATGCTGCCGGCCGGCGCGTTGGACCGGGGCAGCGACCAGACCGGCGCGGGCGCGAGCGGCGCGTCCGCGGACGGGCGGATGTGGCCGACCGCGGTGCGGTGCAGGATCGCCTCGTACGCGTCGGTGGCGAACGCGGTCACGCCCAGCGGCACCGCCAGCGACTCGCGCAGGCAGACGTCGAACGGCCGGCCGCGCAGCACCTCCACCACCCGGCCGAGCACCGCGAACCCGGCGTTGTTGTAGGACAGCATGGTGCCGGGCGGGAACAGCTGCGGCGTGTCGCCGAGCGTGGCGACGAACCGGGCCACGCAGTCGTCGCCGCGGCCGGTGTCCGTGAACAGGTCGCCCTCGAAGCCGCCGGTGTGGCAGAGCAGCTGCCGGACGGTCACGGTCTCCGCCGCGTCCGGGTCGCCGAGCCGCAGCTCCGGCAGGTAGTGGCGGACCGGCGTGTCCAGTTCGAGCAGACCCTCGTCGGCCAGCTGCATGATCAGCGTGGTGGTCCAGACCTTGGTGATCGAGCCGACCTGGAACAGCGCGTCGGTGGTCGCCTCGACGCCGGTCCGCGTGTTGAGCACGCCGTGCGCGAGCGCGAACCGTTCGCCGCCCGCGTCCACCGCCAGCACCGCGCCGGGCACCTGGAAGCGGGACAGCAGGGCGGGGAGACGGTCACCCAGCGTCGACCTGATCACATCGAGAGACATGAACACAACCCTAAAACCCCTGCATCGGTACGGTATCCGGCGCGCGCTGTTCGTACCGGTGCATGCGTTTGATCTGGATGTGCAGGTCCCGGGAATCGGCCGGGGGCCGATGCGGTTGACTGGCCCCGGACGCCCCGCCGAGGGGCCGGAGCGAGGAGCAGAGCGTGGAATTCGGGCTGGACACCTTCGGCGACGTGACCGTCGGTCCGGACGGGAAACGGTTGCCGTACGCACAGGTCATCCGTGACGTGGTGGAGCAGGCCGTGCTGGCCGAGCGGGTGGGCGTGGACGCGTTCGGCGTCGGCGAGCACCATCGGGACGACTTCGCGGTGTCCGCGCCGGAGATCGTGCTGGCCGCGATCGCCGCGCGCACCTCGACGATCAGGCTCGGGACGGCCGTGACCGTGCTCAGCTCCGACGACCCGGTGCGCGTGTTCGAGCGGTTCGCGACGCTGGACGCGGTGTCGCGCGGGCGCGCCGAGATCGTCCTCGGCCGCGGCTCGTTCACCGAGTCGTTCCCGCTGTTCGGCTACGAGCTGCGCGACTACGAGAAGCTGTTCTCCGAGAAGCTGGACCTGATGGTGAGGCTGCTCGACGAGGGCCCGGTGACCTGGACGGGTTCGGTCCGGCCCGGGCTGGCGGAGCAGCAGGTCTACCCGAAGACCGAGTCCGGGCGGATCACCACGTGGATCGGCGTGGGCGGCAGCCCGGAGTCGGTGATCCGCGCGGCGAGCCACCGGCTGCCGCTGGTACTGGCGATCATCGGTGGCGAGCCGGCCCGGTTCGCGCCCTACGTCGAGCTGTACCACCGCGCGCTGGGCGAGCTGGGCGCGCCGGAGCTGCCGGTCGCGGTGCACGCGCCCGGGTTCGTGGCGGACACCGACGCCGAGGCCGCGGACACGCTCTGGCCGCACCTGCGTGTGATCATGGACCGGATCGGCCGGGAGCGCGGCTGGCCGCCCATGACCCGGCGCCGGTTCGACTCGGACATCGCGGAGGGCGCGCTGCACGTCGGCTCGCCGGAGACGGTGGCGCAGAAGATCGCCCGGACCGTGCGCGCGCTCGGCATCCAGCGCTTCGACCTCAAGTACTCCAACGGCACGCTGCCGCACGAGGCGATGAGCCGGTCCATCGAGCTGTACGGCACCGAGGTGATCCCGCGGGTGCGCGCGCTGCTCGCGGATTGACGCGCGCCGCTAGGCTGGCGCGGTGCGCGTGAAACCGATCGTTGTGCTCCTCGTCGGCCTGCTGGCCGGTTTCGTCGTCATGTACGGCCTCGCCGTGCTCACGGAGAGCTACCTGATCTCGGCGGGCGTCGCGCTCATCTGGTTCATCGCGCTGGGCAACGTGGTGAAGCGGCTCCCCGACGACTCGGCGCGCCGGCGCGTCCCGGTCCCGCCGGCGCCCGGATCCACGCCGAACTTCGTGGTGGTGCTGCGCGGATACGACATGGGCGAGGTGCGAGCGCTGTCCGCCCGGATCGAGGCCGCGCGCGCCTCGGCCGACCCGGGGCTGCGCGCGGCCGTGGCCGCGGAGGTGCGCGGCGCCGCGTTCCACGAGGTGGTGCGCGGCTTCGACCGGGCCGCGGTCGACGCCTACCTGCACGCCGCCGCGGCCGACCTCTCCTCGTGATCCGCCGCGTCCTCGCGGCCCTGCTCACCCTGCTGGCGCTGGGCGGTGCGGCGCGGCTGACGCTGCCGGCCCTGGCCGACGGCCACGATCAGGAGCCGCCGGGGGTACGCCGCCAGCTCGCCTTCATCCGCGAGGCGCTGGACGGCGGCGCGGCCACGCACGCGCAGTCGCTGTTCCCGGAGGGCTACTACTTCCTGCACGTGCTCTACGGTCTGTCCTGGGTGGAGCTGGGCCAGCGCGGCGTCGCCGTCACCGAGGCCGCGGACCAGGCCGCGTGGGCGCTCGCGCGGGTCGAGTCGGCGCCCGGCCGCGCGCCGTTCGACCCGGGCGCCACCCCGCCGTACGGCGTCTTCTACGCCGGCTGGACGAACTGGCTGCGCGGCGGCCTGCTGACGCTGCGCGACGACCCCGCCGAGCGCGCCCGGTTCACCGCCGGCTCCGACGCGCTCGCCGCCGCGTTCCGGTCCTCCGGCACGCCGTTCCTGGAGGCGTACCCCGGCCAGGCCTGGCCCTGCGACTCCACGGTCGCGATCGCCTCGCTGCGCCTGGCCGACACGCTCTCCGGCACCACCCGGCACGCGCCGGTGGTCTCCCGCTGGGTCGCCCAGGCCCGCGAGCGGCTCGACCCCGCGACCGGCCTGATGCCGCACGCGGTCGCCCCCGTGCGGACCGGCTCGCGCGGCACCTCCCAGGCGATCATCCAGCGGTTCCTGATCGACGTGGACCCGGCCTTCGCCCGCGAGCAGTACCTGCGGTTCCGCACGCTGTTCCTGGACCGCCCGCTCGGGCTCGGCCCCGCGGTCCGGGAGTATCCGCACGGCGTGGACGGTCCCGCCGACGTGGACTCCGGCCCGCTGCCGCTCGGCATCAGCCTCTCCACCACCGTGGTCGCGCTCGGCGCCGCGCAGTCCCACGGCGACACCTCGCTGGCCGCCGGCTTCGCCTCGTTCGGCGAGTTCGCCGGGCTGCCGGCCGAGTCGTTCACCACCAAGCGGTACGCGTTCGGCCTGCTCCCGATCGGCGATGCCTTCCTGGCCTGGTCGAAGACGGCCCGCCCGTGGACCACGCCGGTCCCCGGCCCGCCGCCACCCGCGGTCTCCGGCTGGTGGCGCGCTCCCCTGCTCGCGCTGACGCTGCTCGTCGCGGTGTCCCCGTGGCTGCCCGCGCTCGTCCGGCGGCGGCGCGCCCGGGCGAGTGCGCCGATGCCGTCGCCAGGACCCACGTGACGGTCGTAGAGTGAATCTCTGGTTCGACTGATCGGGAGACCCCTCACGTGAGCACCACCGACGAGTACCACTACCCCGTCACCGGCGCCCCCGCCGTCGAGACGGACCACCCCGGCCGCACCATCGCACCCGACAACATCACCGTGGTCTTCGACGACGGCGAGTTCCAGCAGCTGTCGATCAGCGGCCAGTGCATCGAGTCCCCCCGCGTCCGCGTCACGCGCCGCTACAAGAAGGCCAAGCGCGTCCCGGAGTGGGCCCAGCGATACCTCTCCCCCGACGCCGCCTGACGCCCGGGCCGGGCGGCGATCACCACCAGCCGGTGCAGCCGCCCTCGCCGTCCACCAGCCCGCAGGCGCGGAACAGCCACTGCGACGACGGGTCGGTGCGCTGAGCGGCGCTGGTGTTCGGCGCCCCGTCGGACCGTACGTACCACGGGCCGCACTGGAGCCAGCCGTTGCCGCCGGTCGTGGTCCAGTCCATCCAGACCTGGTCGCCCACCCGGGTACTGCCGGAAATCTTGGCGTATCCGCGGGTCAGGCCCTGGATCGTGGCCGATTGCAGCGTGATCAGGGCCCGGTCGTTCGCGCCGAGGTGGATGGAGCGGCGCACGGTCCCGGACTGGTGGTAGGGAATGCTCACGAAGCCGTTCGCTCCGTTGGTGCATTCGGCGACCGACGCCCGCGCCGGAGCGGCCGTCGCCGCGACGTTGAGCGCGGCACCGAGTGCGCACGTCGCCGTCGCGCTCATGATCCCGCGGAGTCCTTTTCTCACCGTTTTCCCCCTTCGCCACATGTGTGACATCTCTGTCTAACACCGTGGACGTCGCCTGATCACCGGGTCGGGCGGAGTCGGCGGAACCGGGGGTCAGCCGAGGCGGAGGTCGAGGACGCGGATGGCGGACGGGGCGGTGCCGGTGGAGCGGCGCTGGTAGAGGATCGACAGCACGCCGTCGACGGGGATGCGGGAGCGCCGTGGTCGACGCCGGGCGGGTCGACGATCAGGCCGGGGTGCCGACGGCGACGCGTGGGCCGCCGGTGGTGCCGGCGACCGTGCCCGCGCGGCCGGGTCCGGCTCGGTGTCACCGATCCGGGTGACCGGCGGCGCCGCCGGCGCGGGCGCGGGCGCGACCGGGAGCAGCGACGCGACAAGTGCCGGCACGCTGCGCATACCAGGCGACGCTATATCGACTCACGCAAATGTGCCGGGGCCGCAATGTGGGACCCGGTCGGCCGGTGCCGGAAACCCGCATGCGGGCCTCGCTAAGGTGGAGTCGACCGCACCACGCAGCAGGGAAACCGAGGAACCAACCCCGATGATCGACGACGGTAAGGCGCGAGTCCTTCTCCTGGAGAACATCCACCCCGACGCGGTGGCCCGGTTCGAGTCCGAGGGCTATGTCGTCGAGGCTGTCTCCTCCGCGCTCGACGAGGAGGAGCTCATCTCCCGGATCGACGGGGTCAGGCTGCTCGGCATCCGGTCCAAGACCAGGGTGACCGCGCGCGTGATCGACGCGGCGAAGGACCTGGCCGCGATCGGCGCGTTCTGCATCGGCACGGACCAGATCGACCAGGCCGCCGCGTCCGAGTCCGGCATCGCGGTGTTCAACGCGCCGTTCTCCAACACGCGCAGCGTGGTCGAGCTGGCGCTCGCCGAGATCATCGCGCTGACCCGCCGGCTCACCGAGAAGAACAACGGCATGCACGCCGGCGTGTGGGACAAGGCGGCCGACGGCAGCCACGAGGTCCGCGGCCGGCGGCTCGGCATCGTCGGGTACGGCAACATCGGCACCCAGCTGTCCGTGCTCGCCGAGGCGCTGGGCATGCGGGTCTACTTCTACGACAGCGCGGACAAGCTGTCGCTGGGCAACGCGCGCCGATGCAGCACGCTGAACGAGCTGCTGGACGTGGCCGACATCGTCACGATCCACGTGGACGGCCGGCCGGGCAACAGCGGCTTCTTCGGCGACGAGCAGTTCGCCCGGATGAAGCCGGGCAGCATCTTCCTCAACCTGTCCCGCGGCATGGTGATCGACCACGAGGCGCTGCGCCGCCACCTGGAGAACGGGCACATCGCGGGCGCGGCCGTGGACGTCTTCCCGGTCGAGCCGAAGGGGCGCGGCGACGAGTTCCAGTCCGGGCTGCGCGGCCTGCCGAACGTGATCCTCACGCCGCACATCGGCGGCTCCACCGAGGAGGCGCAGGCGGACATCGGCGCGTTCGTGTCGAACAAGCTGGTCACCTACCTGACCGAGGGCAACACCACGCTCAGCGTGAACCTGCCGTCCGTGGCGCTGCCGCCGCACGGCGAGGGGCACCGGCTGGTCTACCTGCACCGCAACACGCCGGGCGTGCTGGCGCAGGTCAACCGGGTGCTGGCGGAGCACGCGGTGAACGTGGAGGGTCAGCTGCTGGCCACCAAGGGCGAGTACGGCTACCTGCTCACCGACATCGGCATCGACTTCACGCCGGACCTGGTGAACCAGCTCGCCGCGCTGCCCCAGACCGTACGGCTGCGGGTCATCGCCTGAGGCGTCGGGGAAGTCGCCGGGGCGTCGGCGGGAACGACGCCCCGGTCACGCCACCCGCAGGCCGCGCAGCGCGGGCAGATCGCCGGTGGCGGTGACGCGGCCGTCCGCGAGCGCCGCGTCCAGTGCCGCGCCGAACCCGGCGGCGGCCAGGTCGTTGAGGATCAGCGGCGTGGTGGCCAGCGCGGCGTCCGCGGTCTCCGGCGCGCCCTGCTCGACCTCGGTGCCGGCGCCGGAGGTGCGCACCGTCCACGGGGTCTCGTCCAGGTCGACGCGCAGCGTCAGCGGCACCGGCGAGCGCAGCGAGCCGCGCAGGAACAGCAGGATCGAGACCGCGCTCAGGTGCAGCGGCCCGTCCGGCACCGGGACCTCGCGCAGCGCCCAGGAGCCCAGCGACAGCAGCACCGGCTCCAGGTCACGACCCCACGGGGTGAGTTCGTAGAGCGGCGGCCGCGGCCGGTGCACCACGCCGTGCGACTCCAGCTCGCGCAGCCGGTCGGCCAGCATGTTGGAGCTGGCCCGGGGCAGCGCGCGGCGCAGGTCGGAGAAGCGGCGACCGCCGAGCAGCAGCTCGCGGACGACCAGCAGCGCCCACCGCTCGCCCACCACGTCGAGCGCGCGGGCGATCCCGCACGGGTCCTGATAGCTGCGGCTGGTCGGCACGACGAGATCCTAACTGGTTGTTTTTCGCAACCACGATGGTACGGTCGCGGACATGACGCATCCCGTTGTGCACTTCGAGATCATCGGCCGGGACCCCGGCAAGCTCCGGGAGTACTACGGCACGCTGTTCGGCTGGACGTTCGCGGTCGGTGGTGACACCGCGCCGGGCGTGTCCGCCGAGGGGCGGTACGGCTTCACCGAGCCCGGCCCGATCCCCGGCGGCATCGGCGGCGGCCCGGACCACGCGCCCCGAAGCCTGTTCTACGTGGGCGTGCCGGACGTCCCGGCCGCGCTGGAGCGGGCGGTGGCGCTGGGCGGCACCCGGGTCATGGGCCCGGAGCGGACGCCCGGTGGCGACCTGGTCGTCGCGCACGTCACCGACCCGGAGGGAAACCTGATCGGGCTCGCCGGACCGGCGGTCTGACGATCGCCGGCCGGGCGTGTTAATCATGGAGGCATGGACTCCGCGCTCGTGCTCGGCGCCGGCGGGCTCACCGGCATCGCCTGGCATCTCGGACTGACCATCGGCCTGCGTGCGAGCGGCGTCGACCTCACCGGTGCCGACGTCATCGTCGGCACCTCCGCCGGTGCGGTCGCCGGGGCGCTGCTGGCGTCCGGCCTCGACCCGGAGGAGGCGGCGCGCATCGAGGCCCGGCTGGACCACGTCGACCCGCCGTTCCGCCCGGACTGGGAACGCGGGACGGCGGTGTTCACGCTGCTCAACGACGAGCGGATGGAGCCGGCGTCGATCCGGGCCGCGGTCGGCGAGCTGGCGCTGGCCGCGGACGTGGTCGAGGAGGACCCGTACGTGGCCTCGCTCGGCCGGCGGCTGCCGCTGCGCGACTGGCCGGAGCACCTGCTGATCACCGCGGTGGACGCGGCGTCCGGGCACCCGGTCGCCTGGGACCGCGCCTCCGGCGTGCCGCTGGACCGGGCCGTGGCCGCGAGCTGCGCGGTGCCGGCGATCTTCCCGCCGGTCACGGTGAACGGCGGGCGCTACATGGACGGCGGCGTGCGCTCCGGCACCAACGCGGACCTGGCCGCCGACGCCAGGCGCATCGTGGTGCTGGCGCCGCTCGCCCCGATCCGCGGCCGGGGCGCGCCCGCGGCCGAGATCGACGCGCTGCGCCGCCGCTCCCGGGTCGCGCTGATCGCGCCGGACGACGACGCGATGGCCGCCATCGGCCCCAACGTCTTCGACACGGAACGCTGGGACGCCGTGGTGGAGGCCGCGGTCGCGCAGGGCCGGCGCGTCGCGCCCGAGGTCGCCACGGTCTGGCACGACTGAACCCCACTCCCCGCGGCCGCGTGGAGCCGCGCCCCAAGAGCAGGACGCGCACCGGCGCCTCAGACGTGCGCGCCGTGGAAGACCGCGCGGCCGTGGGCACCGCCGAGGTCGGTGGCGATCCGGTCGAACAGCGCGCCGGAGATCCGCGCGGTGCCGTGGAACTGCGCCCCCGACACGTCCGCGTAGGCCGCCCGGCAGCCGGTCAGGTCCACGTCGAACAGCACGGCGCCGCACAGGTTCACCACCAGGCCCGGCCACTCGCGCAGCCGGTCCGCGAGCGCGGCCTGCACCAGCCGGCGCGTGGCCACGTCCGGGCCGGCCGGCTCGCGCAGCCGCGCGCACAGCGCGTCGATCACCCGCTGCCGCAGGCCGTGGTCGGCCACGTCGCCGAAATCGGCCGCCGCCAGCGCCGACGTGCCGGGGTCCTCGACCAGCGCGCCGTCGTCCGTGACGGTCCAGCCGAGCGGCCAGTACGCCACCGCGGCGTCCGCGCCGGGCCAGGACGCGCCGGCCAGCGCGGTCGCCGGATGGTCGAGGTGGACGCGCGCGCCGAACTCCGCGCCCCGGAAGTCCGCGCCGGCCGCGTACCGCGCGTTGTAGAACCAGGCCGCGTCGCGGAACCGGGCGTCCCGGAACGAGGCCGGGCCGCGGAACGACGCGCCGACGCCGCCCTCCTCCCAGTCCTGGTAGTCCTCGATCAGCACCGCGACCGGCCAGTGCGGGTCCGCCTCGAGCGGCTCGTCCCAGGGCTGCTGCCGCGCGCGCTCCACGTACGCCCAGCCCTCGTCGTCGTCCTCCCACAGCGTGTCCTCGCCGCGCCCGAACCAGGCCGCACCGCCGAAGACCGCGCCGTCGAACTCGGCCGGGCCGCGGAACCGCACCCGCCCGAACACCGCCTCCGCGCCGAAGAGCGCGCGGCGGTACGTGGCCGGCCCGTCGAACACCGCGCGCGCGAACACCGCGTCCCGGGTGAACTCCGCACCGTCGAACCGCGCCGCGCCGGTGAACCGCGCGTCGTCGAAGCGCGCCGCCCCGAACCGGCAGCCGGACCAGTCCAGCTCCGGCAGCGTGGCGCCGCGCAGGTCGACGTCGAGCGCCTCGCCGGGCGCGCGCAGCAGCGCGGTGAGCGCCACCAGGTCCCGCGCCGCACAGAGCGCGTCCGCCTCCGACTGCCGTGCGTTCATGCCGGTGATTATGGTTCGTCACCGTCCGGCGCCGGACGCGGCCCGGGGCACCTCATGAGCCGCGCCGCCGGCGGTACGCCTCGATCTGGCCGTGCAGGTCGTCGATGCGCGCGCTGAGACGCTCGATCTCGCCCGCGCGCTCGGCGGCGCGACGACGGACCTCGTCGAGGTCGTCGTCGTCCGTGGGGGGTGTGGGGCTGGTCGGTGGGACGGGATCCCCGTTTCGGTCCGTGGCCATGGTCGCCACCTCGGATGGTCAGCGTGTGAGGGTGACCAGGAGGTTACCCACCGGGACCGGCTTTCACTCGCCGGTCAGCCGGCCCGCGCGTTCCCGCAGGTAGCGGCGTTCCGGCAGACTCGCGGTGCGCGCGGCGGCGGCGAGGTACGCCTCGCGGGCGCCGGCCGGGTCGCCGGCCCGCTCCAGCAGGTGCGCGCGGGCGGCGTACCAGCGGTGGGAGGCCGCGGGCACGTCGTCGAGCAGCGCCAGCCCGGCCGCCGGGCCCCGGGCCATGGCGACCGCGACCGCGTGGTTGAGCCGCACCACCGGCGAGGCGTCGATGCGCAGCAGCAGGCCGTAGAGCGCCTCGATCTGCGGCCAGTCGGTGGCGGCGGCGTCCGGCGCCTCGTCGTGCACGGCCGCGATCGCGGCCTGGAGCTGGTACGGCCCGACCGGCCCGGACGGCAGCGCGGCGGTGATCAGCGCGATGCCCTCCGCGATCTCCCCGGCGTTCCACAGCGTCCGGTCCTGTGCGTCCATCGGGATCAGCGCGCCGTCGGCCGCTGTCCGGGCGGCGCGCCGCGCGTGGGTCAGCAGCATCAGCGCGAGCAGGCCGGTGACCTCGGCGTCCGTGGGCAGCAGCCGGTGCGCGAGCCGGGCGAGGCGGATCGCCTCGGCGGCCAGTTCGGCGCGCTGGAGGGATGGGCCGGCGGTGCTGGCGTACCCCTCGTTGAAGATCAGATAGAGCACGCGGAGCACGACGGCGAGCCGGTCGTCCCACTCGGCGCGGGACGGCGGGCGGAACGGCGCGCCGCTGTCCCGGATCGCGGCCTTGGCGCGGGTGATCCGGCGGGCGATCGCCGGCTCCGGCACCAGCAGCGCGCGGGCCACCTCGGCCGTGCTCAGCCCGCCCACCGCCTTCAGGGTCAGGGACAGCTGCGCCGGTACGGACAGCGCCGGGTGACAGCAGAGGAAGAGCAGCACCAGCGAGTCGTCCACGTCCCGCGGTGCCGGCTCGTCGCGGAGCGCCACGAACGTCCACTCCCGACGGCGCCGCGCCTCGTCCGCCCGGAGCAGGTCGGTCAGCCGGCGGGCGGCGACGGTGATCAGCCAGGCGCGAGGGTTGTCCGGCAGGCCGCGCACCGGCCAGGTCCGGGCCGCGGTGAGCAGCGCCTCCTGCACCGCGTCCTCCGCGGTGTCGAAGTGGCCGTACCGGCGGACCACCGCGCCGAGGACCTGCGGCGCCAGCTCGCGCAGCAGGTCCCCGAGCGGGGCGATCACGACTCGAGAAGCTCGGCGCGCTCGTCCATCAGCGGACGCACGTCCGCGTACGCGCCGGCCCGGACGTGCGCGGGCGCCGGGGTGTCGTTGAGCATGGCGGCGATCTCGGTGGCGCGGTCGATGCCGTCCACGTCGACGATCCAGTACCCGGCGAGGACCTCCTGGGTCTCCGCGTACGGCCCGTCGGTGACGACCGGGAGCCCGGACCGCAGGTCGGGCGCGACCCGGCGGGTGAGCACCGGCGCGGCCAGCGCGCGCGTCTCGACCAGTTCGCCGGACTCGGCCAGCTTCGCGGTGAACGCGGCCATGAACTCGCCCATCGCGGCCGCCTCCTCGGGCGTCCACGCGGGCCGGCCGGTCTCCGCGCCACCCATCTCGTCGTAGTCGAGCTGGGTGCCGTACGTCAGGATCATGTACTTCATCATGGTCTCCTCGCATGCCGTGGTGACGGTTTCGCGGGAGACGTCGGAGCCGCCGGCCGGGACCGGACACCGCCGGAGGAAGAAAGATAACCCGGGTGCGAAAAAAGGGGCGGCACCCGGCCTCGCCGATCCTGACCGATCGGCGCGACCGGGTGCCGCCATCAACCCCGCTCCACGTGCTCCCGCCACCCCGTCGGGGCCGGCCACTGCCCACAGTCGTGGCGTGGGGACCGGCCGCCGCCCACTGCGGCCGAGTCCCGGCGGGTGCCCGTGATCAGCGGGCGAACTGCAGCCAGTCGACGTTCACGAAGTCGGCCGGCTGGCCGCTGGTGAACGTCAGGAAGACCGTGTGGGTGCCGGTCACGCCGGTGCCGAGCGCGCCGGCGACGGAGCGCCAGGACTGCCAGCCGCCGGTGTTGCCGACCGCGACGGTGCCGGCCGGCGCCGCGGTACGCGAGTCGAGGCGCACCTCGATCAGCCCGGAGACGCCGGCCGGCGCACCGGACGCGGCCCGGACGGTGAACTGCCGGACCGGGTCGGTGCCGAACGCCACGTTGTCGAAGCGCAGCCAGTCGCCGTTGGCGATGTACGCCACCGCGCTGCCCTCCACCCGCGTGCCGGCCTGCGCGTCCGCGGTCTCCGCCCGGATCGCGGCGAACGCGCCGCGGGCGCCGGCCGGAGCGGCGGCGGTCGCGGTGGCCGTCGCGGTGGCGGTGGCCGTGGCGGTCGCGACGGCGGACGGGCCCGGGTTCGGGTGGGAGGCGCCGAACGGCTCGATGGTCACCTCGAACGCCCGCGGCGCGGTGTCCTGGATGTACGAGGCGAAGTCCACCACGTCGTCGAAGGCGAAGCCGTACGCCTTACCGTCCACGGTCTGCTCGTGGATGATCCGCGAGTAGTGGTTGGCGATCGGCGTCCGGTAGAACGTGGCCGGGTCGGTGCTCGGCTGGTTCGGCTGGCTGACCAGCGTGCCGCGGTTGAAGCCGGCGCCGAGGATCGCCGCGACCGGGCCGGTGACGCCGTCGTTCGGGGCGGCCAGCGCGCCGTCGCAGAACAGCACGTCCTTGGTGGTCGGCTTGGCGAACGCCTTGACGCCCTTGTCGAACGTGAACAGCCCGCCGGTGACCCGGCCGGTGAACGTGCCCGCGTTGGTGGTGGCCCTGAGGTCGGTGGTGGCGTACCTGGCCCACACCTCGTCGATGTACGGGTCGAAGTAGTTCGCCGAGAACAGGCCCGCGCCGATGCCGTGGCCGGGCGCGATCACCCGCAGGTTGTCGCCGACGACCAGGCGGCTGAAGTCCGGCAGCGCACGGGCCGCCGCGAAGATCTTGTCCCGGCCGCCCGGCTTGAGCACGCCGGTGACCTGCTCCTTGGCGCCGGTGAGCTTTATGCCCAGCGGGATGCTGAACATGTCCACCATGGTGGAGTTGCAGAACATGCCGGCGTCGCTGTGCGTGAACTCCACGCAGTCGTGCAGCACGGTGTAGCTGGGGTCGTTGGCCACCCAGCCGGCCGGGTACTGCAGCGCGCTGTTGCCCGCGCCGTCCGTGACCACCTTGAACTTCAGCTTGTTCTTGATCGCGAAGTACACCCGGCCGGACATCTTCGGCAGGTTGATCGTGGTGGTGCCGGTCGCGTTCAGCGGGACCGCGAGGTCGGCGAAACCGTCCGCGCCGTTGTCCGCCGGCGAGCAGGGCGTGAAGACGCCGCTCTGCTTGACGTAGCCCTGGCGGCCGGTGGCCAGCTCGGTGCCGACGATGTACATGAAGATCTCGCCGTTGCCGAACGTCCCGGACGAGTTGACCACCGTCATCGGCAGGCCGTCGGCGGCGAACGCCCGCGAGTTGATCGCCGTCGCCACGAGCGGGGCGCCGACCGCCACCGCGCCGATCGCCGCGAGACCGAGGAACTTTCTCCGGGACGCCATGTGCAAACCGCCTCGTACCCACACAAGTCGCCATATTGCCGGCGACTCAGCTCAATTGGACGTAAGCGAGTCTGTCCAACGGCACATCTGCTGGTCAACGGATCTGCACCCTAAGGAACCCTAAATCTGAGAGCGTTCTCTGAGCGCGGATTCAGGCAGTGATCATGAGACTGCCGCCTGCTCACGACTGCCCCAGGTGTCGGCGAAGGCGCGCGCGTCGACGGCCCGGCCCCAGAGCCAGCCCTGGCAGAGGCGCACGCCGAGCCGGCCGAGCACGTCCCGCTGCTCCGTGGTCTCCACGCCCTCCGCGACCACGGCCAGGCCGAGGGCCGCGCTCATCGCCACCACGGCGCGGACGATCTCCTCGTCCGAGGCGCTGCCGCCCAGGCCGGAGACGAACGAGCGGTCGATCTTCACGCTGGTCACCGGGTGCCGGCGCAGGTAGCCGAGCGACGAGAAGCCGGTGCCGAAGTCGTCCACCGAGATGGAGACGCCGAGCGCGCGCAGGTCGCGCAGCGCGCCCTCGCTGATGTCGCCGCCCTCCACCATCACCGACTCGGTGATCTCCAGGGCCACGCACCGGGCCGGAACGTCGTGCGTGCGCAGCGTCTCCGCCACCATGGCCGTGAAGCCCGGCTCGGTGAGCTGGCGCGGCGACACGTTGATCGACATCCAGAAGTCGTCGCCGACCACGCCGGCCGCCCGCCAGGCGGCGAGTTGCCGGACCGCGTCGCGCAGCACGAACGCGCCGATCCCGATGATCAGCCGGGACTCCTCCGCGACCGGGATGAACACGTTCGGCCCGATCGGTCCCTTCTCCGGATGCTCCCACCGGAGCAGCGCCTCGGCGCCGCGCGGCCGCCCGGACTCCAGGTCCACGATCGGCTGGTAGAGCAGATGCAGTTCGTCCTCGGCCAGCGCGGTGCGCAGCGCGCTCTCCACCTCCAGCCGCTCCTGCACGGCCTGGCGCATGGACGCGTCGAACACGGTCCACTTCCCGCGCCCGGCCGCCTTGGTCCGGTACATGGCGGTGTCCGCGTCGCGCAGCAGCGACTCGGCGTCGTCGTCGGCGCGGGTGGCGGCCACGATGCCCATCGACGCGGTGATCACCACCTCGGCCGGGCCGACCCGGGTCGGCGGCTCCACGCAGTCCACGATCTGCTGCGCCTGCGCGAGCGCCTCGGCCTCGGTGCCGCGCCGGACCACCACGAACTCGTCGCCGCCGATCCGCGCGATGGTGGCGTCCGCCGGCAGCGTGTCGCGCAGCCGCTGCCCGATCGAGCGGATCAGCCGGTCGCCGGCTGGGTGCCCCCAGGAGTCGTTGACGAACTTGAAGCCGTCCAGGTCGAGGAAGAACACCCAGACCGCGCCGCGCCCGGCCGGGTCCGCGAGCAGGTCCTCCAGGATGCCGGTGAGACGGCGCCGGTTCGGCAGGCCGGTCAGCTCGTCGTGGGTGGCCTGGTACTCGAACCGGGCCTGCGCCTCCGCGTTGGCCTGCACCGCGTTGACCGCGCGCAGGATCAGCAGCAGCACGATGACGGCGCCGCCGGTGCCGACGATCCACCGCTCCGGCACGGTGCGCGGCGCCACGGCCACGGTGAGCACGAACGGTGCCGCGACCGCCGGGATGATCACGGCGAGCCGGGCCAGCGACCACGGCTGCACCGGCAGCGGCACCGCGCGGACCAGCTCCCGCGCGGTCGGGTGCAGCGCGGACGCGCCGCCGAACGTGAACGCCAGCAGGAACGGCAGGTCCAGCACCGGGGACGCGTAGTACTCGCCCTGGTTGCCGATGATCGCGTAGGCCAGGTCCCCGATGAAGATAAGCACCATCATGCCGAGCAGCAGCCGGAACGACGGCAGGCGCGCGGCCGTGCTGAACGCCAGCATCACCACCAGCAGCACGAGGATCGCGTCGAACGTCGGGTACAGCGCGGCGAGCACGGACAGCACCACGGGCCGGTCCGGGATCGACATCGCCGGCAGCGCGAACAGCAGCGTGAACGCGGTCGCCGCGCCCACGCAGACGATCAGCCCGTCCACCACCGAGTGCCGGTCGATGGCCCGCCGGCCGTACGCGAAGTCGGCCAGCGCCACGATCACCAGCACGTACCCGGGCACGGTGAACGCCTCGGCCAGCAGCGCCGACCCGTGCGGCACCACCAGCGGCCGCAGGATCGCGCCGGTCAGCATGAACGCGCCGGCCGCGCCCAGCGTGCGCCAGGCCCGCCCGGGCCGGAAGTCGAGCAGCGACGGCCCCGCCACGCAGGCCGCCACCGCGCCCGCGCCGATCAGCGCGAAGTCGACCAGTTGCGCCACGCCCGCGACGTACAGCCCGGTGGCGACCACGCCGACGAGCGCGAACATCCACCACAACCGGTTACGCCACCGGTCGCCGCCCGCCCCCGTCTGTGCGCTCAGCGTCCCACCCCCGCACCTCGGCTCCGGGGACCAGCCTAGATCCTCTCGCCGGTCCCGGGACCGTCAACGGCGGGCTGGGTTCAGACCTGCACGGACGCCACGTACGACGCGATGGCCACCACGGCCGCGCCGCGGGCCCACTGCTCGAACGGCAGCGGCCGCACCGCGATCTCGGCCCGCGCCGCCGCCCCGAACGCGTGCTCCGCCACGGCCGCGCGCACGTGCGGCTCCAGCAGCGCGAACCCGTCGAGGTGGTCGGCCGAGAAGACCACCAGCTCCGGGCCGATCAGATTGATCACCCCGCCGACGGCCTGACCGATCGCGCGACCCGCCTCGGCGAATACCTCGCCGACCCGCGGGTCGCCGAGGCGGGCCAGCCTGATGGCGCGATCCAGCGTGACCCCGGGCGCGCCGGTCGCGTCCGCGACCCTCCGCAGCAGCGCCGGCTCCGACGCGACCGCCTCGAGGCACCCGCGCGCCCCGCAGTAGCACTTCGGCCCGCGCCGATCGATCGGCACGTGCCCGAGTTCGCCCGCGACGCCGTGCGCGCCGGTCAGCACCCGGCCGTCCACGACCAGCCCGCTGGTGACGCCGGACCCCACCGCGACCAGCAGGAACGACCGCGCGTCCGCGCCGGCGCCGAACCAGTTCTCCGCCTCGGTGAGCGCGCGGATGTCGTTGTCCGCCACCGTGCGCAGCCCGGTCGCCTCCGCGCACAGCTCGGCCAAAGCCACGTCGTGCCAGCCGAGGAACGGCTCGTACCGCGCGACGCCGGTGTCCCGGTCGACGTCCCCGGCCACGGACACGCCGAGCGCGCCGACCGGGTGCTCGCGGCGCAGCTGCGCGGTGAGCCGGGCGATCGCGGCGACCACGTCCGGCGGGGTGCGGGCGTCGCCGAGCGGCACGTGCGCGGTGCCGTGGACCACCGCGCGCAGGTCGGTGACCACGCCGATCAGCTCGTCCGGGGTGACCTTGACGCCGGCGAAGAAGGCGCGGTGCGCGCGCACGTCGAGCGCGGCGGCCGGGCGCCCGATGTGGCCGGGCGCACCGCCGGCGGTGGTCTCGGTGAGGTAGCCGGAGTCGATCAGCGCGCGGGTCAGCTTCGCGATGGTGGGCTGCGACAGCCCGGTGCGCGCCTCCAGGTCGGCGCGGCGCAGCGGGCCCGCCGCGAGCACCGCCCGGACGATGGCGGCGATCGAAGATCGGCGATCCATGGATGTGGACGGTAATCAATGGACTTTCATTCGTCAAGCATTGAAGTGTTTCGGGCCCGAGAACTAAGGTGCCGTCGTGGAGCTCCCCTCGGAAGACCGGATCCGCTCGCCGCACACCGGCTGGACCCGCGCGCACTGGGAGGCGATGGCCGACCACCTGCTGGAGGCCGTCGTGCCGTACGCGGTGCCCGGTTTCGCCCAGATCCGGCTGCCCGGCCGCACCAGCCGGGCCGGCGCCACCTCCGACGGCCTCGAGGGCTTCGCCCGCACGTTCCTGCTGGCCGGCATGCGCATCTCCGGCGACCGCGGCGAGACCCCCAGGGCGAAAATCCTGATCGAGCGGTACGCCGAGGGCCTGGCCACCGGCACGGACCCGCGCCACCGGTACGCGTGGCCCCCGATCGAGGACTACTCGCAGCCGATCGTCGAGGCCGCGTCCGTGGCGCTGATGCTGGCCGAGACGCGCCCCTGGCTGTGGGACCGGCTCGACGCCGGCGTGCGCCGGTCGGTGCACCGCTGGCTGGAGGGGATCGTCGGCACGCGCCCGTGGCCGTGCAACTGGCTGCTGTTCCAGGTCGTGGTCGAGCAGTTCCTGGCGGACACCGGCGGCCGGCACGACCCCGCCGAGATCACCGGCGGCCTGGACGCGATCGAGGGCTGGTACCGGGGCGGCGGCTGGTACTCCGACGGCGCCGGCCAGCACTACGACCACTACGCCGGCTGGGCCATGCACCTCTACCCGCTGCTCTGGGCGCGGATGCCGGGCGCGGCCGGCTCCGACCGCGTGGCACGGTACCGGGAGCGGCTGCACGCGTTCCTGGACGACTTCCGGCTGATGTTCGCCCGCGACGGCGCGCCGATGCACCAGGGCCGGTCGCTGACCTACCGGTACGCGGCCGCGGCCGCGCTGTGGACCGGCGCGCTGGCGGACGCGACGCCGCTGCCGCCGGGCGAGACGCGGCGGCTGGCCTCCGGCGCGCTGCGCTACTTCGCGGACCGGGGCGCGCCGGACGAGGCCGGGCTGCTGCGGCTCGGCTACCACGGGCAGTTCCCGCCGATCACGCAGCCGTACTCGGGGCCGGCGTCGCCGTACTGGGCCGCGAAGGGCTTCCTGGGGCTGCTGCTCCCGGCCGGCCACCCGGTCTGGACCGCGACCGAGGAGCCGGCCGCGGTCGAGCGCGGCGACGTCGACCGGGCGCTGCCCGCGCCCGGCTGGCTGCTGCGCGGCACCCGGGCGGACGGCGTGGTGCGGCTCTACAACCACGGCAGCGACCACATCAAGGTGCCGGCGGAACTCGGCGACGACCCGGAGCGCGACGACCCGCACTACGCCAAGCTCGCGTACAGCACGCACACCGCGCCGGAGACGGAGACGCGCGCCTGGGAGCGGAACACCGACGGGCACACCGGGCTGGAGCCGCCGGGCGGCGGGCCGGTCACCCGCCGGCGGCGCATCCACCGGATCGGCGTGGCCGACCGGTTCGCCGCGTCCCGGTACGTGGACGGCGAGGTGACCGTGGAGACCGCGAGCGTGCTCTGCGGCGCGGCGAGCGAGCTGCGGATCGACCGGATCACCGCGCCGGCCGGGTGGGTGCCGCGGACCGGCGGGTTCGCGGTCGCGGGTGCGTCGACGCCCGCGGCGCGGGCGCACGACCGTACCGCCGAGGTCGTCGGTCCCGCGGGGCTGACCAGCCGGATCGTGGGCCTGCACGGCTGGTCGTCGGCCGGCGTGCAGCGGATGTCCGGCGCCAACGCGTTCGGCACCCGCTCGGCCACGCCGTACCTGACCGGCGCGCCGCACCCGGGCGGCACCGCCGTGTACGTCGCACTGGTCACGCTGGCCGGCCCGGTCACCGACGTCGCGCCGGCGGTCAGCGCGGACCGCGACGAGGTGGTGGCGGTCCTCCCGGACGGGGAGGAGATCCGCGTGCGCCTCGGTGCGGCCCCCCGATACTCCCGCCGTCCTCCACCGGGCGGCGGGCCGTCCATCACCTGGGATCCGACCGTCCCATGACGCCCACTTGGAGGTCGGCGTGTCCGCCCGTATCCGCACCCTCGCCGCGCTCGCGGTCCTCGCCGCGACAGCGGCGCTCCTCGCCCCGCCCGCTCCCGCCTCGGCCGCGCCCGTCACGATCACGAACGCGGTGCAGTTCCGGGACACCGCCGGGAATCCCGTGCACGCGCACGGCGGCGGCATCCTGAAGCACGGCTCCTACTACTACTGGTTCGGCGAGAACCGCAACGCCGACAACACGTTCCGGGCCGTGTCGGTCTACCGCTCCACGGACCTGAGGAACTGGGAGTTCCGCAACGACGTGCTGACCCAGTCGTCCGCCGCGGAACTCCAGGTCGCGAACATCGAACGCCCGAAGGTCATCTACAACGCGGGTACCGGACAGTTCGTGATGTGGATGCACAAGGAGAACGGCGTCGACTACGGGGAGGCGCGCGCGGCCGTCGCGGTGTCCGCCACGGTCGACGGAGACTACACCTACCGGGGCAGCTTCCGGCCGCTCGGCCAGCACATGTCGCGGGACATCACCGCGTTCGTGGACACCGACGGCACCGGCTACATGATCTCCGCGGCGAACGAGAACTACGACCTGCACGTCTACCGGCTGACCGCGGACTACACGAACACGGCCGCGCTGGTGCGGTCCTGGCCGGGCGACCACCGCGAGGCCCCGGCGCTGTTCAAGCGCAACGGCGTCTACTTCATGCTCACCTCCGGCGCCACCGGCTGGAACCCCAACCAGGCGCGCTACTCCACCGCCACCTCCATCACCGGCACGTGGAGCGCCTGGCAGAACGTGGGCGACAGCGTGACGTTCGGCTCGCAGAGCACGTTCGTGCTGCCGCTGGGCGACTCGTTCCTCTACCTGGGCGACCGCTGGGGCAACTCGATCGGCGGCACGGTCAACGACTCGCAGTACGTGTGGCTGCCGATCTCGTTCCCGTCCGCGACCACGATGAGCCTGTCCTACTACCCGGAGCTGTCGATCGACGCCGCCGCCGGCAGCGTGACCGGTCTGACCAGCGGTTACGTCAACCTGGTGGCCCGGCACTCCGGCAAGTGCGCCGACATCGTGAACGGGGACCCGGCGAACAACGCCGAGGCCGTCCAGTACGCCTGCGGCACCGGCCACAACCAGCAGTTCTACCTGAAGAACCTCGGCAACGGGTACGTCCAGGTGCAGGCCCGGCACAGCGCCCGCTGCCTCGACGTCACGTCCGGCGACACCGCGGACGGCGCCCGGGTGATCCAGTACGCCTGCGGGCTCGGCACCAACCAGCAGTGGCAGGTGCAGGACGCCGGCTCCGGATACGCACGCCTGGTGGCCCGGCACAGCGGCCGCTGCCTCGATGTGATCAGCGCTTCGGCCTCGGACGGCGCCCGGCTTGCGCAGTACGGCTGTAATGGTGGGGCCAACCAGCAGTGGCTGCGCCGGGCACCCTGACCTGATCTCGTGGATCGGGGTGGCCGATGTAGTGATCGTTGTCCTACTATCAGTCGCCCCCTCCACCCTGAGCAGGACGGATGAACGTGACAGCAAGGTACGTCTCGGTGCCGGAACGGCTCGGCCTCCTCGGCCTCGCCGCCGGAGCCGCGGCGCTCGCCTGGCCCACGTTCACCTCCGCGACCGGCTTGGGTGCGCCGTGCCCGACGTACGCGGTGACCGGCGTGCCCTGCCCGTTCTGCGGCCTGACGACCGCATCCGTCGCGCTCGTCCACGGTGACGTAGCCGGCGCGGCCGCCGCCAACCCGGGCGTGCTCGCCCTGGCGGCGCTGGCGGTCGCCGTGGTGCCGTTGCTGGCGCTGCGGGCCGCCGGGGTGCTGGCGGCGCCCGATCGCCTCGGGGCACGTGCGCGACGGCGCGTGGAGTGGAGTGTCGCTCTCCTCGCCGCGGCGAGCTGGGTGTTCCAATTGAACCGGCTCGTTCTGAGCTGATCCCTTCAAGGAGCTTTTCGTGACATACCCGCCCAACCAGGGCCAGCCGTACGGGCAGCAGCCCGGCTATGGCCAGCAGCAGCCGAACTACGGCCAGCAGCCCTCCTACGGTCAGCAGCAGCCGCAGCAGCCGTCGTACGGGCAGCCCCAGCCTCAGCAGCCCGCGTACGGCCAGCCGGCGTACGGACAGCAGCCCTCGTACGGCACGCCGCAGAGCGGAGGCTACGGCGGCGGTTACGGGGCGCCCGCGTCCTACGCCAGCTGGTTCCACCGCGTCGGTGCCACGCTGGTCGACGGCCTGATCGTCGCCCCGTTCAGCATCCTCGCCTACCTGATCGACGGCCCCGGCACCCAGACCGACGCGGCCACCGGCCTGGTCACCCCGACCACCCCCGGCCCGATCTACTGGGTTCTCGTCCTGCTCGGCGTGCTGCTCAGCGTCTACAACCAGATCTGGCTCCAGGGCCGGACCGGCCAGAGCTGGGGCAAGAAGGCCCTCGGCATCAAGCTGATCAGCGAGAACGACGGCCAGCCGATCGGCCCGCTGCTCGTCTTCGTCCGTGGCATCTGCCACATCCTGGACGGCATCCCCTGCTACATCGGTTACCTGTGGCCGATCTGGGACGACAAGAACCAGACCTTCGCCGACAAGATCATGAAGACGGTCGTCGTCAGCGCCCGTTGATCTGATCTGCGCGTGGGGCCGCCGATCTCCGGCGGCCCCTTTTTTCTTCCCCCGCATGTCGATCCCGCCCCCGCTCGTTCGTATAGGTGGTGACACCGACTACCAGGAGGACGACATGCCCCACTACCTGCTCAGCATCCAGCAGCCCGACGGCCCCCCACCCGGCCCCGAGGTCCTCGACCCCATCATGCGCGACGTCGAGATCGTCAACACCGCCATGCGCGACGCCGGCGTCTGGGTCTTCGCCGGCGGCCTCACCGACGCCGCCTCCGCCACCGTGGTCCGCGACTCCCTCATCACCGACGGCCCCTACGTGGAAGCCAAGGAACACGTCGGCGGGCTCACCATCCTGGACGTACCGGACCTGGACGCGGCCCTGCACTGGGCCACCAGGCTCTCCACGGCGCTCACGCTGCCGGTCGAGGTGCGGGCCTTCCACCCGGGCAGCTCTTAAGATCTTCTCTTCCCGCTCCCGGCGTGGCCGCTGCCCGCATGCTCCCGCGGGCACCGGTCGTCGCCGGCGCTCCTCCCTGCCATTCCCGCCGTCGGTCCCCACCCTCCCGCGGGTCCCGGCCCCACCCCGCGGTTCCAGCCCACCGCGCGGTCCCAGCCCACCGCGCAGTCCCGGCCCACTCGGCGGTCCCGGCCCACCGCGCGGTCCCAGCCCACCCGGCGGTCCCAGCCCACCGCGCGGTCCCAGCCCACCCGGCGGTCCCAGCCCACCGCGCAGTCCCGGCCCACCCGGCGGTCCCGGCCCACCGCGCGGTTCCGGCCGACCGCGCCGGCCCAGCCAACCGCCGCGGTTCCGGCCGACCGCGCCGGCCCAGCCAACCGCCGCGGTTCCGGCCGACCGCGCCGGCCCAGCCAACCGCCGCGGTTCCGGCCGACCGCGCCGGCCCAGCCAACCGCCGCGGTTCCGGCCGACCGCGCCGGCCCAGCCAACCGCCGCGGTTCCGGCCGACCGCGCCGGCCCAGCCAACCGCCGCGGTTCCGGCCGACCGCGCCGGCCCAGCCAACCGCCGCGGTTCCGGCCGACCGCGCCGGCCCAGCCAACCGCCGCGGTTCCGGCCGACCGCGCCGGCCCAGCCAACCGCCGCGGTTCCGGCCGACCGCGCCGGCCCAGCCAACCGCCGCGGTTCCGGCCGACCGCGCTGGCCCAGCCAACCGCCGCGGTCGTCCCGGCCGATCGCAGCCATCCGCGTGCCGCAAGGGCCGCCCCAGCGCAGACCCGGCCCACCACACCTTCCCGGTCGACCACAGCACGAATCCCGGGCGCTTCGCGCCCGAAATTTCGCCATATTGACGGCGGAGTCGATCGTCCACTGTGGCTATGTGAGCCTCAGGCACGTTATTCGGCGCGAATAAGGTGCCTGAGGCTCACACAGTGAGCGATCAATCCCATACCGCTGAGGAAATGGTCCTCTCACGGATCAATTTCATAAGGGTCCCGCGCCGACGATGGGTGTCACCTACACCGTTGTCCTGCCGGCACGCGAACACAGCCGGGACGTGCTGACCGCTGAACGAGCGCGCCGGGCACCCGAGCCGGTACCCGCGCGTTGAACGACCGGGCGCATTCCCGCAACACGCTCAACCACCGCCCGTCGTGCGCCGTGGCCGGCGCAGCCGTCACGTTCTGTGCGACCAGCGCGGACGCCGGTTACGCCTCGTGCCGACGAGATCGCGCTGGAGATTGCCGTCACGAGCCTCGTGGACCGGCGGGCAGTCCACGGTCGCGTATCGGCAATGCGACGGAGCGCGCTCTGGTGACGTTGGCGCGGCGGAGAGGACGATGAGCCTCGTGTGCTCCGTTACCGCGCTCGCCACCGATCTGCGTGTATCGATCCAGTCGCACGGCGCGTCCGACCTGACCACCGGCCACCGGGCGGTCGGGCTGCTGATGGACTCCGACGCCGTGCTGGTGCCCGCGCCGCCGCCGGAGGTCTGGACCGCGGGCTCCGACGTGCAGGCTGTGATCATCCCGTTCCCCACCCGCCTGGAGACGCCGATCGAACGGCTGGGCCCCCGCAAGATCGTGCCGATGCGGGTCGGTGCCGACGCCCCGCTGGCGGCGATCCTGACGCTGGGCGGTCACTCCCGCTACCGCGCGCAGGTCGGCCACGTGCCGCCGGAACGGCTGCGGGCGGCGCTGCTGGCCGCCGGCGGCGACATCCGTACCGCGTTCGTGGAGCTGCGCATCGCCCGGCCGGAACAGTTCGAGCTGCCGGTCGGCATGCTCAGCGAGGCCGGCGTGCTGGAGCGCCGGCAGCGCGAGCCGCGGCACCAGGAGTTGACCGCCCCGACGCTCGACGAGTTGTTCAGCGGGTGGCCGTGCCTCTGGCCGCTGATCTGCCTGTGCGTCCCGGACGAGCCGTACTGATCATGCCGGGCACCGCGGCCCGTTATCCGGCCGACATCGCGCTGGCGGTGGCGGTGTGGTTCGTCGACGTCGCACTCTTCTCGGACGCCGCGGTCACGCTTGCCGGGCGTGCCCCGATCGGCGCGCCAGCCCATGTCATCGCCGGTTACGCCGCGCTCGGCTGCCTGCCGCTGGTGTGGCGCCGGGCGGCGCCGGCGCTGGTCTACGCCCTGGTGTGGCTGGTCACCACCGGCGCCCTGTTCGTGCCGGGATATCAGGCGATCATGCCGCTGGTCGTCGCGCTGTTCACGGTGTCCGCTCGGCTGCCGTCCCGCTACGCGACACCGGCTCTGCTGCTCGTGGTGGTGCCGCTCGGCGGCGGCATCGCCCAGGAGGTCACCGCCGCCGCGCCCGCGGACCAGGTGGGCGTCCTACTGGCCGGCATGCTGGTCTACGGCATCGCCTACGGCACCGCCTGGGCAGTCGGGCACTGGTCGTACCGCAGTCGCCGGCGCGCGGTGCTGGCTGAAAGGCAGCGGCTGGCCGCAGCCCGGGAGGCGGTCGCCGCCGAACGCCTGCGGGTGGCCCGCGAACTGCACGACATCATCTCGCACGCGGTCACCGTGATGGTGCTGCAGGCCGGCGGCGCGCACCGGCTGCTGCGCCGCGACCCGGACCGGGCGGAGGAGGCGTTGGCGCACGTCCGGGACGCGGGCGCGCAGGCGATGAACGAGCTGCGACGGATGCTGGTCGTACTCCGCCGCACCCAGCCGGCGGAGGAGGAGACCACGCCCGGCCCGGTCACCGAACCGGTGGACGCCGACCGGCTGGAGGAGTTGCTGGCCGGCATGCGCCGCGCCGGCCTGCCGGTCCGGCTGGAGACGTGGGGCGAACCCCGGCCGGTCGACCCCAGCATCGCGCTGACCGCGTTCCGGGTGGTCCAGGAGGCGCTGACCAACGTCAGCCGGCACGCGGGCTTGGGCGCCGACACCACGGTGCGCCTGGACTGGTCGCACAACCTGCGGATTCAGGTGCGGAACGGGCCGGGGTCCGCGCCGCCGGACGGGCACGCCGGCACCGGGCACGGCCTGGTCGGCCTGCGCGAGCGGGTGGAGGTCGCCGGCGGGGACCTGATCGCCGGGCGCACCGCCGAGGGCGGATTCGAGGTGGTGGCCATGCTGCCCACCCCGGCGGCCTGACCGTCAGCGCCTGTCCCGGAGCGGGGGCCGGTCACCGGGTTTGACGAGGCCGGTCTGGTACGCGGCGGCCACCGCCTGTGACCGGTCGTGCAGCCCCAGCTTCACCAGGATCCGGCTCACGTGAGTGCGCACCGTGGCCTCGCTGACCACGAAGTGCGCGGCGACGGCCGCGTTGTTCATGCCGTGTGCGACCAGGGTCAGCACCTCGGTCTCCCGCCGGGTCAGCTGACCCAGTTCGGCCGGGGTAGGCATGCCCAGCTCGGGGTGCGCGGTGAAGTCGCGCAGCAGCTTGCGTGCCACCACCGGGTCCAGCCAGGCGTTACCGGCCACCACCGCCCGGATCGCCGCGGCCAGGTCGGACGGTGCGGCGCTCTTCAGCACGAAACCGGACGCGCCCGCACGCAGCGCGGTGTGGACCGCGGTGTCGTCGTGGAACGTGGTCAGCATCAGTACCGGCACCGTGCCGCCGACCAGGTCGGCGAACTCGTCCGAGACCAGCCGCCGGGTCGCCTCGACGCCGTCCACGCCCGGCATGCGCAGGTCCATGACGACCACGTCCGGGCGAAGCCGGACGGCGAGGTCGACGGCCTCGGCGCCGTCGCCGGCCTGGCCGACCACCGAGATGCTCTCCTCGGCGTCGAGCAGCATCACCAGGCCGGCGCGGACCAAGGGCTCGTCGTCCACCACGAGCACGCGGATCCTGGTCACGGTGTCCTCCCCGCCTCGGTCCGGCGGCTATCGGGTGCCGACGCCTCTTTCGAGATACCGCAGGTGTGCCCGGGTCCACAAGGCCATGTCCTCGGCGGCGACCAGGTCACCGGCCGGGCGCTCGGTCAGGTGGTCGGTCCACTCGGTCAGGCTGCGTGCCACGTACTCGTTGGTCAGCAGGTCCGGGCGGTCGCGCATCGAGTAGCCGAACGCCTCCGCGATCGCCGCCTTCGCCGACATGATCGCGGCGATGTAGCGGATCGCCTGGCCGGGGCGGCGCAGCAGCTCGCGCCGCTGCGCCGACGTCCGGACGGGCAGCAGGCCTGTCTGCTCGGTCTGTGTCACTACGTCGGCGTCCACGTGCACCTTGCCCGGGCCGACCGAGCGCAGCGACACCGTGCGCGCGTTCTGCAGCGCCTCCCAGGCGATCGCACCGGCGATCGCCCGTGGGTCGACCCGGAACTCGCGAGCGGCTCCGCGGATTTCCGAGCGGTGATGCTGCAGCCAGCTCAGCACCTGCGTCTGGGGCAGTGGCAACTCGGCCCGGACGCCGTCCGGCGGCGGTAGCTGCCAGGCGTCGTGCAGCTCGAACGAGATGCCGTTGGTGGCGCCTGGCCACCAGTCCGGCCGGTCTTCCGGCCCGGTGGTCACGACCACCGGGTCGGAGGTGGCCCGGTCCATCTGGCGGGCGAGTGCTGCCGCGTCCGGGGCCGCCCCGATGGTCAGCCCTTCGGCGTCGCTGAACGCGACGACCGCGTCGTACGGGCTGGGCCGGATGCCGCCGACGATCGGGGCGACCTCAGCGTCGTCGAAGACCACGACGTCGGCCACGATCGGCTCGGCCTCGCTCTCGTCGAAGACGATGACCCGCTGGTACGGACCGCTGGTGGGCGTGGCGGTGACTGCTGTCTCCGCACCCATGACGGGCCTCCTGTCAGGGGTCGACCTTGCCGTTGGTCTCCACCGAGGCGACCGGGACCACCTGAATCTCCGGCTCGTCCGGGAACAGCTTCTGCCAAGCCGCGATCCGCTCGGTGGCGGCCTGCGCGGCCACCAGTTCCAGCGCGTCGACGGTCCGCCGGGTCTCCACGTCCCGGGCCTTGATCTGCGACTGCCGGTCGGCCAGGTCGATCGCCTGCAGCGCCGACGCGTACGGGTCCAGGGCGTCCGCCTGCCCGAGCAGCGCCTCGACGACCAGGTTGTCGGTGCGCAGGACGATGCTGGTCCGGCTCATGATCACCCCGTCGACGGCGTGCGGCGCCTTGGACCGGACGCCGGGCATGAACCGCCACCGGACCGTCGACTGCAGCACGTCGCCGGGGAACACCAGCTCACCCTGGGCGTCGACGGTGGCCGGGTTCCAGTCGTACTCGACACCGGTCGGGTTGGTGCCGACCTGCAGCGTCGTCTTGGTCTCGGTGGCGTAGTCGATCCGCTGCGCGCAGGCCGACAAGATCCATCGGGCTACCCGGTCCCGCAGTTGCGCGTCGTCACGCAGCTGCCGGCGCAGCAACCGGCCCAGGTCGGCCAGCGGCACGATCTCGGCGGAGCCGGGCCGCCCGTTGAAGAAGGCCACCTTGATGTCGCGCAGCACCACGTACGTCTCGTACGTCTGGTTGAGCTCGCGGAAGACGAAGTTGAGCACCCGGCGCAGGTTGGTGTTGGCGATCTCCCGCACCGTGGTGGTGGACGAGCCGGCCGCGGACGACTCCGCCGCCACCGACTCGACGCTCTGCCGCCGGGAGTTGTTGACCTGGGCGGCGTGCTCGGCCGTCGCCGTGGCGACCTGGTTGCTCCAGCGTTGGCTGGCTTCCTGGTGGTTGGCGGCGAACCCGGTCTGCAGGTCGAACTTGCCGTGCACGACGCCGACGTTGAAGCCGGCCGCCGCAGAGGTGGACACTGACATCGCCCAGCCGCCCTGGTCCTGGAACGCGGCCCCGGTCTCGTTGCTCAGGGCCGAGGTGAACCGCGTCTGCGCCGACGAGTCGGACGAGTCGAAGATCGAGGTGGCGTCCTCGCGGGTCGCCGAGTCGGTCCGCCACGTCTGCGTGGTTACCGTGGTCCGCTCACCGGGCAGCAGCGAGAAGGTCTGCAGCGTCCGGCCCAGGCCGTAGTCGCCGAGGAAGGACCGCAGTTCCCACGTCTCCACCAGCGCGAACCGCGGCGTGGCCGGCGCGAGCGGGTCGGCCTCGATCGGCCGGACACTGGCGCCGATCCCCGGGGCCGGGAGGACGATCGTCCGCTTCTGCGCGGCGTCCAGCGCGGCCTCCTTGTCGGCCAGCTTGCCGATGTACGAGTCGACGCGGATCCGTTCGATGTCCACGTCGACCGGCACGTTCAGCGTGAGGGCCCGCTCCTGCATGCCCCGCAGATCGCCGGTCGCCGTGACGGCGGTCCTCCCCGGCGGTTTCTGCACCTGCGGGGCCACCTCGCCGCCGACCTCGGCGACCAGCCGCAACGACGGCCGGGCCGCCGGCGGCATCATCGCCCGGAAATACTTGGCCAGCAGGCCGCGGTCGACGGCGGTCAGCCTGCCCTCGCTGCCCTTCACCACGCCCATCTCGACCAGCGAGGTGCCGGCCTCGGCGGCGCTCGCGGTGAACCACTCGGCAGGCATCTCGATCTCCGAGATCCGGTCCCAGGAGTAGACGCCGGGCAGCGGTACGTCGTAATTCAGCCGGGCGGCCTTGCCCGGGGTGCCGGGGCCGAAGAGGGCCAGGTTCTCCGCGGCGATCGGGGTGGTCAGGTCAGTCGGAGGCATGGTCGGTCTCCTCTCGTGAGGTGATGGTGGGGTCGCCCGTGCCGCGGTGCTCGATCGCGGCGTCGCGCGGCCGCACGTCACCGGGGCAGACGACGTAGTTGACGGCGCCGGCCGCGAACGCACCGGCGGTGAAGAGCTTGCCGAACTCGATGATGTCGACGTGGTCGGTGCGCGAGCCGGGGCCGAACGGCGGCTGCCTCAGCACTCCCGGCGGGACGCTGATCGCCGCCGACCCCCGGCCGTCCGGGCCGGTGGTCAGAATGCCGACCTGAACCCACCCCGAGCCGAGGTCATGCGACGCGCCGGCGGTCAGCGCCACGTCGTAGCGGATGTTCGGATGCCCGTACTCGAGGGCGAACTCGAGGTCGAGCTCGCCGCCCGGGCGCAGCCGGAAGCGCAGGGTGCCGACGACCGGTCCGTCCATGTCGGCAGGACCGGCGAAACCGCGATCGTCACTGTCGTAGATCAGCGGGACGGTGGTGAAGACATCGGGTCCGACCACAGGCATGCCGGCTCACCGCCCGTAGTCGACCGGCGGGGCGGAACCGGCGGCGGCTCCGAGGCTGGCCAACCCGCCGGCGATCGACGGCGCTATCGTCTCCACCCAGGGCTGGACCGCCACCCCCCGCGCCTTGAGGACGGCGATGCCCTTCTTGACGGCCGCCCGTGTCGCGAATCCCACGACCGGCGCGACCACCATTGCGATGAGGTCTTCCATGGGGTGTCTCTCCTTCTGTTGAGCCGCACCCGGCAGAATTGCCGTGCTGCTCACCCAGAGTCCGCGAGACGGGGCGGAAAATCGTCTGCCTGATACGTCAAATGGCAGGTCAGCTCGCTCACGTACGGGAACGGGCCGGGTACCGCATCCGCCGTACGGAGCCGAAGCACGAATCGCGGTTCGCCCCATGCCGAGATCTCGCCCGGTGGGTCGCCGCGCTCTCCCTACGGAACGGGCCCCTCGCAGCTACCTCTCAGTCCGGCCCTGGAAAAGTCGCCTTCGTGAGCAAGAAGGAGCTCGACGCGATCTACCGCGCCGAGTACGGACGCGCCGTTTCCGTGCTCGCCCGCGCCTACGGCGATCTGGACCTCGCCGAGGACGTCGTCCAGGACGCGTTCCTCGCCGCCGCCCGCCGATGGGCGGAGCACGGTCCGCCGCCCAGCCCGGCCGGCTGGATCATCACGGCCGCGCGCAACCGGGCCATCGACCGGCTTCGCCGGGAGGCGGTGGGCCGGGAGAAGCTGGCCCGGCTGCACGAGCCCCCGGCGATGGCCGACACCGACTCGCTCGCCGACGACGAGTACGGCGACGACCGCCTCCGCCTGATCTTCACCTGCTGCCACCCCGCGCTCAACCTGCCCGCCCGCGTCGCGCTCACGTTGCGCCTGATCGGCGGCCTGACCACCGCCGAGATCGCGCGCGCGTTCCTCACCTCCGAGGCCACGATGGCGCAGCGCCTCGCCCGCGCGAAGGCGAAGATCCGGGACGCCCGCATCCCGTACCGGATTCCGGAGGGCGGCGAGCTGCCGGAGCGCCTCGACGCCGTACTGGCGACGATCTATCTCATATTCAACGAGGGGTACGCCGCGACCGCCGGCGACGCGCTCACCCGCGACGACCTGTGCGCGGAGGCGATCCGGCTGGGGCGGCTGCTGGTCACGCTGCTCCCGCACGAGCCCGAGGCGGCGGGGCTGCTCGCACTGATGCTGCTCGCCGAGGCGCGCCGCCCGGCCCGGGTCGGCCCGGACGGCGAGGTGGTGCTGCTGCGCGACCAGGACCGGAGTCTGTGGGATCGGGCGCTGGTGGCGGAGGGTAAGCACCTCGTGCGGGCCTGCCTGCGGGCGGGTCGGCCGGGTACGTACCAGATCCAGGCCGCGATCAACGCGGTGCACACCGCGGCGGAGACGGACTGGGCGCAGGTGGTGGCGCTCTACGACCAGCTGCTGGTGGTCGCGCCGGGCCCGGTGGCGGAGCTCAACCGGGCGGTCGCGGTGGCCGAGGTCGACGGGCCGGAGGCGGCGCTGGCGCTGGTCGACGCCCTGCCGCTCGCCGATTATCAGCTCTTTCACGCGGTACGGGCGGACCTGCTGCGCCGGCTCGGGCGGAACGGGGAGGCGGTCGCGGCGTACGACGAGGCGATCTCCCGCACCGAGAACGGTCCGGCCCGGGCGTTCCTGCACCGGCAGCGGGACGCGGTGGCAGCGCTAGAGTGAGCGGAACCTGGGGAGGTAGACATCGTGAGTGAGGGACGACGGGCGCCGGGCGCGCTGGAGGCGGAGGTGATGGCCGCGCTCTGGGCGGCCGAGCGCGCGCTGACGCCGGCGGAGGTGCAGGCCGCGCTGGGGAGCACGCTGGCGTACAACACGGTGCTCACGATCCTGGGCCGGCTGCACGACAAGGGCCGCCTGGTGCGGCGGCCGGCCGGCCGCGGCCACGTGTACTGGCCGGCCAAGGACGAGGCCGCGTTCGCGGCCGAGACGATGCGCGCCACGCTGACCGGGCGCCCGGACCGCGAGCGGGTGCTGCAACAGTTCGCGGCCACGCTCGACGACGCGGACGCGGCGGCGCTGCGCGCGTTCCTGGAGGCGGACCGGCCGTGACCGTGTGGGTCTACGTCCCGATCGTGTTGTCCGCCGCGCTCGCGCTGCTGGCCCGCCCGATCGCGGCCGGCTCCGCGCCCGCGGCCACGGCACGCGCGCTGGCCGGCGCGGCGCTGACCGCGGGCCTGACGTCCACCGCGTCGCTGGTGCTGCTGGTCGCCACGCTGCTCGACGACCTTCCGCCGCCGCTGGTCGCGCACAACGAGCCGGGCCGTCCCCGCCTGCCCGAGCCGGTCCCGGACGCCGTCGCGATCACCGCGATCGTGCTGCTGATGGTCGCGCTGATCCGGTACGGGCTCGACGTCCGCCGCCGCGAGGCCGTCCACCGCCGGCTGCGCGAGACCGGCCACCCCGGCGACGACGGCGTGGTGATCGCCGACTGGTCCGCCCCGTTCGCCGTCGCGGTCCCCGGCCGCCCCGGCCACGTGCTGCTCACCACCGGCATGATCCGCCTGCTCACGCCGGACGAGCGCCGCGTGGTCCTGGCCCACGAGCGCTCGCACCTGTCCCGGCGCCACCACCGGATCGCCGCCGCCGCGTCCACCGCCGCCGCGCTCAACCCCATCCTGACGCCGGTCCGGGATTCGGTCTCCTACCTGGTCGAACGCTGGGCCGACGAGGACGCCGCCGCCGAGGTCGGCGACCGCCACCTGACCGCCCGCAGCGTCGCCAAGGCCGCGCTCGCCACGCTCGACCACCCCACCGCGCTCTCCTCCCCCACCGCGGCCGGCAAGCCGACCGTGACCGGCATGCACGGCGGAGGCCGCGGTCACGCCCTCGGCCGCGTCCAGGCGATGCAGGACCCGGCCACGGCCACCCGCCGCACCCGCGCCGGCCTGATCGCCCTCACGCTGCTCAGCCTCACCTTCATCCTCTCCGACGCGGTCGCCGCCTCCGATTTCGTCATCTTCGCCACCGCCTGGCTCCCGTAGTTCGGCGCGCGACCGATACCGGCGTCCCAGATGCGCCGACCGCGCTCGGCGGCCCGCTGGCGGCTGGCGGGACCGGCGACGGGACCGGCAGGGAGGAGCGCCAGCGACGACCGGTGCCCGCTCCGAGCATGCGGGCAGCGGCCACGCCGGAAGCGGGTAGATCTACAGGGTTTGGGTGATCTCCTGGACCGAGTCGGTGAGGCGGACCGTGGCCTGGGCGCCGTTGATCAGCGGGAGGTACGGCGGGACGTGGCCGCATTCGACGTCCGCGATGATGGGGATGTCGAGACCGCCGAGGGCGTCGCGGACGGCGTCGTGCTGGGTGAGCCAGGGGGAGGGTGGGGCGGCGGTGCGGCCGATGAGGACGGCGTTGGCGCCGGTGAAGAAGCCGGCGAGGCGCATGCCGTGCAGTGCGCGGCAGATGGTGCCGGCCTCGCCCTCCGCGGCTTCCAGGTAGATGAGCAGGCCGTCGGGGGCGTAGGCGCGGGCGAAGCCGGCGATGTCGCCGTAGACGGTGCCGGTCAGGTTGCACAGCGTTTCGATGCAGCCGCCGATCAGCCGGCCGGAGACCTTGAGGTCACCGGTGCCGGCGTCGAGGCGGGTCCAGCGGCCGGTGCCGTCCAGCGTCAGTGTGTCGGCCTCGGGGTCCGTCTCCCAGTCGTCCTGGCCGGCGGTGCGGTACCGGCCGGGCGGGGTCTGGGTGAAGGTGGTGCCGGGGGTCATCGTGACCACGTCGAGCCAGGAGAGCAGGCCCGCGGGGGGACGGTAGGGCGTGTCCATCAGGTTGTTGCCGTGGACGGTCGCGACGCCGGTGAGCAGCGTCAACGGGGTCATGATCGTGGAGAGGTCGGAGTAGCCGACGAACCAGGTGGGGGCGGCGTCGGCGAGCGTGTCCCAGTCGAGCAGGGGCAGCAGGTCGATCGCGGTCTCGCCGCCCCAGGGCGGGGCGACGGCCTTGATCGACGGGTCGGTCAGCATCGCCATCAGCTCGCGGGCGCGGTCGGCGGCGGGCGCGCTGACGTGCCGGGTGCCGTCCATGCAGTCGCCGACGACCACCTCGTAGCCGCGCCGCTCGACCGTGCGGATCGCGTGGGTGAGGCGGCCGGCGAGGTCGGCCGGGACGCCGCTGGACGGGGCCGTGACGCCGATCCGGTCGCCGGGCCGCAGCGGCGCGGGGTACCTGATGCCCATGCGGTCCATCGTGCCTAACGGCCGCGATAGCCCGCCAGCCCGTTCAGCTCCTGGCTGGCCAGGAAGACCGAGGAGGCGTGGGTGAGGATCTCCTCGACGTGGCGCTGGCAGCCCCAGGCGTGGTCGCCCCACGTGTCGGCGACCTTCAGCTCGGCCGGCGCGGTGCAGCCGGCGGGGCCGCCGAGCTGGCAGGTGTCCGGGGGCGTGCCGGCGACGCGCTGCACCGCGCCGGCCGTGCGCATGCGCTGCACCAGTTCGGCGGAGGCGGCGGCGCGCGCGTCCGCGTCCCGGCGCAGTTCCTGCTCGGCCCGGACCGCGAGCAGCGTGGCCAGGCGCAGTTCGAGGTGCTGGGCGACCAGGCCGGCCAGCTCGGTGAGCAGCGCGGTCTCGTCGTCGGACACGTCCCGGGCGGCGGAGTCGATCACGTTGACCGTGCCGAGGCGGTGGCCGTCCCGGGTGGTGATCGGCGCGGCGGCGTAGAAGCGCAGCCCGAGCTCGCCGCGAACCAGCGGGTGCTCCATGGTGCGCGGGTCGACCAGCGCGTCGTTCACCACGTACGGTCCGGCGCGCAGCACGGCGGACGCGCACAGGCCCGGCTCGGTGCCGATCTGGGTGACGCCGGGCAGGCCCTCGGCGGCGGCGAACCAGACGCGATCGGCGTCCACGATGGTCACGGTCGCGATCGGCACCCGGAACTGCCGCGCCGCGATGCGGGCGAAGCCCTCGAACGTACCGTCCCGTGGGGTGTCCAGGATCTCGTAGCGGTAGACGGCGGCCAGCCGCGCGTCGACACCGGCGACGGAAGTGCTCACGGCGCTGCTCCTCGATCGGTCGGGGGATTCCCTATCACGCCACGCGGTCTCCCGGTGCCGACGGACTCGCGGTCCGTCGGGACGTCCGGACCGCGGCCTTGCGCGCGCGGTACTCCGCGGCCTTGACCCGGTTGCCGCACTCGGCCATCCCGCACCAGGAGCGGGTACGCCCCCGGGACCGGTCCAGGAAGAGGCGCGTGCAGTCCGGGCGCTCGCACTCGCGCAACCGCGTCTCCCGCCCGGTGCGCACGTCGCCGAGCAGCGTGATCGCGGCGGTGGCCACGTCGGCCGCGACCGCGGCGACGCCGCCGGTGCGCCGGGCGCCCGCGGCGGTGAGCGTGGTCTCGACGCGCGGGCCGGCCGCGGCGGCGTTGAGCGCGGCCACGTCGGCGCGCGCCGCCGAAGGGCCGGTGACCAGGCGGTAGATGGTCTCGCGCAGCGCGCGGAGCGACTCCAGCTCGGCCTCGGTGACCCGCGGGGCGACGGTGACCACGCCGGACTCGACCGCCCAGCGGGCCGCGTCCGCCGGGGTGCGCAGGAACTCCTCCGGGGCGGTGCGGCGCCATTTGAGCGTGCCGAGCAGGTCGAGCGCCAGGTTGCCGCCGATGAACACGAACTCCACGTCACCACCTTGACAGGTGACGCAGACCCGCGCAATGGTTCTTGCCGTCACCCCCTCAGCAGGTGACGACGAAGGAGGTCGCGTTGATATCCGGGGACGACTATCTGTATTTCGCCGGGCGGGCGCTGGACGGCATGGCCGCGATCGTGGCCCAGCTCGGCGACGAGCTGGCCAACCGCGCGCCACTGCCCGGCGCCAACACGCCGTACGCGCTGCTCACGCACTGTGTGGGCGTCGCCGACTACTGGTCCGGCGCGCTGGTCGCCGGCCGGCCGGTGAGCCGGGACCGGGACGCGGAGTTCACCGCGTCCGGGCCGGTCGCGCCGCTGCTGGCGGAGGTGCGCGCGCTGCGCGACCGGCTCGCGTCCGACGCGTCCGGGCTGGACGGGGCCGCGCCGCTGCGGGACACTCCCCCGGCCTCGTACGCCGGGCCGCCGCGCACGCTCACCCGCGGCGGCGCGCTGCTGCACGTGCTGGAGGAGCTGGCGCAGCACCACGGCCAGATGGAGATCCTCCGTGACGCGCTCGTCCTCGTCCGGGAAGGGGAGACGGCATGAGCTTCTCCGTCGATCAGGCGCGGCTGCGGGCCGGCCACGGCGTCAAGTGGGGCTCGCTGCCGGAGGGCGTGCTCGGCGCGTGGGTCGCGGACATGGACTTCACCCCCGCGCCGGTGATCCTGCGCCGGCTGGCGGAGCTCACCGACCTCGGCTATCCGCACTGGCCGGCCGGCGACCCGGTGATCGCCGCGTTCGAGGAGCGGATGGCGGCGCGGCACGGCTGGACGCCCGCGCCCGGCCGTACCCGCGTCTTCACCGATCTCATCCAGACGCTCCAGGTGACGATCGAGCACGCGACCCGGCCCGGCGACCGCATCGCCGTGCACGTGCCGAACTACCCGCCGTTCCTGGCCTCGATCACCCGGGCCGGCCGGCACATCGTGCCGCTGCCGGTGCCCCCGCCGCCGGACTTCGACGCGGTGGAACACCTGCGCGACTGCGCCATGCTGGTCCTGGTCAACCCGCACAACCCGACCGGCCACGTGTTCACGCGTGCCGAGTTGGACGCGCTCGCGGACGCCGCCGCGCGGCTCGGCCTGACCGTCTTCTCCGACGAGATCCACGCCGACGTGGTCTTCGCGCCGCACCGGCACATCCCGTTCGCGTCGCTCTCCCCCGACGCCGCGTCCCGCACGGTCACCGCGACGTCGGCGACCAAGGCATTCAACATCGCGGGGGTACGCTGCGCGGTCGCCCACCTCGGGGACGGCGCGCTGCGGCAGGAACTGGAGGCGCTGCCGCCGGACTACCTCGGCCAGCCCGGCATCCACGGCCGCGTCGCCACCGTCAGCGCCTGGCGCGAGGCCGGCCCATGGCTGGAGGAGCTGATGACCGTGCTCACCGCGAACCGCGCCATGATCACCGAGTGGGCCGCGACCCTGCCCTGGGACACCCGCTACCGCGAGCCGCAGGCCACCTACCTGGCCTGGCTGGACTGCACCGGCTCCCCGTTCGGCCCCGACCCGGCCGACCACCTGCTGCGCCACGCGGCCGTAAAGCTGGGCGTCGGCGCGGAGTACTCGCCGGGCACCCGCGGCCACATCCGGATCAACTTCGCCACCAGCCCGGACCTGCTGGCCGAACTGCTCTCCAGAATCAGCGCGGCGATCTGAGAACCGGTGGCCGCGACAGCGGTGCTCGCCACCGTCCGGATCGCCGGGCGGTGGCGGGGCGCGGGTCACGCCTTCAGCAGACTCCACGCGGCGGCCCGGATCGCCGCGACCGCCGGCGCCTGCGAATTCTCCGCCAGCCAGGCCAGCGCGGACGTGGCCGGCGGCAGGTCGACGACGTCCAGATAGGCCACACCCGGCCGGGCGAACACGGTGCGCGCGGCCGCGGGCAGGAACGCGATGCCGCGCCCGTCCGCCACCGCCGTGAGCAGCGCCTCCAGGTCGCCGACGACCGGACCGTAGGTGACCGGCGTGCCGTCCGGCCGCGGATCGACCGCCCAGAACGACCACCAGTCGCGCGGTACGCCGGCCGGCACGTCCAGGAACACGTGCCGGGCCAGGCGGGACAGCGGGACCGGCCGGCCGGCGCGGGCCAGCGGGTCGGCCGCGGACAGGCAGGCGACGCGCGGCTCGGTGGCCAGGTGCAGCGACTCGATGCCCGGCGGCAGCGGCGGCCGGAGAAACGCCACGTCTACCTTGCCGCTGGTCAGCGCCCTGATCTGGTCGACGAACCCGATGCTGCGCACGCTCACCCGGATCGGCGGGTCGCCGGTCTGCACGCGGCGCAGGATCGCGGCGGTGTGCGGCATCGCGGCCTCGGTGTCGACCGCGCCGACGATCAGCTCCCGGTCGAGGTCGGCACTGCGCGCCGCGGCCGCCGCCAGCAGCCGGTCGATCGCGGCCACCGCCTCCTCGATCACCGGCAGCAGCGCGCGGCCGGCCGTCGTCAGCTCCGCGGTGCGGCTGGTCCGCTCGATCAGCCGGACGCCGAGCCGGTCCTCCAGCGCGCGAATCTGCATGCTGAGCGCGGACTGGCTGATCTTCAGCGCCTCGGCCGCGCGTCCGAAGTGGAGGTGCGTGGCGAGGCCGAGGAGCAGGCGCAGCTGGTGGATGCTCGGCTCGCGGCGGTCGCCCATCCGCCGATTCTGCTATCCCCCGGTGACGGAGACAAGCTTGTCGATCGATCCAGCGGTACGTTCGGATAGCGGTCGAAGCCGCTTCGCGGGTACGCCGGGAGCGCGCTCTCCGCGTACCGTCTCGGTCATGGATCTGCTCGCCGACGTGTCCCTGGTGCTGGCCGGAACGTTGACCGCCCTCATCGCCGGCCTCTTCTTCTCCTTCTCCTTCGTGACCAACCGTGGCCTGGGCCGCCTCGGCGACACCGGCTACCTGCGCGCCATGCAGTCGATCAACGTGGCGATCGTGAACCCGGTGTTCCTGGTCGCGTTCCTCGGCCCGCTGGTGCTGCTGCCGCTCGCGCTGATCCTGCGCCTCCAGGACGGCTGGTCCACCGTCGGCTCCCTGCTGCTGGCCGCGTCCCTGCTCTACATCGTGGGCGGCTTCGGCATCACGGTCGGCGCCAACATCCCCCTCAACAACCGCCTCGACGCCGTCGACCTGGCCACCACCACGGACGCGGAGGCCGGCACGGTCCGCCGCTGGTTCGAGCAGCCCTGGGCCCGCTGGCACGCCCTCCGCACCGTGGCAACGACCCTCACGGTCGCATTGGTCCTGATCGCGGCCCTGATGTCGTAGCATCCGACGCCACCGGCCCCCAGCCACATCGTCCGGTTCCGGCGGGGCGGCCCCAGGGCGCTCTTCCCGCGGCTGTGCCCACTTCGGACATCGGCTTTCTCGCTTCCGGCGTGGCCGGGTTCCGCAGGTGCCCGCGGGCGATGCACCGGGCTCTGGGGACGGTCGGGAGTCCACGGCTCCCGGCCTGGCCGGGTTGCGTATGCCCTCGCGGGCAATGCGCCGGGCTCCCCGACGGCCCCGGAACCCACGGCGTCCAGCGTGGACGAGTTCCGCATGCCCCCGCGGGCAATGCGCCGGACTCCCGAACGGCCCCGGAACCCACGGCGTCCAGCGTGGACGAGTTCCGCATGCCCCCGCGGGCAACGCACCGGGCTCCCGAACGGACCCCGAACCCACGGCGACCGGCGCGGCCGAATTCCACATCCCCCCGCGGGCAATGCGCCGGGCTCCGGGGAGGGCTGCGGAGTCCACGGCTCCGGCTTCCGCACCGGCGTGGCCGGCTTCCCTATGTGCCCGCGGGCAATGCGCCGGGCTCCGGGGACAGCCCCGGACCCCGGTCTTCTCGCTTCCGGCGTCGGCCGCAGTCCACATGCTCCTGCGGACACTGCGCCGGCTTCGGGCACGGCCCCGGACCCAGACCCGGTGGTCGCTGCGGCACGAGCCTTCGGCATCCGCGGTCCGAGGTCCGCATGCTCCCGCGGGCAAGCGTCGCCGTGGGCTGCGACTCCGTTGGCGTCGCTCCGCTCCGGTCGAGTTCTTGCGCTCCACCCTGCGGAAACACCCCCGCCGGTCCGGCCACGCCACCACGAAAGACGGCGAGCGCGACGCGGAAAAGCACGTTGCCGCCGCGATCGACGTGGCTGAGCGGCTCGCGGGTGACCTTTCGCGCGATCTCGCTTGATCGCTCACCTTGTGAGGCTCAGGCACGTTATTCGGGCCGAATTACGTGCCTGAGCCTCACATAGTCACACTACGCATCGACACTCGACGCTTGATGCCGACATTTCGGGCGCTCACAAGGCCGAGTTCGGAACCGCCTCCTGATGCCAGCGAACGAGAGGTGCGGTGATCGTCGTGACACCGACGAACGGGGGCGCGGCGATCGTGGCGACACCGATGAACGGGGGCGCGGCAATCACCGCGACACCGACAAACGGGGGCACGGCAATCACCGCGACACCGGCAGACGACAGCACGACAACCGCCACGACACCGGCGAACGGGGGCACGGCAATCACCGCGACACCGACGAACGAGAGCACGGCAATCATCCCGACACCGACAAACGAGAGCACGGCAATCACCCCGACACCGACGAACGAGAGCACGGCAATCATCCCGACACCGACAAACGAGAGCACGGCAATCACCCCGACACCGACAAACGAGAGCACGGCAATCATCCCGACACCGACAAACGAGAGCACGGCAATCACCCCGACACCGACGAACGAGAGCACGGCGATTACCCCGACACCGACGAACGGGAGTGCGGTGATCGCCGCGACCCAGCAGACGACAGCACGACAACCGCCACGACACCGGCGAACGAGGACGTGGCGATCATCCTGGTGTCGGCAGACGAGGGCGCGACAACCGCCGCGATGTCGGCGGACGGGAGGTGGGGAATCGCGAGTGGTGCCGAGTGGCGTCGGCGAGGGAGGCGGTCCGCGGGCGAGCGGGACGGCATCGGCCGCGCCGTCAGGTGGCCGCGGCGAGCGAAGGCGGGCCGGCGCTGTCCGACGTTGCCGGCCCGCGCCGTGATCAGGATGCGCCGCGGGTCAGGGGGTGTTGCCGGCGGGTGGAGTGGTGGGGGCGGGGAAGATCGGGGGCAGGATGATCGACCAGGACGGGCGCGGGACGCTGGCCGTGGGGGTGCGGGTGGCGGGGGTGCCGTTCGGCGCGGTGGTGGGTGGCCGGGTCGCGGGGGGCGTGGCCGTCGGGGCGACGCTGGGGGGCGGGGCCGCGGTCGGGAGCCAGGTGGCGGGGGCGCCGGGGGCGGGCGCGGCGGTGTCACCGGCGGACGGGGTCGTGGAACTCGCCGACGGGGTCGGTGACGCGGACGTCGAGGACGTCGATGGGGCGGGAGTGGTGCCGGAGGCCGGTTCGGAGACCAGGCTGCCGCCGATCCACACCGCGGGACCGACGCCGAAGGCGACGATAACGCCGAACAGATGCCACGGCCGAATCGCCACGTGAGCCCTCCCGCTCGCCTCCTCGACTGCTTCCCGTGCCGTCAACCCTAGACCGATACGCCCGGATCGGCACGCCACAAACGCCACGATCCACCACATCGACGACGAGCCAGGCATCGCGCGAACCCGTGCCTAGCTGACCAAAAGCCTGCCGGGCACCGGATCGAATCCGCCGAGAATTCACCCGGATCGGGTCGGTCCGGCCGACACCCGCGGGTGATCCGTAAGTGGGGACAAACGGCAAGATTCGGGCGGGCGGGCGGGAGCGGGGCGAGGCCGCACGTGCGGGCCAGGCACCGCGACATCGCAGCTCGACGACCGCACGGCGGGAATGGACGACGGCCCGCCCGGCGCCGGTCGAGCAGCCGGGCAGCTACCCGGCGCACCGAACTCGTCCGCCTTGTCGCCGACCGGCCACACCAGCAACGCCAGCCGGCCACACCAGCAACGCCACCGCCGGCCACACCGCAACCCCAGCCAGCCGCACCAGCAGCGCCACCGCCGGCCACACCAGCAACCACAGCCAGCCACACCAGCAACGCCGCCAGCCGCACCAGCAACGCCGCCGCCGACCGACCCAGCAACCACAGCCAGCCACACCAGCAACGCCGCCAGCCGCACCAGCAACGCCGCCGCCGACCGACCCAGCAACCACAGCCAGCCACACCAGCAACGCCGCCAGCCGCACCAGCAACGCCGCCGCCGAGCGCACCAGCAACGCCAGCCAGCCACACCAGCAACGCCGCCGCCGACCGCACCAGCAACCACAGCCAGCCACACCAGCAACGCCGCCGGCCACACCAGCAACGCCGCCGGCCGCACCAGCAACGCCGCCGACCGCACCAGCAACGCCGACCAGCCACAGCAGCAACGCCACAGCCCCACCAGCAACGCCGCCGCCGGCCACACCAGCAACGCAAGCAACGCCAGCCAGCCGCACCAGCAGCGCCAGCCAGCCCACCAGCGCCGGCCACACCAGCAGCGCCAGCCAGCCGCAACAGCAGCGCCGCCGCCGGCGGCATCAGCAGCGCCGGCCGGCGCTGGAGCCGGGCGAGCATGCCGGAACGCGGCCGGTTTCGGCTGAGGGCCGCGCCCGGCGGAGGTGGGGCGAGCGGGGGTGAGCTGGGCGGCGGGTGCATCCGCCGGGCGGCGGCAGTGGCAGCTGCGTACCGATGAAATATTGTGATTTTGGGGTTTTGGACGGGTTACGCTGCCGCGGTGCGGGTGTTGATCACGTCGCTGGATTGTGACGGGCGGCGGTGGCGGATTCAGATCGAGGAGCGGCGGATTCGGGTGTTCGAGCTGCTGGGCGGCAGTGTGGCGGCGCACGGGCGGACGCTGCGCGGCCTTCCCGAGTTGGGTGCGTGGCTGGTGACGCGCGAGCTGGCGCCCGACGATCTGACCGAGGCGTAGCGAGGGACCGCGCGGCGCACCGCCCCGCCGCGACGGCCCTGAACGGATTCAGCCGCGCTGCTTACACCGGCGCGCGTCCATCAGCAAGCGCATCGTGCCCGCCGACCCGAATCCGCATGTCGTGGGCCGCTGGGACACGTGGGGAACCGGTGAGCGCCCTACGTCACCGCCACGCTCACCGCGCGGGTCCGGGACACCGTCGGCATCGACGGCGGCGCGGACCCGCGGCACGAGAACGTGAGCGGTGCGGTCGGCCGGACGCCGCCGCCGCGAGCCGGGTGGGGCCGGTGCACCGGCCCCAGGCCCGCTCAGGCCGCCTTGCGGAGCGTGGCGAGCACGTCCTGCCGGAGTGCGTCGGGGTCGAGGCCCGCGTCGGTCAGCACGCGCACGCCCAGGCTTTCGCGCGTGCGGAGCAGGCCGAGCAGGATGTGTTCCGGCCGCAGCTCGCGGGAGTGCAGCGCCAGTGCCTCGCGCAGCGACAGCTCGAGCGTCTTCTTCGCGTGCGCGCCGAACGGGATGTGCCCGCCCTTCGGCAGCTGCCACCACTTCCGGCCCGGCTCCGGGCGCGGGTCCGGCCGCACCGGCGGGCTGCCGAAGGTCTCGTCCATCCGGGCCAGCACCGCGTCCAGGTCGATGCCGATGGCGCGCAGCGCGGCCGCGTCCTCCGGGCCGAGCGGCGGCTGGTCGATCAGCGCCTGGATGCGCGCGCGGACGCCGTCGCGGTCGAGGCCGGCGCCGCGCAGCACGTAGCCGGCCTCGCCGGAGTCCGCGCCGAGCAGCGCGAGCAGCACGTGCTCGGTGCCGATCTCGGTGTGCCCCAGCTCGCGCGCCTCGACCTGGGCCTGGACGACCATGGCCCGCGCCTCGGCGGTGAATCGCTCAAACATCCCCGTTCCCCCTCGTCCGTCCGGCGTGCTTCTTGTGCACGGCCTGCCGGGAGACCTCCAGTGCGTCGGCGATCTCCTGCCACGACCAGCCCTGCCGTCGCGCGTTCGCCACCTGGAGCGCCTCCAGGCGCTCGGCCAGTTTTCGCAGTGCCACCGTGGCGCGCAGCCCGACCCGTACGTCGGGCCCGGCCGCCGCGGTGGCGAGATCCGTTCCCTCGCTCATGCTGTCAACCGTAGTTGACAGCGCGGCATTCGTCAACCTTGGTTGACATGCGCGAGGGCGGCGGCCTCGCCGCGGGAGCGCACGCCCAGCTTCTCCAGGACGTTGCGCACGTGGAACTTGACCGTGTGCTCGCTCAGCCGCAGTTCGTCCGCGATCGCCCGATTGCGGAGCCCGCGCGCGATACCGTCCAGCACCTCCAGCTCGCGCGGGTGCAGCCGGCCGAGCGGGCCGGGGTCGGCCGGCGCGACGGCCGTGCGCGGCAGCGTCGCGATGACCGTGGTCCCCCACCCGGGCACCGCGTCGGCCTCCCAGCCGCCGCCGAGCGCGGCCAGCCGCCGCGCCACCTCGGCGGCCGGGCCGTCGGCGCCGCCCGCGTGCGGGTCGTCGTCGCGGACCGTGATCCGCAGGGCCGGGCCGTCGATCCGCCAGGATGCCCGCACGCGCGTGGTCCCCGGCCGGGCGATCGCGGCGAGCACCAGGCCGCGCGTCACCGCGCGGGCCGCATGCGCGAGGTCCTGCGGCACCGGGTCCTCCGCACCCGGCCCGGCCAGCGAGATCTCCACCTCCGTGTGCCGCACCAGGTGGGCGAGTTGCTCCTCCAGGACCGCGAACGCGGCGCTCACCGGCGCGGACGACACCTCCCGGTCCCGGCCGGCCACGGCACGCAGGTCGAGCAGCGCCTCGGCGGCCACGTCGATCGCGGTGCGGCGCGCCACCGCGTCCGGGAGGCGGCCGGACCGCAGCACGGTCAGCAGCGACGTGAGCGTGGTCTCGAAGGTCTGGCCGAGGTCCGCGATCGCCTGCGAGCGCGCCGCCGCCGCGGCCAGGCTCCCGGCCAGCATGCCCGGCGCCTGCTCGGTCGCCCGCCGGTGCTGGTCCACGCTCAGCACGCGCCACAGCCGGGCCGCCACGTCGAGCGCCTCCGCCGGCGGCTCCGCCCGCTCCGGCACCACCACCAGCAGCGACGCGCCCGCGGACAGCAGCACGAGCCGGCGTACGGCACCGCCCAGCACGCCGTCGACCAGCGCGGGCGACGGGCCGGCCGTCCGCAGCCGCAGCACCTCCGCCGTGGTCACCGCCTCGGTGATCGCCGGGTCGCCGGCCGTCGCGAGCGGCGTACGGGCGCAGTCGCCGGTGTGGACGACCGAGGCCCGATGCGGGACGAGCGTGGCCAGCTCCGCGGTGAACAGCGGATACAGCTCCGTCCTGGGCGCCGTCAGCAACCGTTCCACGACGTCGAGCAGATAGCGCGCGTTCATGGCCCAAGGCTAGAGCCCTGCTCGTCCGGCTGGCCGGTACCGCTCGTTCGAGCGGGGTCACCGTGATCATCGGACGGGTTCACTGGCCCGGACGGCCCTCACCGAAGGAGAACAACATGCGGGCGATCACATTCAGCGAGTACGGCGGCCCCGAGGTGCTGACCCTGTCCGAGATGCCCGTCCCGGAGCCCGGCCCCGGCCAGGTGCGGGTGGCCGTCCGCGCGGCCGGCGTGAACCCGAGCGACTGGAAGTTCCGCAGCGGCATGCTGCGCGACCTGGTGCCGCTCACCTTCCCGCACGTTCCCGGCCTGGAACTGGCCGGCGTGGTCGACGCGACCGGCCCGGACGTGGATCTGCGCCCGGGCGACGAGGTCTTCGGCTGGGCGGCCACCGGCGCGTACGCGGAGTACGCGCTGGCCGGCCCGGTCGCGCGCAAGCCGGCCGCACTGTCCTGGGCCGACGCCGCCTCGCTGTCGATCGCGGCCGCGGCCGCGCTCCGCGACCTCCCGCTGCTGCGGGTGGCGCCCGGCGAGACGCTGCTCATCCACGGCGCCGGCGGCACCACCGGCCGGTTCGCGGCCCAGGTCGCGCTCGCGCGCGGCGTGACCGTGGTCGGCACCGCCGGTGCGCGGCACCACGACGAGCTGCGCGCGCTCGGCGTGGTGCCGGTCGAGTACGGCGACGGTTGGATCGACCGGGTCCGCGCGGTCACCCCGGCCGGCGTGGACGCGGTCTACGACGCCTCCGGGTACGGCATGCTGCCCGGCTCGATCGCGCTGCGCGGCACCACCGACCGGATCATCACGATCGCGGACCTGGGCGCCGCCGAGTTCGGCGTCCCGTTCTCCACCGGTGGCGACCAGACCCGCGAGATGCTGGAGGAGCTCGCGCGGTGGGTGACCGACCGCGGCGTGCGGATTCTGCACCGCCGCGGATATCCGCTGGCCGAGGCCGCGGCCGCGCACGCGGAGAGCGAGCGCGGCCACCCGCACGGCAGGCTCACCATCGAGATCGGCTGAGCCGCCGCACGGCGACTCAGCCGTGCGCCTTGCCGCGCCCGCCGGGGCCGATCTGCTTGCGCGGCTTGACCGCGATCTCGATCGGCGAGCCCTCGAAGCCGAACTCCTCGCGCAGCTTCCGCTCCACGAACCGCTGGTACCCGGCGTCCAGCGGTCCCGTGGTGAACAGCACGAACCGCGGCGGCGCCACGCCCGGCTGGGTCGCGAACAGGATGCGCGGCGCGCGTCCGCCGCGGACCGGGTGCGGCGTCGCCTGGGTCAGCGCGGTCAGCCACTGGTTGAGGTGGCCGGTCGGCACCCGCATCTCCCAGCTGGCCAGCGCCTTGCGGATCGCCGGGGCCAGCTTGTCGACCGCGCGGCCGGACTTCGCGGAGATGTTCACCCGGACCGCCCAGGGGATGCGGCGCAGCTCGCGCTCGATCTCCTTCTCCAGGTAGTGGCGGCGGTCGTCGTCGACCAGGTCCCACTTGTTGAACGCGATGACCAGCGCGCGCCCGGACTCGACGACCATGCTGAGAATCCGCTGGTCCTGCTCGCTGATCACCTCGGACGCGTCCAGCAGCACGACCGCGACCTCGGCGGCCTCGATCGCGGCGTTGGTGCGCAGCGACGCGTAGTACTCCGTGCCGCTGGCCTGGCCGACGCGCTTGCGCAGCCCGGCGGTGTCGACGAACTGCCACACCTCGCCGCCCAGCTCGACCAGGCTGTCGACCGGGTCGACCGTGGTGCCGGCGACCGAGTCGACGACCGCGCGCTCCTCCTTGGCCAGCCGGTTGAGCAGGCTGGACTTGCCCACGTTCGGCCGGCCGACCAGCGCGATGCGGCGGGGGCCGCGCTCGCCCTCCTCGACCAGGCGCGGCGCGTCCGGCATGGCGTCGAGCAGCGCGTCCAGCAGTTCGCCGGAGCCGCGGCCGTGCAGCGCGGAGACCGGGTACGGCTGGCCGAGCCCGAGCGACCAGAGGCTGGTCGCCTCGATCTCCAGGTTCTGGTTGTCGACCTTGTTCGCCACCAGGATCACCGGCTTGTGGCTGCGGCGCAGCATCTTGACCGCGGCCTCGTCCACGTTCGTGCTGCCGACGACCGCGTCGACCACGAACAGCACCACGTCCGCGGTGGCGATGGCGGCCTCGGCCTGGGCGGCGATGGCGGCGGCGCGGTCCTTCGCGTCCGGCTCCCAGCCGCCGGTGTCGACCACGGTGAACTGACGGCCCAGCCACTCGGCGTCGTACGGGACGCGGTCGCGGGTCACGCCCGGCACGTCCTGCACGACCGCCTGGCGACGGCCGATGATGCGGTTGACCAGCGTCGACTTGCCGACGTTGGGACGGCCGACCACCGCGACGACGGGGTTAACGACCGTAGTGTCCGACATTTCCTCTACAACCTCAGCAGTCATGCGGTCACCCGCGCATCGAGTAGTTCCCGGAGTCGTGCCACGGCCTCGTCGATGCCCATCGCGGTGGTGTCCAGCACGACCGCGTCCTCGGCCTGGGTCAGCGGGTCCACCGTACGGCTGGAGTCGATCCGGTCCCGGCGGGCCAGGTCGGCCTGGGTGGCCGCGACGTCCGTGGCGTTCTCCAGGCTGCGGCGCTGGGCGCGCGCCTCCGCGGACGCGGTCAGGTAGACCTTCAGCGACGCGTCCGGCGCGACGACCGTGCCGATGTCCCGCCCCTCGACCACGATCCGGCCGGCGTCCGCGATGATCGCGCGCTGCTGCGCGACGAGGAGCTGCCGCACGGCCGCGACCGAGGCCACGGCGGACACGGCCGCGGTCACCTCGGCGCCACGGATCGGGCCGTCGACCGCGACGCCGTCCACCCGGACGAACGGCGCGGCCGGGTCCGTACCGATCTCCAGCGACACCGACGACGCGACCTTGGCGACGGCCTCCGCGTCCGCGACGGCGACGCCGGACTGCAGAACAGCCCAGGTCACGGCCCGGTACATGGCGCCGGTGTCGAGGTAGCGCGCGCCGAGCGCCGTCGCCAGCCGCCGCGACACGGTGGACTTGCCGGACCCGGACGGCCCGTCCACGGCCACCACACATCGCCCGTTTTCTTCCACCGTTCCTCCACTCGCCATGCCCCGGACAACTCTCCAATCATGCCCGGTGACCCGGCACACGCAGGAATCGGGCTAGTCCTCCACCGCCGCGAACAGCGCGGCGATCTCGCCGTTGTTGAGGCGGCGGGTGCGGCCGGAGCGGAGATCGCCCAGCTTGATCGGGCCGATCGAGGTGCGGATCAGCCGGGACACCGGGTGGCCGACCTCGTCCATCAGGCGGCGGACGATGTGCTTGCGGCCCTCGTGCAGCGTGATCTCGATCTGCGCGGTCTTGCCGAGCGTGTCGACCAGGCGGAACGCGTCCGCCTTGGCCGGGCCGTCCTCCAGCTCCACGCCCGCGAGCAGCCGCCGGCCGACCGCGCGCGGCAACGGGCCGGCGACCTCGCAGAGATAGGTCTTGGCCACGCCGTACGACGGGTGGGTCAGCTTGTGCGCGAGCGTGCCGTCGTTGGTGAGCAGCAGCAGGCCCTCGGAGTCCTGGTCGAGCCGGCCCACGTGGTAGACGCGCTGCTCGACCCGGCCGAGGAAGTCGGAGATCGCGGAGCGCCCCTTCTCGTCCGCCATGGTCGAGACCACGCCGCGGGGCTTGTTCATCGCGAGGTAGACCAAAGTCTGGTCGGCGGCGAGCCGCTCGCCGTTCACCATGATCACGGAGGTGGCCGGGTTCGCGCGGTCGCCGAGCCGGGCGAGGCGCCCGTCCACGGTGACCTTGCCGCGCGCGATCAGCGTCTCGCAGGCGCGGCGGGACCCGACACCGGCCACGGCCATGACCTTCTGCAGCCGTTCGGCGCCGTCGTTCTCAGGCATCGGTGACGATCTCTTCCACGTTGTCCGGCAGGAACGGCGCGAGCGGCGGAAGCTGCGCGACCGAGTCGATGCCGAGTTTCTCCAGGAACAGGGTGGTGGTCCGGTAGAGGTGCGCGCCCGACACGTCCGCGCCGCACTCCTCCACGAGCCCCCGGGTGACAAGCGTACGCATCACACCGTCACAGTTCACACCTCGGATGGCGGAGACCTGTGACCTGCTGCACGGCTGCTTGTAGGCGACCACGGCGAGCGTCTCCAGCGCGGCCTGGGTCAGCCGCGCGGTCTGCCCGTCCAGCACGAACCGCTCCACGTACGCCGCGTACTCCGGACGGGTGTACAGCCGCCAGCCACCGGCCACCCGCCGCAGGTCGAAGCCGTGCCCGCGCTCGGTGTACTCGCCGGACAGCACGTACAGCATCTGCGTGACCCGCTCGGTGGGCTGCTCCAGCACCTGGGAGAGCATCACCTCGGCGACCGGCTCGTCCACGACCAGCAGGATCGCCTCCAGCGCGCCGCGCAGCTCCGCGTCGTCGATCAGCGACACCGGCTCCGGCTCCGGCTCGGCCGGCTTGGGCTTCGCCCGGCGCCGCTTCGGCGCGGGCCGGTCCGCGCCGGCCGCCTCCGGTTCCGCCGGCTCCGGCTTCCCCTTCTGCACCGGTACGGACGGAGCACCGGCCGGCTCCGATCCGCGCTCGCCGGGTTCGGGGCCGGATGCCGGCACCGGGTCCGTACCCTCGGCGGCTCCGGTTTCTCGATCTTCGGCCACCGGGCCGGGCTCGGACGTCTCCGGCTGAGCCGGCCTGGGGCGCTCCCAGGGCGGGACCCACGCGGCCGCCGCGTCCGCCAGTGACTCGCGGTTGTCGTCCGTGGTCACGCCTCGCCCTCCCCCTGCGCCTCGGCCGGATCGTCCTTGGCCGTGTCCTTCTCCGTGGTGCCCTCGTAGTCGTCGACCCGCAGCTCGGCCGCGGTCTCCCCGCCGGTCCAGCGCACGGTCAGCTCGCCCAGCGCCTCCGGCTGGGTGAACGCGACCAGACCCTCGCGGTACAGCTCCAGCAGTGCCAGGAACCGGGCCACCATCTCCAGCGTCGACTCGCAGTCGGCGCACAGCACGTCGAACGTGGCGATCCCGGCGCGGCGCAGCCGGTCCTGCACGATGTCCGCGTGCTCGCGCACGCTGACCCGCACCTGGTGGATGTGGTGCACGGCCACGGTCGGCGGCACCTTCGGCGTGAACGCCCGGATCGCTATCTTGAGCAGCCGGTCCGGGCCGAAGCCGAAGACCAGGTCGGGCAGCGCCTCCGCGAACCGCGGCTCCAGGCTGACCGCGCGCGGGTAGCGGCGGGCGCCGTCGCGCTCCAGGTCCGCGATGACCGCGGACGCCTCCTTGTACGCCTTGTACTGCAGCAGCCGCGCGAAGAGCAGGTCCCGGGCCTCCAGCAGGGCCAGGTCCTCCTCGTTCTCCACCTCGGCCGCGGGCAGCAGCCGGGCCGCCTTCAGGTCCAGCAGCGTGGCCGCGATGATCAGGAACTCGCTGGCCTCGTCCAGGTCCCAGTCGTCGCCCATCGCGCGGATGTACGCGATGAACTCGTCCGTGACCGTGTGCAGCGCCACCTCGGTGACGTCCAGCTTGTGCTTGCCGATCAGCTGGAGGAGCAGGTCGAACGGGCCCTCGAAGTTGTGCAGGCGGACCCGGAAGCCGGTGCCCGTACCCTCGGCGGCGGCTGCGTTGTGGTCGTCGACCGGCGTGTCCGCCATCGGCCGACCGTAGCCGACCCCGTCATCCCCCGGCGGCGCGGACTCCGGCCCGGTGACGTGGTCGACGCTCACCAGGCCCAGATCCTCAGCAGCGGCGCGCCGATCGGGTCGAGCAGCACCCAGGCCAGCCCGCCGAACGGGAACAGCTGCAGCACGAAGAGCAGCACCACGCCGAGGTTCTTCTCCACCAGCCACAGCCGGGCGCTCTGCGCGGCCGAGCCGGGGTTGCGCAGGCTGCACCAGAGCAGGCCCCAGCCGTCCAGCGGCGGCAGCGGGATCAGGTCGAACAGCGCGAACGTGAACAGGCCGACGCCGATCGCGGCGATGATCTCGGCGGCGATGCCGGCCACGTCGCCGTTCGCCGTGATCAGCAGGCCGGTCTTCACGTTCAGCGGCCGGGCCACGGCGAGCAGCGGGCGGTAGCCGGGGAAGCCGAGCACGAACGCGAGCAGCACGAGCTGCGACAGCACGAGGACGGAGAGCGGGCCGGCCGCGTACACCATGGCCTTGCGCCCGCGCCCCCGCCACGAGGGCAGGTCGTCGACCTCGATGCCGCGGCCCCAGCCCATGCCGCCGATCAGGCAGGCGACCACGCCGAACACGTCGAAGTCGTGGCGCGGCGAGAAGCCGATCCGGGTCCGGCGCTGCTCCAGCCCGGCGGCGCGCGTCGCCAGCCGGATCGCCACCGCGCGGACCACGACGGCCAGCAGGAACGAGAGGACGAAGCCGACGAACGCGACCGGCGACGCGAGAGCGAAGAGCACCGGCGCCTATCCGCGCTCGGCCTGCGCCGCGATGACCTCGCGTGCCAGCTGACGGTAGTTGCGGGCGCCGGAGGACGCCGGGTCGAGCGACGTGATCGGCGCGCCGGCCACGGTCGACTCCGGGAACTTCACGGTCTTGGTGATCACGGTCTGGTACACCTTGTCGCCGAACGCCTCCACGACGCGCTGCAGCACCTGGCGGCAGTGCGTGGTGCGGGAGTCGTACATGGTGGCGAGGATGCCCTCCAGCTCCAGATCGAAGTTCAGCCGCTCGCGCACCTTGTCGATCGTGTCCAGCAGCAGCGCGACGCCGCGCAGGCTGAAGAACTCGCACTCCAGCGGGATCAGCACACCGTGCGCGACGGTGAGGGCGTTTATCGCGAGCAGGCCGAGCGAGGGCTGGCAGTCGATCAGGATGTAGTCGTACTCCTTGCGGACCGAGCGCAGCACCCGGGCCAGCGCCATCTCCCGCGCCACCTCGTTGACCAGCTGGATCTCGGCCGCGGAGAGGTCGATGTTCGCCGGGAGCAGGTGCAGGCCGGCGATGTCCGTCTTGATCAGCACGTCCTCGGCCGTCACGTCGTCCTGCATGAGCAGGTTGTAGACGGTCAGGTCCAGGTTGTGCGGGTTCACCCCGAGGCCGACGGAGAGCGCGCCCTGCGGGTCGAAGTCGACGACCAGGACGCGGCGGCCGTACTCGGCGAGCGCGGCGCCCAGGTTGATGGTGGTCGTGGTCTTGCCCACGCCACCCTTCTGGTTCGCCATCGCGATGATCCGCGCCGGTCCGTGCCGGTCGGTCGGCATCGGCTCCGGGATCGGCTTGCGCATCGTATACGCCGCTGGGTCGCTGGGGCCCAGCTCGGCGCCGATGTCGAGGGAGTTCTGCTGCTCGCGGAGGACCGAGGTCCACGATTCGGCACGGTCACCGTTGCCCGTCATCCCTGCGCCCCCTCCCACGACTGCCCGACGCTACACCCTGGTGAGCGTCCCAGCCGACCGGCGCCCTCCATGAGATCCACGCCGAATCCCGACTCTACGACACGACACGACCACACGGTGACCACCCTTCCCGGCGTGTCGGGTTCGGCGAGGGTGTATACGCGCGCTCAGGCCAGCGCGCGAGGGTGGGCGGTCGCGTAGATCTCGCGGAGGCGGTCCACGGTGACCAGCGTGTAGATCTGCGTGGTGGTGACCGAGGCGTGACCGAGCAGTTCCTGCACGACGCGCACGTCCGCGCCGCCGTCCAGCAGGTGGGTGGCGAAGGAGTGCCGCAGCGTGTGCGGGGAGACCGCGCGCGGGCCGTCGACCGGGAGGCCGGCCGCTTCGGCGGCGCGGTGCAGGATGGTCCAGGCGCTCTGCCGGGACAGCGGCCCGCCGCGCGCGTTGCAGAACACCGCCGGGGTGCCCCGGCCGGCCCGCACCAGCGTGGGACGGCCCCGCACCAGGTAGGCCGCGAGCGCGTCCCGGGCGTAGCCGCCGATCGGGACCAGCCGGGACCGGCCGCCCTTGCCGCGCAGCAGCACGGTCGCGTCGTCCAGGTCGACGTCGTCGACGGCCGCGCCGACCGCCTCGGAGATGCGCGCACCGGTGCCGTACAGGAACTCCAGCAGCGCCCGGTCGCGCAGCCCGCGCGGCGAGTCGGTCCGCGGCACCGCGAGCAGCCGCTCGACCTCGTCGACCTCCAGTGCCTTGGGCAGCCGGCGCGGCGGGACCGGCGGCTTGACCTCGCGGGACGGGTCGTCGGCCGCCAGGCCCTCGCGCACGGCGAAGCGGTGCAGGCCGCGGACCGCGGACATGGCCCGGGCGGCGGACGAGGCGGACAGCGGCGGGTGGTCGTCGTCGCCGGTGCGCAGCGCGCTCAGGTGGCGGGTGAGGTCGCCCGCGGTGACGGTGCCGAGATCATGGATCTCGGCACCGGCCAGGAACTCCAGATAACGATCGAGATCTCGCCGGTACGACACCAGCGTGTTCGCCGAGAGCGCGCGCTCGACCGTCAGGTGGTCGAGGTAGCCGCGCACGGCCCGGTCCGTCGGGAGCACGCCGCTGACCATAATCGACCCGTACGACACTCTTTCAGGCGAGCACCTCGGCCAGCGGCAGCACGTTCATCCCGTGCGCCTCCGCGACCGGGCCGTAGGTGACCGCGCCCGCGTGCGTGTTCAGCCCCTTGGCCAGCGACGCGTCGGCGCGCAGCGCGTCCCGCCAGCCGTGGTCGGCCAGCGCCACCGCGTACGGCAGCGTGACGTTGGTCAGCGCGTACGTGCTGGTGTGCGGCACCGCGCCGGGCATGTTCGCCACGCAGTAGAAGATGGACTCGTGGACCTTGTAGACCGGGTCCGCGTGCGTGGTCGGCCGCGAGTCCTCGAAGCAGCCGCCCTGGTCGATGGAGATGTCGACCAGCACGCTGCCCGGCTTCATCCGGGAGACCAGCTCGTTGGAGATCAGCGTCGGGGCCTTCGCGCCGGGCACCAGCACCGCGCCGATCACCAGGTCCGCGTCCAGCACGGCGCGCTCCACCTCGAACGCGTTGGACGTCACGGTCTGCAGGTGCCCGCGGTAGATCGCGTCCGCGGCCCGCAGCCGGTTGATGTTCATGTCCAGGATCAGCACCTCGGACTGCAGGCCGAGCGCGATCGCGGCCGCGTTCATGCCGGAGACGCCGGCGCCGATCACCACGGTCTTCGCCGCGTACACGCCGGAGACGCCGCCCATCAGCACGCCGCGCCCGCCGCCGGAACGCATCAGGTGGTACGCGCCGACCTGCGGGGCGAGCCGGCCGGCCACCTCGGACATCGGCGCGAGCAGCGGCAGCTGCCGGTCCGGCGTCTCCACGGTCTCGTACGCGATGCCGGTGACCTTCCGCTCGATCAGCGCGTCCGTGCACTCCTTGGACGCGGCCAGGTGCAGGTAGGTGAAGAGCACCTGCCCCTCGCGCATGCGGTGGTACTCCTCCGCGATCGGCTCCTTGACCTTGAGCACCAGCTCCGCCGCGCCCCAGACCTCGTCCGCGGAGGACAGGATGGTGCCGCCGGCGGACGTGTACTCCTCGTCGGTGATGGACGAGCCGAGACCGGCGCCGGCCTCGACGAACACCTCGTGGCCGTGGCGGGTGAGCTCGTGTACGCCGGCCGGTGTGATCGCGACCCGGAACTCGTTGTTCTTGACCTCGCGGGGAATGCCGACCTTCACGTCGATGACCCTTTCACGCGTTGACCGCAGTGTAGGGCGAAACGCGCGCCCCACTGTGCGCACCTTAGATCATGAAGCCATAACACGCCATGGCCGACGTTTCCACGGAAACGTCGGCCATCGGCATATCTTGTTTCAGGCAGGTGTCGGAGCGTCGCTCGGTCGCAGCGGCGCCCAGTCCAGGTCGCGGGCCCGGGCCGCGGCCAGCACGCCGGCGACCGCGGCCGCGTTGGTGATGTCGCCGGCGAAGACCATCGCCACCGCCTCGTCCAGCGGCACCCGGCGCAGCTCGATGTCGGCCTCCTCGTCCGTACGGTCGTGCCGCTCGGGCTCGGGCACCGGCGACAGGTCGCGGGCCAGGAAGATCCGGATCTGCTCGTTGGTGAAGCCGGGCGACGTGTGCAGGTCGATCAGCACGTCGATCCGGCCGGCCCGCAGGTCCGCCTCCTCGGCCAGCTCGCGCAGCGCGCCCGTGGCCAGTTCCTCGCCCTGCACGTCGCGCAGTCCGGCCGGCAGCTCCCAGAGCCGGCGGCCGACCGCGTGCCGGTACTGCCCGATCAGCACGATCCGGCCCTCGTCGTCCAGCGCGACCACGCCGACCGCGCCGACGTGCCGCAGGTAGTCGCGGTCCGCCGCGCCACCGCCGGGCATGGTGACCCGGTCGGTGACCACGGTGAACACCCGCCCGCTGTACCGCTCGGTGCGGCTGATCACCGAGTGCGCGAAGCCGGTCACTTCGCGGCCCCGACCCGGCGCTTGCCACCGCGCGGCGCCGGCGTCCCGTCCTCGGCGGTCTCGCCCGGGGCGGCCGGGGCCGGGATCTCCAGCGGCAGCTCGTCCGCCTTGTGGAACCGCACGGCCGCACCGACGAACGCGGCGAACAGCGGATGCGGCCGGGTCGGCCGGCTCTTCAGCTCCGGGTGCGCCTGGGTGGCCACGAAGAACGGATGCACCTCGCGGTCCAGCTCGATGAACTCGACCAGCCGGCCGTCCGGCGAGGTGCCGGAGAAGCGCAGGCCGGCGGCGGAGAGCCGGTCCCGGTAGTCGTTGTTGACCTCGTACCGGTGGCGGTGCCGCTCGGAAATCTCCGGCGCGCCGTACGCCTCCTCGACGATCGAGCCCGGCGTCAGCGCGGCCGGGTACGCACCCAGCCGCATGGTGCCGCCCAGGTCGCCCTTGCCGGCCACGATGTCCTGCTGGTCCGCCATCGTGGAGATCACCGGGTGGGTCACGGTCTCCTCGAACTCCAGTGAGTTCGCCCCGTCCAGCCCGGCCAGATTGCGCGCCACCTCGATGGTCATGCACTGCAGGCCGAGGCAGAGCCCGAGCACCGGAATCCGGTTCTCCCGGGCGAACGTGGCCGTGCCGATCTTGCCCTCGATACCGCGGACGCCGAAGCCGCCCGGGATCACGATGCCGTCCACGCCGGCGAGCGCGGCGGCGGCGCCGGCCGGGGTCTCGCAGGAGTCGCTCGGCACCCAGCGGAGGTTCGCCTTGACCCGGTGGCCGAACGCGGCAGCGCGGATCGCCTCGGTCACCGACAGGTACGCGTCCGGCAGGTCCACGTACTTGCCGACCAGCGCGATGGTGATCTCACCGGACGGCTGGTGCACGCGGCCGAGCAGGTCGTCCCAGGCGCTCCAGTGCACGTCCCGGAAGGACAGCCCGAGCCGGCGCACCACGTACGCGTCCAGGCCCTCGGAGTGCAGCACCTTCGGGATGTCGTAGATGCTCGGCGCGTCCGGGCAGGCCACCACGGCCTCACGGTCGACGTCGCAGTAGAGCGACAGCTTGACCTTCAGCTTCTCCGGGATCTCCCGGTCGGACCGGCAGACCAGCGCGTCCGGCTGGATGCCGATGTTGCGCAGCGCGGCCACCGAGTGCTGGGTCGGCTTGGTCTTCAGCTCGCCGGACGGCGCCAGGTACGGCACCAGCGAGACGTGCAGGTAGAAACAGCGATCGCGGCCGACCTCGTGCCGGACCTGCCGGATCGCCTCCAGGAACGGCAGCGACTCCATGTCACCGACCGTGCCGCCGACCTCGGTGATGACCACGTCCGGGACGCGGCCGTCCTCGTCCGGGTCGGCCATCGCGAAGATGCGCTCCTTGATCTCGTTCGTCACGTGCGGGATGACCTGCACGGTGTCGCCGAGGTACTCGCCGCGCCGCTCCTTGGCGATCACCGCGGAGTAGACCTGGCCGGTGGTGACGTTCGCCTTCGCGGACAGCGGCCGGTCCAGGAACCGCTCGTAGTGGCCGACGTCCAGGTCCGTCTCCGCGCCGTCCTCGGTCACGAAGACCTCGCCGTGCTGGAACGGGTTCATCGTGCCGGGGTCGACGTTGAGGTAGGGGTCCAGTTTCTGCATGACGACCCGCAGGCCGCGCGCGGTCAGCAGATTGCCCAGGCTGGCGGCGGTGAGCCCCTTACCGAGTGAGGAGGCGACGCCCCCCGTGACAAAGATGTGCCTGGTCTGCGTCGAAGGGCTCAAGGCCTGCTCCCGTGGTCGTCTGGCTGCCAATACGAACCGGCGCGACGCCCTCGAGCCCGATCTCGCCCCGACTGACCGAAACGTCAGCGGAAGTTAACACGGCTGTCGTGATCACGCGATCCACGGGATTCCACGGTAACACCATCCGCCCGCGCCGCAGCGCGCAGCGCCCCGGCCGCTCGCCCCCGACCGCGTCCCCTCGATCCCCGGCCGGGCCGGCCGAACCCGGAAGATCACAACCATCCGGCGGTACGTACTTTCACTCGCCCGGGTGGTCACTGCGCGTGGCCGTGGCATGCGTGCCGCGACTCACATCCTCCGGCGGCGCCTCGATCAGCGGCGCGACCGGCGGGCGCGTGCGGTCCGCCGCGTGGCCGAGCACGCGCAGCGCGGTCAGCGCCGCCAGCGGGCCCGCCACCGCCGCCGCCGCGCCGGCCACGTGCAGCGCGGACCCGCCCAGCACGCCGGCCGCGATCGTGGTCACCGAGGTGCCGGCCAGCGCGGCGCGGACCGCGGGAGTGAGCCCGAACAGCCGCTTCAGCCCGCCCCACGGCCGCAGCAGCACGAACCAGGCCAGCGCGGCCACCGCCAGCGTCAGCACGGTGAGCGGACTGACCAGCGCCGCCACGTTCGACCCGGTGGCGCGCTGCACCGCGATGCCGCTGGTGCCGTCCGCCAGCGACGCGAGAATCCGGCCAAGGCTGCCGCGCTCCGCCTCGGGCCGCCGCACGTCCAGCAGCGCGAAGCCGAGCGTGACCACCACGCCGGCCGCGGTCGTGGCGGCGACCCGGCCGAAGCCGATCCAGCCGCCGGTGCAGAGCGCGGTCGCCACGCAGACGCCGGCGGTGAGCGCCACCGCGCCGATCGCGTGCGCACCGAGGAACGGGCTGCCGACCACCATCACGGCCGCGCCGCCGAGCACCACCATGAGCAGCGGGCGGAGCGGGCGCATCAGCTGGCCGAGCGCGGCGGCGGCGAGCAGCACGCCCGCGGTCAGTACGCCGAGCCCGGCCGTGCCGATCCCGGCGTACCGGCCACCGGCCAGTGTGGAGTAGCCGGCGACGCCGTTGAGCTGCAACGTCGAGCCGGAGAGCACGTCCGCGACCACGACCACGGCGGACGCGGCGGCCACGGTGCCGAGCGGGAACAGCGTGGATCGGTAGCGGCGGGCCAGCCGTACCGCCAGCGTGCCGGCCAGCGTCAGCACGATCGTCACGGCCGCGAACACCATCGTCGGGTGGCTCGCCCGCCACCACGGCGCCAGGTCCGCGACCAGCGCGGCCGGGGTGGCCAGCGCGGCCGCGATCAGCGCCAGTTCCGCGCCGTCGGTCAGCCAGCGCGGCGGCAGCGGCGGCCCGGGCGGCCCGCTGTGCGCGTACGTGCGGCGCAGCACCGGCACCAGCAGCGCGTACAGCGCGAGTTGCGCGGCGGTCAGGATGCCGAAGAACCACGCGGAGGTACGCCCCTGGGCGCGCGCCTCCCGGTCCGCGTCCGACGGCCGCGTGATCGCCTCCGCCAGCGCGGCGGGACGGCCGCCCGCGGCGGTGGCCGCGTGCCCGTCGAACCGCCCGGCCGGCAGCTCCCGGCCGAGCGCGGTCAGCGCGGTGGGTGCCAGGTCGACCAGTGCCACGTACCCGTCCCGGGCGGTGCTGGCCGAGGTCATCCAGGACCGGTCCCAGCCGGGGCCGTCCGCGATCGCCACGTGCAGCCGCTGCTCCGCCCCGGTGTCGGACAGGCCCGCGACCAGCACCAGCGACCGGTCCGGCCGGGCCGCGAGCACCCGGCCGAGGACGTCGTCCGCGGCCCGCACCGCCGCGGCGCGCCGCGCGCCGGCGCCCTGCACCGTGCCCGCGTCCACGATGCTGAGCACGCACCGGGACAGCGCGGTCGCCGGGTCGGCCGGCAGCGTCGCCTCGTAGCGGTCGACCCGGCCGAACGGGCGGGCCGCCGCGATCGCCGCGCCCGGGCCGACCGCGGTGGTGCAGCGCACCGACTCGGCGAGCGCGCCCGGCACCGTGCCCCACGGCTGGCGCGCGTTGTACTCGACCGCGGCCGGCTGGCCCGGCAGATTCGCCCCGATGCCGTCCGGCTCCTCTATCGTCACGTCCACCGGCGCGCACGACCGCGGGTCCGCCGGCGGCTCGCCCCAGGCCGCGTAGTTGCCGGCGCCGAGCGTGAGCCAGCCGTCGGCCGGGCAGGTCGGCTCCGCGACCGACCGGACCGACAGCGCGCCGATCGCGCCGCGCTCCGCCAGTGCCCACAGCGCGGGCGTGCCGGCCGGGTCCAGATCGTCCCAGCGCAGACCGGGCACGCCCACCACGATCACGTAGTCGGCGTCGGTGTCCACGGTGGCGGCGACCGGCCGCACGCTGAGCGCGACCATGCTGCCGATCACCACGGCCAGCACGACCAGCCACGGTGTGACGCGGCGCGGCATCAGCCGTGATCCTCGCGGTCTCCCCGCGCCGGCTCCGGGACCAGCTCCGCGTAGACCGCGCGCACCGCCGCGACGGTGTCCGCCTCGGTGGGCCACGCCGCGGCGTGCGTGCGGGCCCGGGTGCTCAGGTCGGCGCGCAGCTCCGGGTCGTCCAGCAGGCGGCGGACCGCGGCGTCGACCGCGTCCACGTCACCGGCCGGGACCAGCACCGCGGCGTCGCCGACCAGGCCGGGCAGGCCGCCGACCGCGGTCGCGACCAGCGGCAGGCCGGCCTGCAGCGCCTCCTGCGCGAAGAGCTGGCGCGCCTCCCAGTCGCTGGTGACGACCGCGAGGTCCGCGCCGGCCAGCAGGTCGGCGACGTCGGTGCGGTGGCCGAGCAGCGTGACCGGCGCGTGCGCGGCGGAGATGCTGGCGGCCAGCGGCAGGTAGCTGGGGCCGGTGCCGGCGATCAGCACGACCGGCGTGGGGCGGCGCTCGCGCCAGCGTCCGGCCGCGGCGACCAGGATGTCGTACCGCTTCTGCGGGTGCAGCCGGCCGACGGAGAGGATCACCGGCGTCTCCGGCCCGACGCCGAACTCGGCGCGCACGGCCGCGCGGGTGCGCCTGGCCGGGCCGAGCGAGGGCGCGGCCACCGGGCCGAGCCGGGCGTCCCGCGCGCCGACCGCGCGGGCGCGCTCGACCAGGTCCTCGGAGGCGCCGAGCGTGATCCGGGCCGCGGCCGCGACCGCGCGCTCCAGCAACTGGGCGACGCGCCCGCGCAGGCCGCCGGCGAGCATGGCGTTGTGCCAGGTGACCACGAGCGGCTGGCGGGGGCGGGCGAGCGTGGCGACGAACCCGGCGCGCAGGCCGTGCGCGTGCACCACGTCGACGTCCGGGGCGGCGAGCGCGGTGCGCAGCGCGCTGACCGCGCGCGCGTCCGACGGCGCCGGGTTGGCCGGGATCTCCACCGCCACGAACCGCGCGCCCAGCTCGGAGAAGTGGAACAGGCGCTCGGTCGCGTCCGGCCCGCAGACCGTGACCGTGATGCCGGCCGCGGTCAGCCCGCGGACCAGCGAGGCCACGTGCTGCCCCACGCCGCCGGTGCTGGTCGCGAGCACGAGCGCCACCCCACCGGCCCAGTCGCCTGCGGTCACCTGCGGTCCCCTCCGTCCCGCGCGGGCGCCCGCGCGTCGTCCTCACCGTCCGGCAAGGTACCCGACGCGGGCGATCCGGTCCGCGCGCCGCCACGCCGGGCGAGCCTCACGAGCTGGTCCCGGTCGAGCACCAGCGCGACACCCAGGAACACCGCGAGCCCGGCGAACCCGCACAGCATGCCCTGCAGCACCGCGAACGCGGGCGCCGGGGTCGGATCGGTCAGCGCGGCGACGGCGTACCCGGCGGCACCGGCGGCGACCGCGGCGAGCAGCCCGGCCGGGAGCGTGCGGCCCAGTCCGGCCAGCGCGTCCGGGCCGGCCGTGCGCCGTACCGCGGCCAGCATCAGCACGCCCAGGACCAGCATGCCCGCGGAGTGGGCGAGCCCGAGCACCAGCACGCGGTGCGCGGGCGCGGTGGCGGCGGAGAGGCCGAGCGCGAGCACGGCCACCAGCGCCCAGGCCGCCGCGGTCGCGCCGGCCGCGGCGGCGGTGCGGCCGCGGGCGTACAGCGCGCGGGACAGCAGCGCGAACAGTCCGTATCCGATCAGTCCGGGCGCGAACGCCACGATGCCGCCGGCCAGTGCCCCGCCGCCGGTGAGCAGCGCGGCGGCCGGGATGGCCACCGCGGTGATCCCGGCCGCGCCGAGACAGCTCGCCAGCGCGGTCTGCCGCGCGGTCCGGGCCAGCAGCGATCGGTAGCCGGCGTCGTCCGCGGTGGAAAGCCCCGGGTACGCCGCGGTGGCCAGCGGCACCGCGAGCACGGCCCAGGGCAGCAGGAACACGGTCTGCGCCAGGTTGAACAGCACGGTCGTGCCGGCCGGCCCGCCGCTGGCCTGACCGATCACGACCAGCAGCGCCAGCTGTTGCGCGCCGACCGTGACCAGCCCGGCCCAGCCGAGCCTCAGCACCCGGGCCCGCGCGTCCTCCGGCAGGCGCAGCGTCGGCCGCAGCGGCAGGCGCAGCGCGGCCACCGGGAACAGCAGGCAGCCGGAGAGCACCACCACGCCGCAGGTGGTGCCCACGGACAGGATCAGCTCGCCGGTACGCGAGACGTCCGCGATTCCGGTCCCCGCGCCCTCGACGCCGCCGAAGGCCAGGTAGACGCCGATCACGGTGACGCTGGACAGCAGCGGCGCGATCACCGGCCAGGCGAACCGGCGGTGCGCCTGGAGCACGCCGGTGAGCACCACGCCGACGCCGTAGAGCGGCAACTGCGGCGCGAACACGCACAGCATGCGCGCGCCGGTCTCCAGCTCCGCGGGCGTGGCCGCCGGCATGATCGTCCGGGTCAGCGGGCCGGCCGCCACCGCGACCACGACCGCGACCGGGATCAGCAGCACCAGCACCCAGCCGAGCAGCGCTGAGGTGATCCGCCCGGCCCGCTCCCGGTCGCCGCGCTCCACCGGCCCGGCCAGCAGCGGGACCACCAGGCCGGCCAGCGCGCCGCCCGCGACCAGCTCGAAGACGATGTTCGGCAGCGTGTTCGCGGCCAGGTAGGTGTCGCCCAGGTCGGTCGCGCCGACCGTCCAGGCGAACACCGTGGTCCGCCCGAAACCGGCCAGGCGGCTGACCACGGTGAGCACCGCGATCAGCGCGGCGGCGCCGACGACGGTCCGCGACCTCACGCCGGGCGCCACGTCAGCTCTGCCGCCGCCCGAGCTCGTCCAGGTCGCGCAGGCCGGGCGTGCGCTGGATGACCGCGGTGAAGCTGACCCGCTCGCTGGCCGCGGTCAACCCGGCCAGGCCCGCCAGGATCACCGCGCGGCCGGCCGGGCCGGCCTGGGCCGCGATCGCCACGCCGAGCAGCGCGCCGAGCGCGTTCGCGCCGGAGTCGCCGAGCATGATCTGCTCGTCCAGGTCCTCCGGCAGCAGCCCGGCCGCGGCGCCGAGCGCGCCGGCCGCCGGTCCGCCCGCGCGGGTGGGCAGCAGCGGCACGGCGATCAGCGCGCTCGCCTTGATCGCGCGGCCGGGCCGCAGGTCGAGCAGGTTGACCAGGTTCGCCGTACCGGCGATGACGCCCGCGCCGAGCGCCACGTCCGCCACCGTGCCCCACGCCGTCCGGCGCGCCGGGCGATCCAGCGACAGCAGCGCGGACGCGGCCAGCCCGGCCGCGCCCACCCCGGCGATCTTGACGAGGCCGCTGGTGACCCGGCCGTGCCGGAGCGCGCGCAGGTGGCCGGCGAAGCCCTTGGCCGCCCTCTGCTCCGGCCGGTTGCCGGCCACGTCGTCGTAGAGGCCGACCGCACCGGAGACGAGCCCGGCGGTGAGCGCGGCCGCGGCGGCCGGGCCGGTCGGCGCGCCGGCCGCGGCGGCGACGGACGCACCGGCCGCGAGCGCGGGCCCGCCGGCCAGCGTCACCGTACGGCCGCGGAAGTTGGCGCGCGCAAGCGACGGGTTGACCGGGCTGCGCCGGACCGCGGTCAGTGCGGCGCGCGCGGCGAGCGCGCCCGCGGCGAGCGCCAGGATTCGGGGGACGGCCATGCGTCTCAGTCTAGGAACGGCGCGATCACTGAGCCCGGGTGGGCAGTATCGACGTCGCGCCCGCGCCGAGGCCGTAGTGGCCGACCTTGTTCGCGCCGACCACGTCGGACAGCGCCAGGCAGGTGACGATCGCGCCCTGTGCGGTGTTCACGTTGTCCACGGTCGCGATCGTCTTGGACAGCGCCGCGTCGCCGCGGATGCCCGCGACCACGTTGCCGTCGCCGACGCCGTTGCCGCCCACCACCAGCTTCCCGGCCGCGTCGAACTGCGCCACCAGCGTCACGGCCGACTCGTTCTTGTCGTCCGCCTTCTCGTCGGTCGGCGGCAGCCCGCCCACGATCACCACGGCCTCGGCCGGGCCGGCGACCTTGTCGTTCTCCACCGTGATGTACTTCGCGGCGGCGTACGCGGCCAGCACCGCGTTGCGGTCCGGGTCGGTGGCCGGCGGCGTCCGGTCGTAGAGCGCGGTGGCCAGCAGCGCGGCCGAGGTCTCCACGCCGTTGGCGTTTCTCGGCAGCCCGGCCGCCGGCAGCGTGGTCTGCACCGCGCGGTGCGCCAGGTCCAGCAGGTTCACGCTGTTCTCCGCGGAGTCCAGGAAGCTCTCCCGGATGTCGACGCGCCCGGTCAGCTTCGCGCCGGCCGTGGTCAGCATGGTGCGCAACTGCTCCGCGTAGTCGCCGCCGCCCGGCAGCACCACCATCGTCACGCGCCGGCCGGTGAGCTTGCCGTCCAGCAGGATCGGGGCCGCGCCGACCGCGAAGTCCTCCTGCGAGTTCACCTCGTCCTGCAACTGGCCGACGCTCTCCCGCAGCTGGCTGTTGTCCTTGCTGAGCTTCTGCACCTGGCCGTCCAGCGCGTCGACGGCCGGCCCGTTCAGCGCGGCGGTGCCGACCACCAGCCCGATCGCCAGCGCGAGGAACACCGCGGTGAGCGACACGACGTGGTACCGGAAATTGATCACGGGTAGCGCTTTCTGATCTAGAACAGCTGGCCGAGCTGGAACACCAGATTGTCCCACCACTCGGAGGCCACACCGAGGTACGCCTTACCCACGGTGGAGACCGTCACGGCCGCCGTCATCGCCGCGATCGCGGAGCCCGCGAGCAGCAGCAGCGACGATCCCGGGATGGTCTGCTTGTAGAGCCGGCTCACGCCCTTCGCGTCGACCAGCTTGCCGCCGACCCGCAGCCGGGTCAGGAACGTCGACGCCATGCCGCCGCGTCCCTTGTCCAGGAACTCGACCAGCGTGTAGTGGGTGCCCACCGCCACGATCAGTTCGGCGCCCTTCTCGTCCGCCAGCAGCAGCGCGATGTCCTCGCTGGTCGCCGCGGCCGGGAAGGTGATCGCCGGGACACCGAGCTGGTGGACGCGCGGCAGTCCCGGTGCGCGCCCGTCCGGGTACGCGTGCACCACGACCTCCGCGCCGCAGCGGAGCACGTCGTCGCTCACCGAGTCCATGTCCCCGATGATCATGTCGGGCGTGTACCCGGCCTCGACCAGCGCGTCCGCGCCGCCGTCCACACCGATCAGCACCGGCCGGTACTCCCGGATGTACGGCCGCAGCACGTCCAGGTCGGCGCGGTAGTCGTACCCCCGCACCACGATCAGCACGTGCCGGCCGTTGATCCGCGTCTCGATCTCCGGCACGCCGACGCCGTCGAGCAGCAGGTCACGTTCCTGCTTGAGGTAGTCCATGGTGTTCGCCGCGAACGCCTCGAGCTGCACCGACAGCCCCTCGCGCGCGTCGGCCATCGCCTTGGCCACGGACTCCGCGTCCTGGCGGGTGCCGTGCACCAGCGCCTCGTCGCCGGCGAACACGGTGTTCCCCTCGATCCGCACGGTGTCGCCCTCGCGGATCTGCTGGAACACCCCCTCGCCCAGGTCGTCCAGCAGCGGGATGCCGGCCTTGACCAGCACCTCCGGCCCCAGGTTCGGGTACCGCCCGGAGATCGACGGCTTCGCGTTGAGCACCGCGGCCACGCCCACGGCCACCAGCGAGTCGGCCGCGACCCGGTCCAGGTCCACGTGGTCGATCACGGCGATCTCGCCCGGACGCAGCCGTCCGGCCAGCCGCTTCGTGCGGCGGTCCAGCCGAGCGGTGCCGGCAACGATCCCCGGTTCGGCGGGCCGGGTGCGGCGCAGAGTGGGTAGACGCATCGCCATCATCGTGACACGAGAACTCGGCCCGCCGTTCACGCGACATGCCGACAAAATGCCTCTGACCAGGCGAATTCCGCTCAATCCGCGGGGACCTGTGTCCGCACTCACGTCACGATGCGTTCATTCTCTCCCACTCCCGGCGTGGCCGCGGCCCGCACGCTCCCGCGGGCACCGGTCGTCGCCAGGGCTCCTCCCTGCCGGTCCCGCGGTGGCCCGCTCAGGAACGAGCGGGCGCCCGGCGTCAGCGGCGCTTCTCCCGGTCGGCGACGGCCAGCAGCTCCTCCGCGTGCGCGATGCCGAGGTCGGAATCGGGCAGGCCGGCGAGCATGCGGGACAGCTCCCGTGCCCGGTCCGTGTCCTCGACCACCCGCACGCCGCTGGTGGTGACCGCGCCGCCGGTGTCCTTCGCCACCACCAGGTGGCGGTCCGCGAACGCCGCGACCTGCGGCAGGTGCGTCACCACCAGGACCTGATGGCTGCGCGCCAGCCGGGCCAGCCGCCGCCCGATCTCCACCGCGGCGGTGCCGCCGACGCCGGAGTCGACCTCGTCGAAGACCAGCGTGGGCGGGCCGCCGGCGCCGGCGAAGACCACCTCGATCGCGAGCATCACGCGGGACAGCTCACCGCCGGAGGCGCCACGCTGCAGCGGCAGCGCGGGCGCGCCCGGGTGGGCCAGCAGCCGCAGCTCCACCTCGTCCGCGCCGTCCGCGGTGACGCCGACCTCGGTGCCGTCCACCGTCACCGAGGGCTCGCTCCGGCCGGCCGTGCGCGGCAGCACGGCCACCTCGACGCGCGCGTGCGGCATCGCCAGGCCGGCCAGCTCGACGCTGACCTCCTCCGCGAAGCGGCCGGCCGCCTCGGTGCGGGCGGCGGTCAGCCGCGCCGCCTGCTCCGCGACCTCGGCCTCCAGGCGCTGGCGCTCCTTCTCCAGCTCCTCCAGCAGCTCGTCCGAGGTGTCCAGCTCACCGAGCCGGGTGCGCGCGGTCTCGGCCCAGGCGATCACGCCGTCGATGTCGTCCGCGTACTTCCGGGTCAGGCCGCGCAGCAGCGCACGCCGCTCGTAGATGGCGGCCAGCCGGTTCGGGTCCGCGTCCAGCGCGTCCAGGTAGGACGACAGCTCCGCGGACACGTCACCGATCAGCGTCGCCGCCTCCTCCAGCCGGGCCGCCAGGTCGGCGAGCTTGGAGTCGACCGTGGCCTGTCCCTCCAGCGTCCGCCGGGCCACGCCGAGCAGGCTGGTCGCGTCCGGCGTCTCGTCGCCGGCCTCGGCCCCGCCGGCGACCGACTGGTACGCCAGCGCGGCCGCGGTGCGCAGCCCCTCCGCGTGCTCCAGGCGCTGCGCCTCCGCCTTCAGCTCGTCGTCCTCACCCGGCTGCGGGTCGACCCGGGTGATCTCGTCCAGGCCGAGCTTGAGCAGGTCGGCCTCCTGGTTGCGGTCGCGCGCGTTGCGGCGTCGGTCGGCCAGGTCGTCCGCGGTGCGCCGCCACTTGGCGAACGTCTCGCGGAACGTCTCCAGCAGCTTCTCGTGCTCGGGGCCGGCGAACCGGTCGAGCGCGGCGCGCTGCTCCGCCGGGCGCAGCAGGCGCAGTTGGTCGGACTGGCCGTGCACGGCCAGCACCCGCTCGCCGACGTCGGTGAGCACCGCGACCGGCGCGGAGCGCCCGCCGACGTGCGCGCGGGACCGGCCCTCGATCGTGACGGTGCGCGACAGCATCACCGCGCCGTCGTCGTCCGGCTCGGCGCCCGCGTCCGTGATGCGGGCCAGCACGGCGTCCGCGATCGCGCCCTTGAGGCGCAGCCGTCCCTCGACGACCGCGCGGCCCGGGTCGGACCGGACGCGGCCGGCGTCGGCCCGCCCGCCGAACAGCAGGCCGAGGCCGGTCACGACCATGGTCTTCCCGGCGCCGGTCTCACCGGTTATCACGTTCATGCCGCCGGTCAGCGGCAGCGTGGTGTCCTCGATGACGCCCAGGCCGGTGATGCGCAGCTCTTCCAGCACAGGCAAAGACAGTAGCCGCGTCCTCCGACACTTTTCCAGCCGAGGGGCACGCCAATTGCGGCGAGCGCGGTGATTAGCGCCGCTTCGTACCCCTCCAGCCGAGGACCGGGAGGTCGAATTTCGCCACCAGCCGATCGGTGAACGGGCGCGGCGCGAGCTGCACGACACGCACCGGCTGCGCGCCACGCCGGACCGTGACCTTCGCGCCGGGCGGCAGGTCGAAGACGCGGTGGCCGTCCGCGCAGAGCGTGGCCACCGACGTGTACGGGTCCACGGTGATCACGAACGTGGACGTGGGCGCGGTCACCAGCGGCTTGCTGAACAGCGCGTGCGCCGCGACCGGCACCAGCAGCAGCGCCTCCACCTCGGGCCAGACCACCGGGCCGCCGGCCGAGAACGCGTACGCCGTGGACCCGGTCGGCGTCGCGCAGACCACGCCGTCACAGCCGTACCGGGACAGCGGCCGGCCGTCCACGTCCACGCGCAGCTCCAGCATCTGCGCGCGCTGGCCCTTCTCCACCGTGACCTCGTTGAGCGCCCAGCTCTCCGCGATCAGCTCGCCGTCCAGCTCGGCCTTGACGTCCAGGGTGAGCCGCTCGTCCACCGTGTACGCCCCGCGCACCACGTCCGCCACGGCCTGGTCGATGTCGCTGATCTCCGCCTCGGCCAGGAAGCCGACCTTGCCGAGGTTGATGCCGAGCAGCGGCGCCTTGTTCGGCCGGGCCAGCTCCGCCGCGCGCAGGAACGTGCCGTCACCGCCGAGCGCGAACACGATCTCGACGCCCTCGGCCGCGGCCGGGCCGAACACCGGCGTCACGCCCGGCGGCAGGTCCAGGTCGCCGATCTCGGAGGCCACCACCCGCACCTCGAAGCCCGCGCGCACGAGGTCGTTCGCTATCGACGCCGCGTGCTCCGTGCTGTGCCGGCGCCCGGTGTGGGTCACCAGCAGCGCCGACCGGTTAGCGGTGCTCGTCACTCGTCACTCCCCTGTCAACAAGCGATTCCGCGCCGGAGTCCGGCGCGTGCTCCGCCACCGTACCCGTGGGTCCGGCCTCGACGACCGCGCGCACATGGCCCGGATCCGCGGCCGGCGCACCCCGGCGCAGCCACACGAAGAACTCCACGTTGCCGCTCGGCCCGGGCAGCGGGCTCGCGGCCACGCCGGCCAGCCCCAGCCCCAGCGTGAGCGCGGCGGCGCAGACGTCGAGCACCGCGTCGGCGCGCAGCGCGGGATCGCGCACCACGCCGCCCTCGCCGACGCGCTCCCTGCCGACCTCGAACTGCGGCTTCACCATCAGCGCCAGGTCGGCGCCCGGCAGCGCGCAGTCGGCCAGCGCGGGCAGCACCAGGCGCAGTGAGATGAACGACAGGTCCGACACGACCAGGTCGACCGGGCCACCGATCAGCTCCGGCGTGAGCGAGCGCACGTTCGTGCGCTCGAAGACCCGCACCCGCTCATCGGTACGCAGCCGCCAGGCGAGCTGGCCGTAGCCGACGTCCACGGCGACCACCTCGGCCGCGCCCGCGCGCAGCAGCACGTCGGTGAAGCCGCCGGTGGACGCGCCCGCGTCCAGGCACCGCCGGCCGGCCACGGCCAGCCCGCGCGGCCCGAACGCGGCGAGCGCGCCGGCCAGCTTGTGCCCGCCGCGGGACACGTACTCGTCGACCGGGTCCGCGCCGGTGACCACGATCGGCTCGGCGGGGTCGAGCTGCGCGGCGGCCTTGCGGGCGACCACGCCCCGGACCTCGACGCGGCCGGCCTCGATGAGCGCGGCGGCCTGCTCACGGGAGCGGGCCAGGCCGCGGCGGACGAGTTCGGCGTCTAGACGGATGCGGCGTGCCATGCGGTGTTCTTCACGTGTCTTCCGGGAGGAGCGGTCAGGCCTGGTCGATCGTGGCGAGCGTCTCGCGCAGGATCTGGTGCGCGGCCTCGTACTCGGCGATCTGGTCGGCCGGGGACAGCGACGCCGCGTTCGCCAGCGAGGCGAGCATCGCGTCCACGGCCGGGTGCCCGGTGGTCCCGTCGCCGGGCTCGGTGAGCGGGACCGGCGGCGCGCTCGTCGGCGGCCGGGGCACGGCCGGCGGGCGCGGCACCGGGAACGGCGTGCTCATCAGCTGCCGGTCCCCTCGTCCAGCACCGGCGCCGCGACCTTCTTGGCGCGCTTGGCCGGCGCCTTCTTCACCGCGGGCGGCAGGTCGGCGGGCGTCTTCCTCGCCGGTGCCTTGCGCGGCGGCGTGATCCGCTGCGCGGGCGTGGCGGACGGCGGCTCCACCACCGGCTCGTCCTCGGCCGGCGCCGCGGGCGCGGCGAGCGCGTCCGGGACCGCGGTGCCGCCGGCCGGCGCCTTCGCCACCGCCTTCTTGGCCACGGCCTTCTTCGCCACCGTCTTCTTCGCCAGAGGTGTCCCGGGCGCCGGTGTCACCGGTGCGACGGTCGCCGCGGACGCGGCCGCGGCGGCCTCCACCGTGGCGTCGACCGGCAGGTCACCGGGCACGTCCACCGGCCCGGCCAGCCGCGCCTCCAGGTCGGCGACCCGCTGCCGCAGCGCGGCCACGTCGTCCGACTTGGCCAGTCCGACCACGCCGAGCGCGCGGTCGACCTCGTTGCGGACCAGGCGCTCGACCACGGCTCGGTTCGCCGTGCCGGCGGCCAGCGCCTCCTCGACCATCGTCTGGAGCTGGGCCGCGGTCGCGCCGCCCTTGCCGACCAGCCGCATGGCGGTCCTGGTGGCCTGCTTGCGCGAGCTCTCGGTCAGTCCCAGGGCGAGGTCCAGGTAGGCCCGCCACGCTTCCTTCTGCATCCGGCTTCCCCTCACTGTTCCGCTCAGCACAGTCCCCGCGCGTGCCACGCTACCGGGCGACGCCGCCGGACCCGTGCGGTACCGTGCGGGAGACCGGCGACCGGCGTGGAGAGGATCAGGCGTGGCCAGCGTAGACGAGGTTCGGGCGGCATTGAACACCCTCGCGGCGCGGCTCGCCGCGAACGCGGCGGCCCAGCAGCGCATCGACCTCAACCGCACGCTCGCCGCGCGCGTCCCCGACCTGGGCACCGCGTTCCACGGCAAGCTGGTGGACGGCCGGCTGGTCGACATCGCCGACGGCGACGACCCGAAGGCGAAGATCTCCCTCACCGCGAACAGCGACGACCTGATCGAGCTGGTCAACGGCCGGCTCGACGTGATGAAGGCGGTCGGCGCCGGCCAGGTGAAGATCGGCGCCAACCCGTTCGACCTGCTCAAGCTCCGCAAGCTTCTCTGAGAACCCGTTCGAGGGGTACGGGGCCGGACTCCGTACCCCTCGAACGGGTCTCTAGGCCTTGTAGTCGTCCGCCTTGACCGCCGGCGCGAAGAGGCCGCCCAGGTCGGCCGCGACGAACGTGGCCTTCTGTTCCGCCGGGGCCGCGCGCAGGTCCTCGATCGTGTGCACGCCGGTGAGCACGAGCAGCCCGTCCATGCCGGCCCGGACCGCGCCTTCCAGGTCGGTGTCCAGCCGGTCGCCGACGACCAGCGCCTTCCTGGCCCCGACCCGCTCCGCCGCGGTGGTGAACAGCGCGGGCGCCGGCTTGCCGACGATCACGTCCGGGTCCCGGCCGAGCGCGTGGCGAAGCGCCGCGACCAGCGACCCGTTGCCGGGCAGCGGCCCGCGCGGGCTGGGCAGCGTCTTGTCCGTGTTGGTGGCCAGCCACATCGCGCCGGCCCGGATCGCCACGCTCGCCTCGGCCAGGTCCGCCCAGCCGACCGCCGGGCCGTATCCCTGCGCGACCGCGGCCGGCCGGTCCTCCGCCTTGCCGACCACGGTCAGCCCGGCGGCCTCGATCTCGGCGCGCAGCGCGTCCGCGCCGACGACCAGCACCTTCGCGCCGGCCGGCAGCCGGTCCGCCAGCACGGCCGCGGACGCGCCCGCCGAGGTCAGCACCTCCTCCGGCGTGGCCGGGATGCCCATGCCGGTGAGCAGCGCGGCCACGTCGGCGGCCCGGCGGGACGCGTTGTTCGTGGCGTAGGCGACCGGAATCCCGGCCTCGTGCAGCCGCGCGATGGCCTCGACCGCGCCCGGGATCGGCTGGTCGATCAGGTAGACCACCCCGTCCAGGTCGAAGATCACCAGGTCGTACCCGTCGATCAGACGATCGCTCACGCTGCCTCCTCGGCCGTCGCTGTTCCGCCCCGATCATTCCAGGCGTGCTCGCGCGTCACCCCGCCGTGGGGTGGACCCGCGGCGGACCCGCCAGCATCGCCTTCGCGTTCGCACCCAGCTCGTCCGGGATGATCTCGACCTCGCCCGCCTCGCACGCGGTCAGCGTGCGCCTCGCGATCTCCGCCGCGTCGTTCAGCGGCCCGGTCCAGAAGTCCTGGTGACCGGTGTCCGTCATGCCGAAGTACGCGCCCGCGACGTGGGTGCCCTGGCCGTCGAGCTCGCCGCGCACCGAGTTGGTCATCGCCCACTGCGCGGCCTTGGCCACGTGGTAGGCGTTCGCCCGGCCGCCCGCCACCCAGGACATCGCGGAGTTGATGTTGAGGATTCCACCGCCGCCGTTCGCCCGCAGGATCGGCGCGAACGCGCGCACCAGCCGCAGCGGCCCCCAGAAGAACACGTCCAGCTGGCCTCGGATCTCCGTCTCGTCGCCGTCCACCAGGTTCGCGAACGACGCGTTGCCCGCGTTGTTGACCAGCAGGGTCAGGTCCGTGGCCCGGGCCGCCACGTCCGCGATCGACGCCGGATCGGTGATGTCCAGCCGCAGCACCTCGGCGCCCGGCAGGTCGACGGACTCGGGCTGGCGCGCCGTCGCGTAGACCTTGGCCGCGCCGCGCTCCAGCAGTTGCTCCGCGAAGTCCCGGCCCAGCCCACGGTTGGCGCCGGTGACCAGCGCGACCGAGTTCTCCAGTTTCATGACGTCGCTCCCCTTCAGTGGCTGATGTGGCCGGGAGCTACGCTAAAACTTGACGTTGACGTCAATTGCAAGTCCGATCTCCTGGAGCCCGCGTGATCCGCATCGGCGACCTGGCCGCGAAGACCGGCGTGAGCACGCGCGCGCTGCGCTACTACGAGGAGCAGGGCCTGCTGCCCGCCGCGCGCACCGGCGGCGGGCAGCGCGCCTACCCCGAGGCCGCGGTGGAACGCGTCGGCCTGATCCAGGGCCTGTTCGCCGCCGGCCTGTCCAGCCGCTCGCTCTCCGTGCTGCTCCCCTGCGTGGACGCGCAGGAGGCCACGGACGAGGCGATCACGCTGCTGCGCACCGAACGCGACCGCATCGACCGGCAGATCCGGGAGCTCGTCGCCACCCGCGACCGCCTCGACGAGGTGATCGTCGAGTGCACCACCGCCACCCCGGGCACCTGCGGCCACCTGGTGTACCCGGCTCACGCCACCGCGGGGTAGAACTCGCGCGGGTCCCTCGCCAGCGACGCCTTGATGGCGGCGGACCACTCGTCGCCCAGGATCTCGATCTGCCCCGCCTCCAGCCCGTCCAGCCCCGCCCGTACCACGGCCGCCGGGTCCATCTTCGGGGTCGCGGTGTACCAGGCCGAGAAGTCCGTGTCCGCCACCCCCAGGTGGAACGCGGCGACCCGGGTGCCCTGCCCCGCCAGCTCCAGCCGCACCCCGTTGGTCAGCGCCCACGCCGCCGCCTTCGCCACCGCGTACGAGTTCGACCCGTCATAGGAGAACCAGGACATCGCGGACAGTACGTTGAGGATGCCGCCACCCCCGTTCGCTCCCAGGATCGGCGCGAACGCCTTGGTGACCGCCAGCGTGCCCCAGAAGTTGGTGTCCAGGTCGGCCCGGACGTCCGCCGGGTCACCGGTGAGCAGGTTGGACCGGGTGGAGATCCCCGCGTTGTTGACCAGCAGCGTCACGTCCGTCGCCCGGGCCGCCGCCTCCGTGATCGAAGCCTGGTCCGTGACGTCCAGCCGCAGCACCTCCACGCCCGGCAGATCGACCGCCTCCGGCCGCCGCGCCGTCGCGTAGACCTTCGCCGCGCCGCGCTCCAGCAGCTGCTCCGCGAAATGCCGCCCCAACCCTCGATTGGCGCCGGTGACCAGGGCGATCTGGTTCGCGATCCGCATGCTTTCCTCCCGTTGCGAGTTGTTCGCCTGCCGGGAGCTACGCTAGAACCTGACACTGACGTCAGAGGCAACACCTTCCCGGGAGCAGCGATGATGCGAATCGGCGACCTGTCCACCCGCGCCGGCGTGAGCGTGCGCGCGCTGCGCTACTACGAGGAGCAGGGCCTGCTGCACGCCGCCCGCAGCGCCAGCGGCCAGCGCCACTACCCCGAGCCGGCCGTCGAGCGCGTCCGCCTGATCCAGCAGCTCTACGGCGCCGGCCTCTCCAGCCGCCACATCGCCGAACTCCTCCCCTGCGTCGACGCCAACGAGCCCAGTGAGCATTCCACCGCTCTCCTCAAGGCCGAACGCGACCGCATCGACCGCCAGATCCAGGACCTCATCGCCACCCGCGACCGCCTCAACGCCATCATCATCAGCTCCCAAACCCCCTCCGCCTGCGAACACCACACCCCATACCCGGCCACCCCCGCCCTCGCCACCACCCCCTGACCCCTCCACCCCCTCCCCGGCGCGCCCTCCGCGCCCTCCGCGCCCTCCGCCCCCGCCGCCCCCGGCGCGCCCTCCGCCCCCGGCGCGCCCTCCGCCCCCGGCGCGCCCTCCGCCCCCGGCGCGCCCTCCGCCCCCCGCCGCGCCCTCCGCCCTGCCGCCCCGCCGCCCCCGCGATCTAGGGGACATTCGCGTAGTTGGAGATCAAAGCGCTGGCATCCGCCCTAGATCGGCGCGCGGGAGAGGTGGGAGGCGGGCCGGCGGCCGGGCGCGGCACCGGCGCCGGGCGGCATTCGCGGCAGCACCCGCCAGGCACGTGACGGCGGCGGGCGCGTTGTTCCCGGCGCGTCGGCTTGCCCGGGCCGGCGTCGTGCGTCGGATGCGGCCGCGGGCGCTTCGCGCCTGAAATATCGGCTTATCGTCGACAGGCGCCGGGGCGATGGCATGCAGAAGGCCCCGGCCGAGTGGCCGGGGCCTTCTGTAAATCAGCGATGAAGCCGGATCAGCGGGTGGTGCCGTCGTTGAACTTCGGGCCGAGGTCGCGCGAGGCCGAGGACTCCGCGGCCTCCTTGGCCTTCAGCTTCGCGTCCTCATCATCCTCGTCGGCGGCGTTCTTCTCCCCCGCGCCGGACTCGGCACTCTCGGACTCGGCACCGGAACCGGCAGTGCCGGTCAGTTCCTCGTCCTCATCCGACTCGACGTCGTCCTCTTCATCATCCTCATCGAGATCATCGTCGTCGTCGCCGAGATCATCGTCGTCGCCGTCGCGATCGTCGTCATCCTCGTCATCGCGATCGTCGTCGCCCTCGCGATCGTCATCGTCATCGTCATCGTCGTCGTCGTCGTCGCGATCGTCATCGTCATCGTCGTCGTCGCGATCGTCATCGTCGCGATCGTCGTCGTCATCGTCGTCGTCGCGATCGTCGTCGTCATCGTCGTCGTCGCGATCGTCGTCGTTATCGTCGTCGTCGCGATCGTCATCGTCATCGTCGCGATCGTCGTCGTCGCGATCGTCATCGTCGCCGTCGCGATCGCCCTCGCCCTCGTCGGCGTCCTCGTCGAGGTCGGCCTCGTCGTCCTCGTCGGCTGCCGCGCCGGTGGTGGCGTGAGGGGCCGCGGAGGTGGTGGAGGAGGAGGGGTCGTCGGACTGGTCGTCGTCCTCGATCTCGACGCCGTCGAGTTCGAGGAGACGCTCGGCGGCGTCGGTGACGGCGTCCTCGTCGGCGGCCGCGGCGCGCGCGAACCACTCGCGGGCCTCCTCGCGGCGGCCGGCGGAGAGGAGTGCGTCGGCGTAGGCGTAGCGCAGCCGGCCGGCCCACGGCGCGTTGCCCTCGGCGGTCAGCTCGCGGACCTGCAGCATCGAGACGGCCGCGTCGTTCTGGCCCATGTCGCCACGGGCGCCGGCGGCCACGATCAGCAGCTCCACGGCCGCGTCCTTGGGCAGCGTCGCGCTGTCGGTGTTGCGGAACAGGTCGATCGCGCGCTCCGGACGCCCGAGCGCCCGCTCACAGTCCGCGAGCACGGCGACGTGCGTCTGCTTGCCGCTCATCCGGTGGTACGTACGGAGCTCGGCGATCGCGGTCTGCCACTCGCCGGCGTGGTACGCGGCCAGGCCCACGGCCTCGCGCACGACCGCGATCCGGGAGGCGAGCCGCCGGGCCGCCAGCGCGTGCGCCAGCGCCTCCTCCGGCTCCTCGTCGACCAGCCGGCCGGTCATCACCAGGTGCCGGGCGACGCTCTCCTGCACCGGCTTGTTCAGCGAGAGCAGTTCCGCGCGTACGTCCCGATCGAGCTCGGTCGCCTCGACGTCGTCCGGGATGACCGGCGCGGCCTGCGTGCCACCGGTACGGTCCTCGCCCCGGTCACCGTCCCGGAGACCGCCCTGCCCCTGGCCCTCGCGCTCGCGGAACCCGCCCCGATCGTTACGGACGTCCCCCTCACGCTCCCGGAAGCCACCGCGCGAGTCCCCGCGGGAGCCGCCCTCACGCTCGCGGAACCCGCCGCCGCGCGAGTCACGGTCACCGCCGCGGAAGCCACCCTCACGCTCGCGGAACCCGCCACCGCGCGAGTCGCGGTCGCCGCCCCGGAAGCCACCCTCACGCTCGCGGAAGCCACCACCCCGGGAGTCACGGTCACCACCGGACCGGAAGTTGCCGCCACGCGAGTCACGGTCACCACCGGAACGGAAACCGCCCTCGCGGTCGCCCCCACGGAAACCGCCGCCGCGCGAGTCGCGGTCACCACCCCGGTAGCCGCCCTCGCGGTCGCCACCGCGGAAGCCGCCGCCACGGGAGTCCCGGTCACCGCCACGGAAGCCACCCTCGCGGGCACCGCCGAAGCCACCACCGCGCGACTCACGGTCGCCACCGCGGAACCCGCCCTCACGGTCCCGGAACCCGCCACCACGCGAGTCACGGTCACCACCGCGGAAACCGCCCTCACGCGGCGCGCCACCACGGGAGTCTCCACCACGGGAGTCGCCGCCACGGAAGCCGCCCTCACGAGGGCCGCCACCGCGCGAGTCACGGTCGCCGCCGGAGCGGAAGCCGCCGCCACGGGAGTCACGGTCGCCGCCGCTGCGGAAGCCGCCGCCCTGGCCCTCACGGTCCCGGAAGCCGCCACCACGCGAGTCGCGGTCGCCGCCGGAGCGGAAGCCGCCACCACGCGAGTCACGGTCGCCGCCGGAGCGGAAACCGCCGCCGCGGGAGTCACGGTCGCCGCCGGAGCGGAAGCCGCCCTCGCGGTCGCGGAAGCCGCCACCCCGCGAGTCACGATCCCCGCCGCGGAATCCGCCGCCCTGTCCCTCACGCTCGCGGAAGCCGCCGCCACGGGAGTCACGGTCGCCGCCGGAACGGAAACCGCCGCCGCGCGAGTCACGGTCGCCACCGCGGAAACCGCCCTCACGGTCACCCCCGGAGCGGAAACCACCACCACGCGAGTCACGGTCGCCACCGCTACGGAAGCCGCCACCCTGTCCCTCGCGGTCGCGGAAGCCGCCACCACGGGAGTCACGGTCGCCGCCGGAACGGAACCCACCACCGCGCGAATCACGGTCGCCACCGGAGCGGAAACCGCCCTCACGGTCACCCCCGGAGCGGAACCCACCACCACGCGAGTCACGGTCGCCACCGCTACGGAAGCCGCCACCACGCGAATCGCGGTCGCCACCGGAACGGAAGCCACCACCGCGCGAGTCGCGGTCGCCACCGGAGCGGAAACCGCCCTCGCGGTCGCCGCCGCTGCGGAAGCCACCGCCACGCGAGTCACGGTCACCGCCGGAACGGAAGCCGCCACCACGGGAGTCGCGATCTCCACCGCTGCGGAAGCCGCCACCACGGGAGTCACGGTCGCCGCCGCTACGGAAACCGCCGCCGCGAGAGTCGCCGCCGCGAGAGTCGCGGTCGCGGAAGCCGCCGGCGCCGCGGGAGTCGCCGCCCCGGAAGTCCCGGTCACCGCCACGACTGTCGCGGCTGCCGCGAGCGTCGTCGCGGCCCCGCCCGTCGCGGCCGTCATCCCGCCGAGAACGCGGGTTGTCGCCGTCCGGTCCTGGGTTCACAGGGGTACATCCTTCCTGGGGGCGCTGCCGCTCGCAGCGCCGGCTTACTGTCGAGATATGTCGCCCGGCCCGGGCGAGCCCGAAATACAACTAAGGGCCGACCCGGGAAGGGTGGCCCTCAATTGTAAAGAAGTCCGGCGGTGTCCTACTCTCCCACACCCTCCCGAGTGCAGTACCATCGGCGCTGGAGGGCTTAGCTTCCGGGTTCGGAATGTGACCGGGCGTTTCCCCTCCGCTATAACCGCCGTAACACTATGAACATATCAACCGGAAAACATCACGGTTGTTTGCTCAGACATCACACAGTGGACGCAAACATCTACGCTTAAAGGACTGTAGTCAAGTCCTCGGCCTATTAGTACCGGTCAACTCAACACGTTACCGTGCTTACATCTCCGGCCTATCAACCCAGTCATCTACTGGGAGCCTTACCCCAACACGTGGGTGGGATACCTCATCTTGAAGCGAGCTTCCCGCTTAGATGCTTTCAGCGGTTATCCCTTCCGAACGTAGCCAACCAGCCATGCCCATGGCAGGACAACTGGCACACCAGAGGTTCGTCCGTCCCGGTCCTCTCGTACTAGGGACAGCCCTTCTCAAGTATCCTACGCGCGCGGCGGATAGGGACCGAACTGTCTCACGACGTTCTAAACCCAGCTCGCGTACCGCTTTAATGGGCGAACAGCCCAACCCTTGGGACCTGCTACAGCCCCAGGATGCGACGAGCCGACATCGAGGTGCCAAACCATCCCGTCGATATGGACTCTTGGGGAAGATCAGCCTGTTATCCCCGGGGTACCTTTTATCCGTTGAGCGACACCGCTTCCACACGCAAGTGCCGGATCACTAGTCCCGACTTTCGTCCCTGCTCGACCCGTCAGTCTCACAGTCAAGCTCCCTTGTGCACTTACACTCAACACCTGATTGCCAACCAGGCTGAGGGAACCTTTGGGCGCCTCCGTTACCCTTTAGGAGGCAACCGCCCCAGTTAAACTACCCACCAGACACTGTCCCTGAACCCGATAAGGGCCCGAAGTTAGATACCCAGATCAACCAGAGTGGTATTTCAAGATTGCCTCCACCCGAACTGGCGTCCGAGCTTCACCGGCTCCCACCTATCCTACACAAGCCAACCCAAATACCAATGTCAAGCTATAGTAAAGGTCCCGGGGTCTTTCCGTCCTGCCGCGCGTAACGAGCATCTTTACTCGTACTGCAATTTCGCCGGGCCTGTGGTTGAGACAGTGGGGAAGTCGTTACGCCATTCGTGCAGGTCGGAACTTACCCGACAAGGAATTTCGCTACCTTAGGATGGTTATAGTTACCACCGCCGTTTACTGGCGCTTAAGTTCTCAGCCTCGCCCCGAAGAGCTAACCGGTCCCCTTAACGTTCCAGCACCGGGCAGGCGTCAGTCCATATACATCGTCTTACGACTTCGCATGGACCTGTGTTTTTAGTAAACAGTCGCTTCCCCCTGCTCTCTGCGGCCATACCACGCTCCACCCGCAAAGGGGCTTCACGCGTCCGGCCCCCCTTCTCCCTAAGTTACGGGGGCAATTTGCCGAGTTCCTTAACCACAGTTCACCCGTCGCCTCGGTATTCTCTACCTGACCACCTGTGTCGGTTTAGGGTACGGGCCGCTAAGAACTCGCTAGAGGCTTTTCTCGGCAGCATAGGATCACTGACTTCACCTGAATCGGCTCGGCATCACGTCTCAGCCTACATGCGTCACGGATTTGCCTATGACACGGCCTACACGCTTACCCCGGCACAACCACTCACCGGGCTCAGCTACCTTCCTGCGTCACCCCATCGCTTGCCTACTACCCACCAGGATCCCAGGCTCGTTAGCTTTGACCCGAAGGTCGCCACTAACTCACGTGGTTAGCACAGTGAGGTTCGGCAGGGACGTTCTTTCGCGGGTACGGGAATATCAACCCGTTGTCCATCGACTACGCCTCTCGGCCTCGCCTTAGGTCCCGACTCACCCAGGGCGGATTAGCCTGGCCCTGGAACCCTTGGTCATCCGGCGGAAGGGATTCTCACCCTTCATTCGCTACTCATGCCTGCATTCTCACTCGTCCAGCGTCCACCACTCGGTCACCCGGCAGCTTCACCCGCTGAACGACGCTCCCCTACCCATCCACACCATAGGTGTGAATGCCACAGCTTCGGCGGTGTACTTGAGCCCCGCTACATTGTCGGCGCGGAACCACTTGACCAGTGAGCTATTACGCACTCTTTAAAGGGTGGCTGCTTCTAAGCCAACCTCCTGGTTGTCAATGCGATCCCACATCCTTTTCCACTTAGCACACGCTTAGGGGCCTTAGCTGGCGATCTGGGCTGTTTCCCTCTCGACTACGAAGCTTATCCCCCGCAGTCTCACTGCCACGCTCTCACTTACCGGCATTCGGAGTTTGGCTGACTTCAGTAACCTTGTAGGGCCCCTAGGCCATCCAGTGCTCTACCTCCGGCAAGAAACACGCAACGCTGCACCTAAATGCATTTCGGGGAGAACCAGCTATCACGGAGTTTGATTGGCCTTTCACCCCTAACCACAGGTCATCCCCCAACTTTTCAACGTTGGTGGGTTCGGCCCTCCACACGGTCTTACCCGCGCTTCAGCCTGCCCATGGCTAGATCACCCCGCTTCGGGTCTAGAACATGCGACTCAGACGCCCTCTTCAGACTCGCTTTCGCTACGGCTACCCCACCCGGGTTAACCTCGCCACATGCCACTAACTCGCAGGCTCATTCTTCAAAAGGCACGCCGTCACCCCTCAAGGCTCCGACGGATTGTAGGCGAACGGTTTCAGGTACTATTTCACTCCCCTCCCGGGGTACTTTTCACCATTCCCTCACGGTACTCGTCCGCTATCGGTCACCAGGAAGTATTCAGCCTTACCAGGTGGTCCTGGCAGATTCACAGCAGATTTCAGGAGTCCGCTGCTACTCGGGTGTCTCCAAGAGAGGCATACAGCTTTCACATACGGGACTTTCACCCGCTACGGCCAGACATTCCAGACTGTTCTGCTAGCAATATGCTTTGTAACTCTCTCAATGCGTGTCAGCACATTAAAGGAGATCCCACAACCCCGAAGGTGCAACCCCTGACAGGTATCACGCACACTCGGTTTAGGCTAAATCCGTTTTCGCTCGCCACTACTCACGGAATCACGTATTGTTTTCTCTTCCTACGGGTACTGAGATGTTTCACTTCCCCGCGTTCCCTCCATACACCCTATGAATTCAGGTGCAGGTGACACCACATGACTGGTGCCGGGTTTCCCCATTCGGACATCCTGGGATCACAGCTCGGTTGACAGCTCCCCCAGGCCTATCGCGGCCTCCCACGTCCTTCATCGGCTCCTGGTGCCAAGGCATCCACCGTTCGCCCTTGACAACTTGACCTACAGAGTAAACAAGATGCTCGCGTCCACTGTGCAATTCTCAACAAACAACCAACCCACAACCACCACACACCAAATCAGCCAGCCTACCGGCCGAGATATTTGGCGCAAGGTCATGCCTGGCGTTCCGTTCCTCGAAGACCCAACCTCACGGTTGTTCCTTCAGGACTCAACAGGGTGCTATTCGCCAGAAT